>NZ_CP049888.1:323776-647552 GCF_011304355.1 Weissella coleopterorum | reverse complement strand
CCAAGCCATCCAATTCCGTATATTACCCAGATGACCAGTGGAATACTAATAACTACTAACCCCAAAATTGCAATTCCACTTCCAATTAAAATCAACGCCATCATTGATCCTTTAGTTATAATTCCAAAACCGGCCGCAATCGCAAATCCACCAGCAATTGCTGCTCCAATTAATAGGCCCGCTAAAGAGAAAACCAAACCAACTAAAGTAATAATTACAGCGACAAAGAATACAATTAGCGCCAAAGCAACTGGAATTAAAATAGGTGAAGCTAAAACTCCTAGTAAAATTAACCACGCGGCATTCCATGGATTCTTCTGACTGTTTTCTTGATTTCGTCTGATCCGAGGATTACGGCTAGTATTTTCCGTTTCTTCATCAGCTTCAATCCAGCCCATTGCATAATTAGCATTAATTTGACGAGCTAAATTTTTAGGGCTTCCAAATTCTTGATAAATCTCATCAATTTTCATCCCTGAATCTAAAAATAATTCTTCATAGTATTGATAAGTATCATTACGTTCGCCATCTGGCATTGGTGCTAGATACCGATCAAATGTTACTAAGTATTCTTCAATTTCACTATGCATCGGTTTCACCTCCGTTTTCTTTCGATAATAGTAATGTATCTACCGCTCCACTGAAATTTTGCCAAGTTAATTTAATTTCTTTAAGATTTATCTTACCGGCCTCAGTTATTTGATAGTAGCGTCGGTTACGGCCTTCAAATGGTTCATCATAAGTTGTTAATAGTTTATCTTTTTGAAGACGGCGCAACACGGGGTACATTGTTGACTCACTAACATTCAAATATTTTTGAACTTGCTTTGTAATGGCATAGCCATATAAATCATGTTCATCCAAAAGCGCTAGCACTGTTCCGTCTAGGAGCACTGTGGGTACTTTAATATTCATAACATATTCCTTTCTTTATTATATTTCATATAGTATGACCTTGCTTTAATAATATACAACATATAGTATCAAGTCAAACCTTTTTTACTCAGGAAATCATATCATTCTTTCTCAAAACCAAAATAAAAAATCCGATGCATCAATTTAAGAAATACTATTCAGTACTTCTCAACTCAAACACCGGACTTTTTTAATTATTTATTTGAGGATCTTCAAAGAAGGTATTAATCATCTCAGTGACCATTTCCCACTCTTCCTCAGATTCGATGAGTAACAAAGCATCTTCATTTGATGTTTGACTTGCATCAGGCGCATAAATATAAGCTTGAATTTCTGCCTCACCATCCGAATCACTTAAATCTCCGTAATATAAAACGATATAGGTTTTATGAAAATTAGTTTCTTCTTTAAAACGAAACAACTCATGAAATTCAAATTCACCTGAAGCATCCTCAAAAAGGAATACTTGGTTGTCATCGACCATGTTATTCCTCTTCCTCGTTCTCTTCAAGCCATTGATTCAAACGGTCTTCAACCATCGCCCACTCTTCTTCGTCTTCAATTTGATCCAACGTACCTTCTGCGGTTACTTCTGTATCCGCAATATCTGAACTGAAAGCTTGAATATCAACTTCGTCTTCATCCTCAGTCCCAGCTGCGATAACATAAATATAACGCTTATTATACTTTTCCGTCTCATCAAACGCAAAAAGAATATCAAATAATTCTTCATTTCCATTTTCATCAATTAAAGTGATTACATCTTGTTCTTCATTCATTATCTTTCCTCCAATTATGTCACTTCTGAATTAATCAAAAGTCATTTTAGTACCACTTGCATTAACAAGAGGACCTTTTCGATCAAGGTAATTTTGCAAAATTAAAGATGCAGCAAGTTTATCAATGACTTGCTTTCGTTTAACTCGTGAAGTATCTGCCTCTTCAATAAGCATTCGTTCCGCCTCAACGGTAGTTAAACGTTCATCTTGAAAATCAATGGGCAAATTAAATGTTTCTTTCAATAAATCGCCATACGCTTGAGCCGCCTCGGCACGTGGTCCAATACTATTATTCATATTTTTAGGCAGTCCTAATAAGAAGCCCGTTGGTTGATATTTAGCGACCAATTCCTTCATTCGCTCAATACCAAATTCCCCTTCATCTTCATTAATTCTGATAATTTCAACTCCTTGAGCCGTCCACCCCATAGGGTCTGAAACCGCAATACCCACGGTTCTAGAACCAACATCTAATCCAAATATGCTCATTTATTTAAATATTCCTTCACCAAAATTTCAATAATTTCATCCCGTTCATATCGCCGGATCAAATTACGGGCATCATGATTACGAGGAATATACGCTGGATCACCTGAGGTAATATATCCCACAATTTGATTAATCGGGTTATACCCCTTCTCTTCTAATGCTGAATATACAATTTCCAACGTCTGTTGAATATCTAATTTATTGGAATCATTAAATTCAAATACTGTTGTTTTATCATTTGACACCATGGAAGGCCTCCCTTCTAAAACCAATTACTAACTATTCTTTAGTTAATGTAATTGTACACTAATTTATTTATTTGTCAGCCAATTTTTAGCTGCTACAAATGCATCGTTAATTCCAGCTGGGTTCTTCCCTCCAGCTTGAGCCATATCAGGACGTCCACCGCCACCGCCACCAATCATTGGGGCAATCGCCTTAATTAAATCACCAGCTTTTAGTCCTTGTTTAATGGCATCTGGAGCCACTGCAACCAATAAATTGACCTTATCCCCTAAATTAGCAGCTAAAATCAAAATATCCGAAGGTATCGTCTGCTTCCAATTATCCGCTGTCTCACGTAGGACGTCCATTGATTCAACCGCCATTTCCGTTGCAATAAAGGTCCAATTTCCAGCAGTTTCAACGGCACTAAAGGCATTCTCAGCAGCTTGATTAGCTAATCGTTTTTCTAACGAAGTAACTTGTCTTTGTGCTTCCTTTAAGCTATTTTGCAAGGCCAAGACCTTGTCATTAACCTCATTAACAGTTGGTGCTTTCACTTGATTTGCAACTTGTTGCAAAATTGTATCATGTTCCTTTACGTAATTCATCACCCCTTGACCAGTGACCGCCACAATTCGACGAATTCCTGCTCCAGTTCCAGATTCGCTAATAATCTTGAACATTCCCAATTCAGCCGTCGAATTAGCATGCGTTCCACCATCAAATTCAGCATTGAAATCGCCAATTGAAACAACCCGCACCAAATCTCCATACTTTTCAGTAAAGACGGCAACCGCCCCTAGCTTTTTAGCAGATTCAATATCAGTCTCCACCCAAGAAATCGGTAAATTCTCCAATATTTTTTGATTAATTAGTGTTTCAATTTCCTGTAACTTTTCATTTGAAACCGCCCCATTATAGGTGAAATCATAGCGCAGTTCGTCTGCCGTTACTAATGATCCAGCTTGTGTGGCATGCTCACCTAAAATATTTCTTAACGCTTGATCTAGCATATGTGTTGCTGTGTGATTTTTAGAAACCGCCACGTGATAGGCATGGTCAACTGATAATTGATATTTGGCCCCCACCTGTAGTGGCCCTGTTACTTCTAAGGTATGAATATGTTGCCCATTTGGTGCCGTTTGGACATCTGAAACTGTTGCTACAACTTCACCCGCCAGATTAGTGACAGTTCCACGGTCAGCGACCTGTCCTCCCATTTCAGCATAGAATGGTGTTTCATCGAAAATAGCTTGAATTGAACCATGTTCAATGGCCTCAATTAAGTGATCCGCCGCAATCAAATTTTCCAAAACTGCTTCTTCAACCTGTTCACGTGACCATCCAACATACTTAGAAGTCGTTTTTAAATCGGTCAATAGTTCATTTTGCACACCCATTGAAGTTTGATTACTACGTGCAGCACGGGCCCGATCTTTTTGTTCTTGCATAGCTATATCAAAACCATCTCGATCAATAGTTAGTCCTGCATCTAATGCTGATTCATCAGTTAATTCAAATGGGAAACCATAAGTATCATACATCTTAAAGGCAACAGCCCCATCAATCACTCCATCTTTTGCTTTGGCTGATTCAATTACTTTATCTAATAATGATAGCCCATCTGCTAAAGTCTTTCCAAATCGAACTTCTTCAGCATCAACAATTGAAGCAATATATTCTGCATTTCCCAAAACTTCTGGATAATAATCTTTCATGATAGTACCAACTACTGGAACTAGCTGGCTAAGGAAATTAGTACTAATCCCTAACTTACGTCCATGCAAAACAGCACGTCGTAGCAAACGTCGAATAATATAACCTCGACCTTCATTCGAAGGCAATGCTCCATCACCAATCGCAAATGTCACTGCACGGGCATGGTCCGCGATGACTTTAAATGAAACATCTTTCTCAGCGTCTTCTCCGTAATGATATTGATTAGACAAACTTTCAGTTTTTTCAATCAATGGTAAAAATAAATCGGTCTCAAAATTAGTTTCAGCATGTTGGAAAATTGAAACAACGCGTTCCAGTCCCATCCCCGTATCAATATTTTTATGTGGTAATTCAGGATAATCAGCGTTATTAGTTAACCCGGGTAAGTGATTGTATTGCGAAAACACAATATTCCAAATTTCCAAATAACGTTCATTTTCACCACCGGGATAATTTTCAGCTTCATCCGCATTATCAAAGTCCGACCCACGATCATAAAAGATTTCTGTATCGGGTCCAGAGGGTCCTTCACCAATATCCCAAAAATTATCGGGCTCTTCATAAAGATGATCTGGTGAAATCCCTACTTTTTCTAACCAAATTTTCTTGGCCTCCGTATCATTCGGATATACGGTTACAAATAATTTATCCGCATCCAAGCCAAACCATTCTGGACTGGTCAATAATTCCCAAGCCCAAGGAATCACTTCAGGCTTAAAGTAATCACCAATTGAAAAATTACCCATCATTTCAAACAGAGTATGGTGTCGAGCCGTATGCCCAACATTTTCAATATCATTCGTTCGAATTGATTTTTGCGCATTGGTAATTCGATGATTATCAGGAATTACTGATCCATCAAAATATTTCTTCAAAGTTGCCACACCTGAATTAATCCACAAAAGAGTCGGATCATCTTTTGGAATTAAGGGTTGTGATGGTTCAATGCTATGTCCTTTACTTTCAAAAAAGCGTAAAAACATTGAACGTACTTCTGCTGATGATAGTTTTTTCATTACTTTTCTTTCCTCACCTGTGATTTATTAATTTAATGTACGACAAATAGTATTTTAAAAGGCAGATCATCACACCACAAACTAAGGACGACTAACACGCGGTACCACCTTAGTTGCAATGAGACAATCTGCCCACATTACCACTCTTAGCCTGATAACGAAGGGGTCCGGTCTATTTTCATAAACATTAAGCAGGTAGCACCTTCCATCAGATTGTGTTATTTTCACCAACCATAACATCTCTGATTATTCAAATCTTGATAGAAGTATTTCCTACTTAAATTATAGCATATCTCGAAATTTTACTCATTGCAAAGTCATTACATTTTTTCTGTTGGTACTAATAAATATAAACCGAATGCGCCCCACTGTACCAGACAAATCAAAACGGCTAAAGCAACATAAGATTGAGTACCAAAGACCCCCACCAGCGGTGACATTAATCCACCAATGGCATATCGTGCCATACCTAATAAAGCCGAAGCACTACCAGCATGCTCCTGTTTACCACGCATTGCTAGTGCCGTAGCCATTCCTTGGACACCTCCAATTGATGATGTAATAATGAAAAAGGCCACTAAAATCAATTCTAGCACTCCTGTAAATCTCAAACTCACACTTAATAATAGACCACCTAAAATACCATAAATAATAAATCCACCTAATATATTATGTTCTCCATATTTTCGTGCCAAAATCCCTGCAATTGATGTGGCGATGGTTATTCCAATTCCATTGATTGCGTAAATCAAACCAAACATTGCAATACTAAGATGAAAAATATTTTCTAGAACAAATGATGATCCTGCAATATACGCAAACAATGATGCCATCATTAATGCTTGAACAAATAAATATGCCATAAATCTTTTATCTTGAAATAACCTGCGATAATTCATCTTATTTTTTGAAACAGAAATCGCTGGAACATTTCTTGTCTCAGGAAGGCCCCACTTAACCGCTAACCAAAGGCATCCACCCATTATCGCCATAATTACAAATGTCATTCGCCAATTTGAGATCATTACCACCACGCCACCCAGGACGGGGGCCAACACTGGGAATATACCATTGATAGCTTGATTAATGGCAATATTTTTCGTCAACTCTTTCCCATCAAATCGATCAGTGATAATTGCTAACGATAATACAATCCCCACCGAACCTGATAGTCCTTGAAAGAAACGTAAGACAATCATTAGCCAAATATTTTGAATATCAATCATTAATAAAGAAGTAATACCAAAGATTAACGTTCCTAATAATAATGGTAATCGTCGTCCAATTCGATCAGACCAAGGGCCGATGAATAATTGCCCAACCCCTAAACCAACTAATGAAGTCGTAATCGTCATTTGCGCTAACGAAGCTGTTGTTCCAAGATCCTTTTGTAAAGCTGGTAACCCAGGTAAATAAAAATCCATTGAAAAAACGGCAAATGCACTTAAAACCCCTAAAATAATAATTTGAAATTTATTTAATTTTTCCGAATCTCGCATGCTTTCACTCGCCCCTTTTATACATCAAGCCCATTTAATCAACTACTTCAAATCACAGTTTACCATTCCAGCTAAAACCAAACATTCAGAATCCAACTAGCAATATTAAAATAAATAATAACTGAAGTTAAATCACTAAGGGTGGAAATAAATGGTCCCGAAGCAACCGCTGGATCAATTTTCAGGCTCTCCATCAAAAGTGGCACAAAGGCGCCTGCTAAATTTGCAACGGTGATTGCTCCAGCCATTGCTAAACCAACCGCCAAACCTAGTAAGAAGTTTGCTTTCCAAACCCACACAACTAATAGAATCGTTCCACCGGTAATCATTCCAATTGATAACCCAATTAATAATTCCGTAAAAAACATCCGAAAAATTCCTTTTTTCTCTTTCAAAGTAATTCTGCGAATCGAAACAGCTAATGCTTGCGTGCCCGCATTTCCAGCCGTTCCCGTAATCAAACTAATAAACACAGCAAGAACTGACATTTTTTGAACTAATTGGTCATAATGATTAATAATAGAAGCAGTCCCTAAGCCCAAGAACACTAAAATAATCAACCAAGGTAAACGTTTCATAATTGATTGGAATGGTGATTCTTCCAAATCCAGATTGTGCACTCCAGCAAAACGTTCATAATCTTCCGCATTCTCAGCTTCAATAACATCCAAAATATCATCAATCATGATGATACCCAACATTTTGTTTTGTTCATTTACAACTGGCATAGCTACTAAATCATAATCCGCCATTAGTCGTGCCACCATCTCTTGGTCATCATTAGGTAATACCGTCACCAAAGATTGGGTCATGACATCTTTAACTTTTTCGTGATCCGGATGGACAATCAAACTACGCAGTGATATAACTCCAATCAATTTATCCTGCTCAACAACATAAATATAAGAAATTTGTTCTGACTCTTCAGCAACTTGTTTCACTAATGCAAGCGCCTCAACAATCGAAGCACTCGATTTAATCGCCACATACTCAGGAGTCATCAAAGCTCCTGCAGTTTGATCCTCATAGCTTAGTAAATGACGTAATTCGGTCGCATTAGCTGTTGATAATTGTTGCAAGTAATGTTCTTGCTTATCTTCAGTCATTTCATCTAAGACATCGACTACATTGTCAATATACATATCGTTTAAAACATCCGCCGCATAACGAGGCGTCATCTCAGACAACAATTGATCTTCTTCAACAACTTCTGGTTCAATCAAATCAAAAACATCCGCCAAATCTGACGGATCAACCCATTCGATCAGTTGATGACGCAATTGAGGAGGTAATGCCTGATATACTTTAGCTTGATCGTAATTATGTAAATCAAAAAAACACAAATTAAAGTCGTCGCGTGCTCCATGTTCCAGATCACGTACAATACGCTTGTAAATTGGGACAATTTCATTTCTTAATTCATCATTAATCATTCATCAACCCCCCTCATTCCGTAATTTTTTATTTTAATCCCTCTAAATCTGGTATAAATCCATCCATGACTTTTTTCATATCTGCTGGAAGAGGCGCCACAAAATGCCGGTCAAATTGAGCAAAGGGGTCAAACCATTTAATCCAATACGCATGCAACATTTGCCGATTCGCTCCCCGGTCCAAAGGCCCATCATAAATTTCGTCACCCACCAAGGGATGACCAATTGATTTAAAGTGGACACGAATTTGATGCGTACGCCCCGTATGCAGTTGTACCCGCACAAGCGTCTGATCACCAAATCGCTTTAATACCCAATATTCAGTTTGAGAAGATTTCCCATCCGTCCGGACTTCACGCCGAATAAAGTCACCATCCATGCGGCCAATTGGGGAATCAATCATTCCATAGTCTTGCGCTAAGTCACCATCAACCAACGCTAAATAGCATTTATCAACCGCATGCGTTTTCAAGTCTTTATCCAACAAACCATGCGCAAACCGATGCTTCGCTAATAATGCAACGCCTGAAGTAAATCGATCAAGGCGTGTTATAACATGTGGTACCAAATCGTCTGCCCCTTCTTGTTGCAAATGTCCTTTCACACGATTAACCATAGTATTTTCGCGGTCAGCTTTTCCTGGTACAGATGTAACACCCGCTGCTTTATTTACTACCAAAAAGTTATCGTCTTCAAATAAGACCTCAATCGGTTGCTTTGAAAATGGTAATAAATCATTACTTATTTCTGGCGGCATAATCACTGTAATCTTTTGATTTATTTTGATCTCATCCATTGTTTTGACAGGTCGACCATCTAATAAAATGCGTCCACCACCGCGTTTGATAATACTAAACATTCGATGTGAGACTCCCCGCTCTGCCAAAAATGTTTTAATTTTTATACTACCTGCATCTAATTTGATCCAGCTAAAAGTTGCCATTAATCAACTACCTCATCCCCAATAAAACTGTTTCGTACGCGACGCCAAAACGGTGTATGCCGGTAACTGGCAAAAGAAACTTGTTCTTTTGCCACTCTAAATTCAATCCATTCAATCTGGTCCGTAGTTTCATTTAAATGATCATGACTTAAAATAATTTCATTATCGACATTAAATGGCACAATACGAATTACCTCTTCTGGACCGACCACCAAAGGTGATCCCAATGTCCGAAATACCCGATTATTGATGGAGGCAATTTCTGACAATTGGATACTTGCTAAACTAGGATTCATCACCGCCCCACCGATAGCTTTATTATAAGCCGTTGATCCCGTTGGCGTTGCAGCAGTTAGACCATCACCACGAAATCTTTCAAATAATTCTCCATCAATTAATACATCAGCAGCTAAAGTCCCTGAAATTTGTTTTAACGCCGCCTCATTCATTGATAAAATTCTTTTCTGAGTACCATTTCGATATTTCACCAATGATTCCAGTAATGGATACTGAATGGTTTGTGGCTGTGCTGCCAATAAAGATTCCACTAACTCAGCTAGTTCAAATTCTTGCCAATCGGCATAGAACCCTAAGTGTCCAGTATGTACCCCCACAAAGCGTAATTGATCGATCTGATCTAAATATTGTTGAAATGCTGATAGCAGGGTACCATCTCCGCCAATACTAATTACTACTTCAGGATTAACGTCATCAAAAATAAAGCGTTCCGCATGCTCCGACAATAAAATTTTTAAATTATCACTCACTTTTTGCGATCGAGCACTCTTATTCTGATAGATTGAAATTCTCATCGCCTAATGTATCTCTTTTCGTATGATTTCGGAGTGCATGTTGCGACTCACTAATTTCTTGATGCATTTCTTGAAATAATGCATCGACCTGGAATGTTAATTCCGCAACTTCACGTAACTTATCCTCCATGTCATCGGGGTATTCTCCCTCATACTTATAATTAATCGCATGTTCGATCGTGGCCCAAACGTTCATTTGCATGGTACGAATTTGTATTTCTGCCAAGATTTTGCGTTCGCCGGTCACCGTCTCAAGTGGATACTCAACTACGATATGGTAAGAACGGTAACCTGATGGTTTGGAATTAGTTACATAATCACGCTCTTCTAGAACCACCATATCATTACGTGCACGAATTAGATCAACAACTGTATAAATATCATTTGTAAATTGGGTCATGATTCGAATTCCAGCTAGATCTTGCATATCCTGCTCTAAACGTTCTTCGTCAACATGTCGTCGTACCAGTTTTTCTTGAATGGCCCCCACACTTTTAACTCGGCCAGTCACAAATTCAATGGGCGTCTCAGCTCCTTTTTGAATATAATCATCTCGTAAAGCTCTAAACTTAACTTTTAACTCCGCGACCGCTTGCTCATAGGGTCGTAAAAATTTTTCCCAATTTTCAATCATCTTTTTAACCTCTCTCTGTTCATCGCGGGCGATGCGCCTGACTTTGGCCAGCACGTTCTGATCCATCACGTTTTCATGAACACTGTTATCATTATACTAAAAATTAGTAATTTCTCCCAATGATTACACTAAAATTACATCAAATAATAATAACAGGATCCAATTACTCAATTTATTCAGGTTGCATGGTAAGCCGTTCAGCGACTTTTCAATTCTTCGATTAAATCAATCAGCCAAAAAAAGCCCTGAATCGCTTACACAATTCAGGGCTTCTCATCTAAAAACTAGTTTATATAAATAACTAATTCCTTCGAGTTTTTATTTAGTTTCATCATGTGCGAAGTTAAAACCACTATCTAAATCAAATTCGTGACGTAAGTCATTGAACGCGGCGTTAATCACTTGATCCATATCAAAATAACGGTATTGACCTAGGCGACCACCAAAGAGAATTTTATCTTCATTGGCTCGTGCTTCTTTTGCATATTGTTTATACATATTAGTATTTTTTTCATCGTTAACTGGGTAGTAAGCTTCTTTACTACGATCCCACGCCTGTGGATATTCACGCGTAATGACCGTCTTCCCCTCATCAGCTAACCCATCAAAATGACGCCATTCCATTACTCGTGTATATGGTGTTTCAGCGTCCGTGTAATTAATTACTGCATTTCCTTGATAGTTATCACTGTCAATTGTCTCGCTCTCAAAACGCAATGAGCGATATTCCAACTCACCATACTTATAATCAAAGAATTGATCAATCATTCCCGTATAAACGATCCGGGGGAACTCAGCCATATATTCATCCCGATGTGCAAAGAAGTCAGCATTGACTTGTACATCAATTAAATCATTGTCCATAATCAAACGATCAAAGATTTGCGTGTAACCCCCAACCGGGATTCCTTGATAGCGGTGATTGAAATAATTATTATCGTAAATAAATCGGACTGGCAAACGCTTAATGATGAAAGCTGGTAAGTCCGTGGCTTTACGTCCCCATTGCTTTTCAGTATAACCTTTAATTAACTTTTCATAGATTTCAGTCCCGATCAATGAAATGGCTTGTTCTTCAAGATTACGAGGAGCTTTTCCATCCATTGCTGCAACTGCTGTCGCTTTTTGTTCATCAATCTTAGCTTTCGCTTCTGCAGGAGTCTTAGTTCCCCACATCTCATAGAATGTATTCATGTTAAAGGGCAAATTGTAAAGTGAGCCATTGTAATTGGCCACAACTTGATTTTGAAATCCATTAAATTCTGCAAACTTCCGAATATAATCCCAGACTTCTTTATTATCAGTATGAAAAATATGCGCCCCAAAATCATGCACCGTAATTCCGTGTTCACTGTGCGTATACATATTCCCACCAATATGAGAACGCTTTTCAATGATTAACGAACGCTTACCACGTTTAGCTGCCTCGTAGGCAAAAATCGAACCATAAGGTCCTGCTCCAACAATTAAATAATCATACTTTTTATCGTTCAAAGTCATTGGTTTTATTCCTCTCAATTACAATCTGTTATATTATTTTAGATCAATTAATTTTATCATATTTATTCTTTAGGTTCAGCAAACTCAATTTTGGGATGGAATTTATGCCCAGCCCGAACACCACTCCAAATCACCTGCAACCGTTCCTTACGATGATTAACACCAGGTTTAAATAAGGCCTTTAATAAATCAATGATGATTCGAATATTTGATTTAAAATGCCCGATAAATGGACGTTTAGCCCCATAATACATCTTGTTTCGATATGAATAAAAATACCTTGGTAATCGGTCACTAGAATCAGTCAACACGTCAGATCCCACATTATTTTTCATTTTATGAATTACTTTTGCTTGGGGAACAAAATATCCCTCAGCCAAGCGACCGGCACGTTCCGTATATTCAATATCATCGCCCCAAATAAAGAATTCCGTAATTGGTAATCCAATTTGCGCAATGATCTCTCTTTGCATTAATAAACTCACAAAAGTAGCATTCATCAAAGGTTCAGGGGTTGTACTACCCTCTGGAATTTTATGGAGACGATTGACTGGGGCGGGATTATTCATCTTCGCACGGTGACCGTCTGTCCAACGTACATCTGAAGCTAAGAAGCCAAATTGGCCCTGCTTTTGTGCAAAAGTCAATAAATTAGTCAGCGTATCTGGTAATGGTACTGTATCGTCATCCATTAGCCAGACAAAATCATCATTTGTTTTTTCCATGAAATAACGAACGCCTCGGTTAAAGCCTCCTGCTCCGCCCAAGTTTTCACCTAAGCGAACATATTCAATTTGTGAACCCAAATTGGTTAAATACGCCACTGTATCGGCTTTTGAATTATTGTCAACGACAATAATATGATCCACCTTCGTTGTGGAATTTTGTAATGCTGTAATGACTTCTTTTAACATAGGTAACCGATTAAAGGTCACAACTACTGCACTCGTTGTCATGATAGCTCTCCTTTAAAAATGTGTTTTAACCCGGCCTTTTATCCCAAAATGACGTAATAAAAAGTGCCATCCTTTATCAAACCAGTTCACTCTTTCTAATGATACAATCGGAAATTCTTGATAGGTTGTATGAGTTTTTAATAGCCAAATATCGAGAATTCGTTCCCCTAAAAAGCCCAATGCCCGCTGATCTTGTCCTTTTAGAGCATTAAAATCGATTTCCTGCTCCACAGCTGCTAAAACATCAAATAAAAAATCGGTATAAGCTTGAAATTCAGCTTGTTTCATAATGCTCATGTTAAACAAATGGGCCTTTTTAGAATGACAGACTTGCTCAAAGGCAAGGTAATATTCTGGAAATTTGGTTTCAATCACCCGACCAAAAACTTGCCAAGGTTGAGGAACATGGGCATTTAGATAATGTTGTTCCTGTGTTTCAATCCAATAATTACGAGCCTTTGGTACCAAGACATCTACCTTCTGTAAGGCTTGCCTAATCTCTTGTTCACTTAACAAATACTTATATTTATGTCCCGATCGACGCCCAAGAAAGCGACGATAATGGGCCAATCCAATAATTGGTTGATCCTTTAAATTGTACTTTGCCCAATAAAGAGCCGTCAATTCATTATAAAAAGGGTTTTTTGATGAAATATTAATGCCAGTGGCATCACTCCAAAAATCAGCCATCCGCTGTTTATGTAAAGCCGATCCTACGTAAATTGGCTGATAAAAATGATCACTGGGCATCACATAATCTTTATGTGTCGCTACCAAAACTGGCATGATTCTAAGCATCCTTTCAGAAACATTATTTAAATAAAAAAGGGGGTGAGGCACAAACCTCACCCCTTTTGTTACTTTATTATCGCTTAATTAACTTAATTAAAGGTTAATCAAAATGCTTTTCGTCTGGATCAACAATAATATTTCCAGCTTCGATTTCTTCCAAAGCTTGACCGACTGGCTTAACCGAATCAAAGTGTGAAAGTGTTGGCAGACTTCCCTGCTCTAACTCATGGGCACGTTTTGCACCCAAAGCAATTAATTTATAACGTGAATTAACTTTTTCTAGTAACTTATCTACAGATGGATATAAAATCATTTTCCTAACTCCTCAATCATGGCGATATATTCTGGTAAAATGCGATTAACTCGCAAACGTTCCACTTTGACAATGTCTTTAATTCGCTGAACGGCTAATTGAACTTCATCATTCACGACGGCGTAATCATAGTTAGCCATCATTCGAATTTCAGATGATGCAGCAGCCACTCGACGATCGATCACTTCTGGATCATCCGTTCCACGCCCTACTAATCTCTCCTTTAAGGCTTGTAGGTCTGGTGGGGTCAAAAAGATATATGCCCCTTCAGGCATCTTTTCTTTGACTTGTAGTGCACCTTGAACATCAATTTCTAAGAAAACATCATGCCCTTGGCCCAGCGTTTTATCAATAAAACTTTTAGGGGTTCCATAATAATTACCAACATACTCGGCATGTTCTAACATATTACCAGCAGCAATATTTTCTTCAAATTCAGCGTGACTGACGAAAAAATAATCTTCACCATCTACCTCACCATTGCGTGGACGGCGAGTAGTCATTGAAATTGAATATGTAAAATCAATATCTAATTCTTCAAATAAAGCTTTACGAACAGTTCCTTTTCCTACTCCCGATGGTCCTGATAATACAATTAAAACCCCACGCTTCATGGTCAATGTTCCCCTTTAATCCTTCTAATTAATAACCTTAATCTTACCTTTTTTACTAAATTAATTCAAGCATAATAAATGCCAACTAATTTGCCGGAAAGTTTGAAAATCAAGATTAACTTTTGTTTAGTAAGTCTCTGGCATTAGCCCGCGCTGCATCAGTTAATTGATCACCGGACAACATACGTGCCAATTCATCAATCCGCCCCTGTTGATCCAATTGTTGCACGGAAGTTACGGTTCGCTGCTTAATAATCTTTTTCTCAATATAGAGATGCTGGTCCGCAACTGCTGCAACTTGCGGTAAATGCGTTATCGTTAAAACTTGTGAATAGCTCGCGATTTTAGCAATTTTATTTGCAATCGCTTGAGCCACCCGACCGGATACTCCTGTATCAACCTCATCAAACACAATGGAAGTAACCCCTTGATCATGAGCAAAAATGGTTTTCATTGCTAACATCATGCGACTTAATTCTCCCCCTGAAGCGATCTTAGCAAGTGGCTTGGCTGATTCACCCGGATTTGTTTGAATATAAAATTCAATTTGATCTTGCCCCATTGTCTGCAAGTTTTTCGTTGGCGTTATATTTACCGAAAAGACTGCTTTTTCCATAAATAAGTCTGCTAGCTGTTGATGGATCGCTTTGGTTAATTCAATTGCTGCTACTTTGCGTAACTGTGTGAGCTGGTCTGCTAATTTTTGTGCTGCTTTTTTAGCGGCCAACATCTGCTGCTTTAAATCGCTCAACGTTGACCCATTAACCGTCATTTCAGCTAATTCACCTTCAATTTTAGCTTGGTAGGACAAAACTTCTGGAATATCTGTCCCATACTTGTTTTCCAACGTATTAATTAAATTTAAACGCTCGGTCACCTCATTGAGTCGCTCCGCATCGAACTCCAACCCATCCCGAACTGAAAGCGCGTCTGAAGCTGCTTCTTGTAGTTCAAAATATGCTCCACGAACCATTTCCGTCAATGACTGATACCGTGAGCTAAGTTCTTCAATACCTTCCAGAGCTGTAACTGAACGACTTATAACTTCTAACCCATTACCTTCCCAATCGCCAGCTAAAGCCTCATAGGCCGTCGACAAAGCCTCCAAAACATCTTGAAAATTGGATAGTTCTTGATACTCCTGATTTAGCAATGCTTCCTCGTTAACTTTTAAATCTGCTTCTTGTAATTCATTGACTTGAAAAGTAAGCATATCCAGGCGTTGCGCAAAAGCCTGTTCATCCGCTTTACGTTGTTGATATAATTTAAAGTATTTTTGATAATCATCATAAGCTTGCTGATATTGCACTAGGATTGGTACAACATCGTTTTGTGCAAATTGATCTAATAAAAATTCATGTCGCTCGACTTTCATCAACTCTTGATGTTCATTTTGACCATGAATATCGACTAAATGTCGGCCGATCTTTTTTAAACCCGTTCCATTAATCATTACACCATTAATCCGAATGACATTTCGCCCATTCTGATGAATTTCACGACTAATTAAAACCTGATTATCATCAAGCTCAACTCCATATTCTTCTAAAGCTGGTAAAACCGCAGCCTTCACATCTACTGAGAATAAACCTTGCAGCGTTGCCTTCTTTGTACCATCACGAATATAATCCACTGAACTACGCCCACCAACTAATAAACCAACAGCGTCAATAATAATCGACTTCCCTGCTCCCGTTTCCCCAGTGAGGACCGTCATTCCATTTTCAAAACTTAAATCAAGAGTTGGGATTATTGCAAAATCTTTAATTGAAAGTTCCTGTAACATAACTGCACCTCCTAAGCTTTACGATAATTGTAATAGTTGATTGACTAGTTGCTTTCCCAAACAACCTTCTTTAACGATTACTAAAACACTAGAATCATCACCTAATACGCCAAAAACTTCAGGTAAATCCATTGTCTCTAACGCAATTTTTAGCACTGGACCCGTTCCTGGACGGACTTGAATGATAACCATATTAGCTTGATCCTTAATTTTTGTTTGATCCTCATTTAAAATTGCCCGGACTTGAACCAGGTAATCAGACCCATGCATAATGTCATAGGCAAACCCGCCCTGTGCTAATGGAACTTTAACTAACTGCATACTAGCAATATCGCGAGAAACCGTGGCTTGGGTAACATTCCACCCCCGCTCATTGAGAATCTGTACTAGTTCATCTTGCTTTTGTACTTTTTGTTGTGTGATTATTTTTTTGATTTCAGTTTGGCGCTCTCTTTTATTACTAGCCATCACTTACTACTCCCGGTGTGCATTCAACTGTTCATGCGCTGCCGTAACAACAGCTTTCCGTTCCGTTTCGTCCATCGTTTCATCCCCACCATCCAGCTTCAAATGTGCAATAAACTCAATGTTACCTGATCCACCTTTAATTGGCGAAAAATCAAGATTAACAATACTAAATCCAGCGGCTTTTGCGTATTCACTAACTTGATTTAAAACAGCCAAATGTATCTTTTCATCTTTGACGATTCCATGCTTACCTACTGCTGCTCGACCTGCTTCAAATTGTGGTTTAATTAAGGCTGCAACAGAACCACCCGAAACTAAAATTTTAGCCAAAGGTGCTAAAATTAAATTTAGTGAAATGAAGGAAACATCAATCGTTGCCATTTGTGGCTTTCCCATCGTGAAATCAGCTAATTCGCTATAACGAAAATTAGTATTTTCCATCACAATCACCCGTTCATCAGAACGTAGCTTCCAAGCTAACTGATTAGTTCCAACATCTAAAGCATATACCTGCTTTGCACCACTTTGGAGTGAAACGTCCGTAAATCCACCCGTTGAGGAACCAATATCTAAAACAAGCTTATTTTTAAAATCTAAATGAAAAACATCCCGCATTTTTTCCAATTTAAACCCACCACGCGAGACATAGGGCATTGGGGCTCCTTTAAGATGTAGTTCAGTCGTTACAGGAATTTTTTCACCGGCTTTATCCATTCTCTGTTCATTGATTCCCAAAATTTCACCCGCCATGATCGCTCTTTTGGCTTGCTCGCGTGAAGCAAATAAACCTTGCTGTACTGCTAATACATCAACTCGCTCTTTTAATATTCCTGCCATACTAATTCTCCACCATATCATCGAAATAATGCAAACAATCTTTCAAAAGCACCATCTCCGTGTTTGTTTCAGCTTCTAATAATTGCAAACTAGATTCCGCCAGTGACAATTGCCCCATTAACTCATGTTTCGCACCGGCTACTCCGAGTAAATACGGATAGGATTGCTTATTTTCAGTATCATCTTGTTGCAGATCTAATAAATCATCTTTAATTTGAAATGCTAGTCCAAAGGCAAACCCAAATGTACCCAAGGCTTGTTGAACTACTTGGGATTGATCGGTTAAAATTCCACCAGCTACCACCGCGTAAGCAAGGAGCGCTCCTGTTTTTCGTCGGTGCAACTGCGCTAAATCATTCAGCGAAATTTCTGCTTGATTGGTTGCTTGCATATCTGAAAATTGACCACCCACCATGCCCTGATAACCAGCCGCCAACGCTAATTGCTGAACTAATTTTAATTGCTGTTCAGCATGCAGACGAGCATCTATTAACCAAGCAAATGCCATCGATTGTAGAGCATCTCCTGCTAAGATCGCCACTGCCTCACCATACTTAAGATGCACTGTGGGCTTATTACGTCTGAAATCATCATCATCCATTGCTGGCAAATCATCATGAATCAAGCTATAAGTATGAATTAATTCCACTGCGTTAGCTACATCTAAATATTGACTCGGATTTTGTCCAAAAGTTTTTACCACCGCTAATGTTAATAATGGTCGCAACCGTTTCCCACCATTTAAAGTAGCATATCGCATCGCCTCTAACAATTGATTATTAAGCCCAGGTTGTCCTAAATGTTCATCCAACGCTTGTTCTAGCTGAGGTTGATATTGCTGTATAAATTCATTAAACTGCATTATTTTCCCTCAACATCAAATGGGACCTCAGTACCATCTTCTTGAACCATCTTAGTCAGATTTTGCTCCGCAGTCTGCAATTCGTTTTGTAACGATTTAACAAGTTTCGTCCCTTCCGCAAAAGCCTCCATTGCTGTTCCTAAAGGCACTTCGCCTTCCTCAAGTTGGCCCACAATTTTTTCTAATGTATTTAATTTAGCTTCAAATGTTTGTTCACTCATCTTGCTTCTCCACTCCTTGTACTTTCGCCACAATCGTTCCGTCGCTAACTTGAACTTTGACTGTCTTTCCTATCTTTACTTGGTCAATACTTTTAATGATCGTTTCATCGATCGTAGTTACACTATATCCACGAGCCAAAACCGCCAATGGACTCACTAAATTCAAACCATTCACTAATTGCTGATAACGGTTTTGCTTACTTTGCAATTGTCGCTCCATCGCAGGGGTTAAGCGTTGTTCAAGCAAATTAAACTGATGTTGTTTTTGCTGAATTAAATTCCCATAGTTATTTTGCAAATTTTGAGTTGCCAAATCTAATCTTTGATTAACCCCCTCATACAATCGGGATGGTTCATTCAAAACCCGGCTTTGCCGCACACGTTCAAATTTCTCTCTTAAATATTGCAATTTTTTCCCAAGTCCATGGCTCATTTGCATCTGAAGAGTTAATAATCCGTTTTGAACATCTGTCAACAAAATAGGAGTTGCAATCTCCGCCGCTGCCGTGGGGGTTGCTGCGCGTTGATCGGCGACGTAATCGGCAATTGTAGTATCTGTTTCATGGCCAACGGAACTAATCACAGGAATCGGACTTTGGGCTAATTTCAAAGCTAGCTGTTCATCATTAAATGCCCATAAATCTTCCATCGAACCACCACCACGACCAATGATTAAGACATCATAAACATCTTTGGCCTCGACAGCTTCTAATTGGCGCAATAAACTGGGAACTGCTTGTTCACCTTGCACTGCCGCCGGATAAAGTGTGATCTGAGCAATCGGATAGCGTCGTTGTACCGTGGTCATAATATCGCGAATCACCGCTCCACTTGGGGATGTGATCACTGCAATATTTTTAGGAAACCGCGGAATCGAACGTTGATTTTTTTCAAAAAGTCCCGCTTTTTGCAATTTGTTTTTCAATTGTTCAAATTGAACCGCCAACGCCCCAATTCCATCAGGTTCCATTTTCTCAACGATCACTGAATAACTACCACTGGGCGCGTATAGATCCAAATGGCCCACGATATTCACCTTCATCCCACTTTCTAATTCAAAGGGGAGTTTGTTAAAAACCCCTTGAAACATCGTGGCATTAATCACCGCCTGATCATCTTTAATTGAAAAATATTGATGTTTTGGACGACGTCTGAAATTTGAGATTTCACCAGTTAAATATACTTTTTGCAGGTAAGGATCAGCTGTGAATTTGCGCTTTAAGTACTGGGTTAAAGCACTGACTGTTAAATAGTCCTTCATTTTATAGCTCCTGTAACTCCATTTGATGATGTTTGGCCGCTAATTCGACCGTTGTTTGTAATAAGGTAGCAATTGTCATCGGTCCTACTCCACCGGGTACTGGGGTAATTGCTGCGACCGTATCCTGCGCTGCCAAAAAATCAACATCTCCGGTTAAGTGACCATCCGGTAAGCGTGTAATTCCAACATCGATCACTACTGATCCCGCTTTTAGATCTATTCCTCGTACTAACCCAGGGACGCCCGTAGCAGCAATCACAACATCGGCCTGCTGTAATAAACGATGTCGCAGTTCATCTGAAGTATAGCGATGTAATAATGCTACCGTTGCATTTTCTGCTTCTAATAATGCAAATAAGGGACGCCCCACTAAAATTGAACGGCCTAAGATCACCACAAACTTCCCTTGTAACTCGACTTGTGTCTCCGCCAATAGCGTCATAATTCCCTTTGGGGTGTTCGCCACTGGATAATAACCTGCTCGATTGGCAAATAATTTCCCAATATTTAATGGATTAAATCCATCCACATCTTTATTAGGATCAATGGCTGATTGCATTTTCTCTTCATCAATCTGACTAGGAACGGGACTCTGTAACAAAATGGCGTCAATGCTATCATCCTGATTTAATTCCTGAATTTTATTGAATACGACCACTTCGGATACATCCGTTGGAAATTGAATCGTTTGTCCATTAATACCAGCCTTAGCGGCGGCACGTTCTTTATTACGAACATAGATTTGACTTGCAGGATCCTCGCCAACAATAATTACTGCTAGTCCTGGAGTAATTCCTTGTGCAATCATTTTTTCTACTTTTTTAGTAACGTCTGCACGTACTTTTTGCGCAATTTCTTTCCCATTAATAATTTTTGCCATTGACGCCGCACCTTTCTTCAACCCATCACTATGAATTTATGCATTCTTATGCATATTTTACCACAAATCCGATTGGTAAACGTACGATTCACAATTGATTTTTGCTAAATAAAAAAGCTAATAACCAATCCGAAACTGGCCATTAACCTCTAATTTTATTTTTGTTTAAAAATACATCTTAATAAGAATCTAAGTATCTTTGGCATTGCAGCTACTTATCTTGATTACGTTTAGGCTTACCCTTATCTTTTTGCTTACGTCGCTTAGCTTTCTTGATTTTTTCAAATCGTTCACTCCGACTAGTGGTCTCAACTTCTGACTCCGGGGCTACCAGAGTAATATTCTTTTTGGGAGCAGGCTTGCCGATCTTTTTTCTATCAATTGGCTTTTGTTTCTTAGAAGGGCTTGCCGAATTTTTTGTAGTTTCACGTGGCTTGCGATGCACATTTGTTGGACTTGCCGCACCTTCTAACTTAGCGCTACCGGCTTTAACTCCTAAACGACTTACAAAACTAGTCCAAGGTAAGATATCCATCTCCACTTGCACTAATCTTTTTAAATCGCGCGCATCATGATCATTTCCAAGCGTAATGACCAACCCAGCTTTACCCATCCGACCTGTACGTCCCGCACGATGCGTGTAAGTTTCTCCATCACGTGGTAAATCAAAATTAATCACTGCTGATAAATCAGTAATATCCAACCCACGAGCTGCGACATCGGTCGTTAAAAGAAATTTAGCTTGACCCTTGCGGAAATTATCCAGTGCCTTCGCTCGAGTACTACTTGAATCTCCTCGCACTAACGTGGCCATAGCCACATGTTCATGGGCTAAAAAGCTTGCCGTTGTCTTTAATGCCTTCGTCGTATTGAAAAAGACCATTGCTTGGAAGTGATTTTGACTAGCAAATTGACGTAACCGTTTTTGCTTCTGGTCATTCGCCGTTGGAATCATTAAATGCTGTAAGCTGGTCGGCATCGGTACATCCCGTTGATCAATCCGTTTAAAGGGACGATCAAATAACTTCACTGGAATCATAGGATCAACAGCAGTTGCCCCAAATAAAGCAACTTGGATGGTTTCATCACCATAAACTTCCCAAATAGTTTGAAGTTGTTCTGCGGTTTCCTCTTTGAGTAAAATATCAGCCTCATCTAAAATCAACGTACGTAACCGCTGTAGCTTCAATTTTTTATTTTGCACTAATTCAGCCACTCGCCCTGGCGTTCCCACCAAAATTTCTGGATGCTTCTTTAACCGATCCAGTTGATGTTTAACATTTGCGCCCCCTGTTAAGGCCAACACTTTTAAATCAAATAAACTAGCCCATTCGCGCATCACCCGGGTCGTTTGCATCGCTAACTCTTGTGATGGCGCCATCACCAACAATTGTTCTCCATCACCAGCTTGTAACTTTGGCAATAGTGGCCAGGTAAACGCCAATGTTTTTCCAGTCCCTGTTGGAGCCAGTCCATCAATTGATTCACCTGCTGCTAAATCCGGCTCGACGGCCGACTGAATTGGTGTCATCGCTAAGAATCCGGCTTGACTCAACCGTGCTTTAATTTGTTCGTTCATACTTTCCCCGTTCTAGTTATTATTGGTCACTTGGGAATTTAATTCCCGCTGAATGCCGCAATTTCGTCAATACTAGATTTACTTTTTGACTTAAAATAGTTGCTTCTTCATAATCATTTGGTGTTTGTAACTTATTTTGTAGAATATTGGCAAAAAATTCTGCCTCTTGCACCATTGGATTATCAGGTGCCGGCTGACTAATTACCGTGACATTTCCTTGTCCATCATCGTATTTAACTTCACCTAATTCAGCAATATTATCAATCACGATAGTGTCCCGTCGTCCATGAATTTCTGATAATTCATATGAATTGGCACTTTTACCAAAAATAAGGGTAACATCAAATTTTGGATAGCGTAAGATCACGGTTCCTCGTCCATCAGCGCCATTATCTAGTAACGTGGCAAAATAAAATTGATCATCTGGCAGTCCAAACAACTTGATTGCTGCATAAAGGGGGTAAACCCCTAAATCTGCCAAAGCACCCGCTGAAAATTCACGTGATAAGACATTCGGTTTTTTACCAGCTAAGTAATCATCAAAACGTGATGAATATTTTTCATAAACAAATGTTGCTCCTGAAATATGTGCCATTTGATTAACTTTTTGTTCAATGATTTTAAAATTATCTTGGTAAATATGCCGAGCTGCCTCAAATAATTTAACTGTTGGATTTTTTTGCAATAATGAGTAAATTTTTTCATATTGCTCCGGATTATCAAACGCTGATTTTTCAACAATCACATTGACCCCAGCTTCAATAGCCGCGTATGCCTGCTCAAAATGTAAACTATTTGGCGAAGCGATGTAAACGACATCAATCCCACTTTGCAAAAAATCGTTTAAATCGGTCCATACCGCCTGGTCACCAGCGAAGTTCGTAGTAAAATCCTGACCTTTTGCCTCGGTTCGTGAATAAACCGCAACTAATTCATATTGTTTGGTTGCCAGTGCAGCCTCAACGAACATCTTCGTAATCCAATTTGTACCAATAATTCCCAATTTTAATGTCATCAACTTGCCCTCCCTTTAATCCGTTATGATATTTCAATTATAACATTGATTATCAATGATAAGGTTGAATTCATCGACTCAAACAATTCTGTATCATTGCAACATCATGATAATTAAAAACATCGGAGCATTTTACCGTAGTTGGCCAATGCTTCCGATGTTTATATATATTGAATGAAAGTAATATTTATAAGTTAGGCTTTGATAAATACAGTTACTGTTTCAATATGGGTTGTTTGCGGGAACTGATCAATTGGTTGTACTGGGCCATCAATTTGGTAACCATTTTCCAATAAATGTTCAGCGTCGCGTGCCAAGGTTGCCGGATTACATGATATATAAACAATCTTATTAGGTTGCATACCAGTAGCTGCATCAATTAATTCAGGAGTCAAGCCCTTCCGTGGCGGATCAACGAAAATAACGTCCGGTTGAAGTTCCACTGCTTGCCACTCCACCATCTTTTCTTCGGCCTTACCAAGCTCAAATTCAACATTTTCAATTCCGTTGATCTTAGCGTTCCGCTTGGCATCTTCAACTGCGCCAGGCACAATTTCGACTCCAATTACTTGACGTGCTTGTGCGGCAACTGACAACGAGATAGTTCCAATTCCAGAATACGCATCAAGGACTAATTCCTGCCCAGTCAAACCTGCTTTTTCAACCGCCAGACTGTACAAGCTTTCCGTGGTTTGAGGATTCACTTGGTAGAATGACATTGGTCCAATTTCAAAAGTCTTTCCCCATAATGTGTCGGTGATATAGTCAGCACCCCACAATGTTTTATTCTTTGATCCCATAATAACATTGGTTTTATCAGAATTAACGTTTTGAATAATTGAAGTTACTTCTGGCAAGGCTTTTTTAATTCCTTCCACCAACATTTCAGCTACTGGTAACTTATTCCGTCGTGTTACAATAACCACCATCATTTCATGACTGTAATAACCGCGCCGAACCATGATTGTACGAATATCACCGGTATGCGCTTCTTCATCATATGCATCAAGTTGATAATGCCGCATTAGATCACGAACGATAATGATAGCTTTATCAATTGCTGGATCTTGAATATAGTAATCTTCAATGGGAACTAATTGATGTGAGTTACGACGGTAAAAACCTGTCGTTAATTGACCACGAACCTTTCGCACTGGAACTTGTGCTTTATTCCGATATCCAACTGGATTATCCATTCCGATCGTCGGATTAATTTCGGCTTGAACGTGAACCTTCTTAAATAATTCTTGAATTTGTTTTTGTTTGAATTTCAATTGAGCAGCATAAGTTAAGTTTGCCAATGGTGCAATTCCAGTAGTCAACGCTGCTTGATTAACTTCATGGTTACGCTCATCAGATTCCCGAATGCGCTTAATTACACGACCAAAAGCAAAGTTCTTTTGAACCTTAGTAACGCCCAACTGAACAATCTCACCTGGCACAGCATCCACGACAAAGATTGGATAATCATTAACTTTGACTACGCCCATCCCTTGATACGTTAGATCAATCACTTCACCTTCCAGTTCTTGATTCTTATAAACTGGTGCATTAATTTTTGCCATTATTTTATCTCCTCAAATGGTATTTTCGACAACTCATTTGTAAAACTGCCAAAAGCAGCTCTTGCTTTGGTCAAAAAGCAAGATAACTTAAACTATAACACATTAAAGTCAGTTAATGTAGATGATTTTAATCAAGCAATCTTCTAACCAAATTAACCCCATCTTAAACCAAATCATCCTTTTTGGACGCTAAATAGAATGCGTACTAACCCAAACTTGTCGAACTTCAGATACAAAATAGAGCGAACCACTAATAATTATTTTTGCCTGTATATTCTTAGCTAGTTCAGCATCTAAAACGCTCTGCCAATCCCCACCTACCGAAATATTTTGATGTGCAAGTTCATTCACTACACGATGAGGATCAATTGCCTGTCGTTGATTAGGAGCATCAAAATTCACCACAATCACTTTGATCCAAGGTTCATTGGCCAGTTCCGCTAACATTTGTTGATAATTCTTATCGGCTAAAACTCCCATAATCACAATCACCGATTCATTACGATACTTTTGACGCAATGTTTGAACTAGTGCTTGAATTCCTGCTAAATTATGCGCCCCATCCAATATTATTTCAGGGCTCCGGCTGATTTGTTCAAATCGCGCTGGCCATTGGACCTGATTAAGGGCTGATTTAATTGATTTTTCTTGCATTGACCGTCCCAAAGCTTGCAATGTCAAAGCGGATACTTCTAAAGCAACTGCCGCATTATCTAATTGATACATTCCAAGGAGCGGTAAGGTTAAGTCTTCAAAATGTCGTCCTGATTGATCCAGCCAAGCAAAATTCCAAGCTCCTTGCCGATTTTGTTGAATTTGTTCAGCCTTAAAAAACTTGCCTAATTGATATAATTGATGTGTTTTTTGATTAATCACAGGTAGAACTAACTTTGGCAACCTTCCAATCACAGTTGGTTGGTTAACATGCTTAATAATTCCTGCTTTTTGTTGGGCAATTTCTGTCATTGTTTGGCCTAATATTTTTTGATGATCTAAGCCAATCGTCGTAATAACAGCAACTAATTTATTTGGAATCACATTGGTCGTGTCCCACATTCCACCGATTCCAACTTCTAATACAACGACATCCAAGCTTTGCTGCGCAAAATAAACAAACATTAACGCAGTTAAAGTTTCAAATTCAGTCACTCCTCCAACCTCTGAAGAACGATCCATTTCCAGCAAAATCGGCTCAATTTGTTGCATCGTCCTAGTCAAATCTTCATCACTAATGGGAACATTATCCACTTGAATTCGTTCATTAAACCGCATAATAAATGGTGATGTAAACAATCCAACCTTTAAGCCATGTTCCATCAATAATTGCTCAGTCATTCGGGCAACAGACCCTTTACCGTTCGTCCCTGTAATATGCACATATTGTAATTGATCTTGCGGATTACCCAATGCCTGTAACAAATTTGTAATACGCTCAAAAGTATTCGTTTTACTCCATTTATGGCGACCATGAATAAAATTAATTGCATCATCATAATTTTTAATCATTTTTATATCCTTTAACTGTGATCAAACCTTGATTCGCCTTTTATTGATAAACCGATTAATCATTATTAGGCACTTATCTGAAACTAATTCTGACCAGCCTTATTTCAAAAAAATAGTATTTAAAATAGTTCAACCTGAACCTTTTAAATACTATCATCTCATTAAAATAAAATTCTGCAATTACTTTGCCGCTTTTAACTCTATTAAACGTTCATTGGTCGTTGCAAACTTATGTTCCCAATCAGCCAGTTTTTCACGTTCAGCCAAAACAACTTTTTCAGGTGCCGAATTGACGAATTTTTCATTCTTCAACTTACCTTGAGCTCGCTTTACCTCACCTTGAAATTTCTTGACCTCAGTTTCCAAACGAACAATCTCATCGTCTAAATTAATCAGTTCTGCTAGCGGCACAATTACCTCAGCTCCAGTAATGACTTTCGTCATTGCCAATTTTGGCGCATTGACGTCTACATTCACGATTAATTGCTTAGGTTTCACAAATCGATTGATATAATCTGAATTTTCATCAATAATCTGCATTAATTCACTGTCATCGGTTTGTACCATGACATCAATCATAGTTGACATTGGCGCATTGGCCTCCGTACGAATATTACGGACTGCAGTGATCAAATCCACAAGCCGCTTAAAGTCAGACTCAGCTTTCGCATCAGTTAATTCGGCATTGAAAACTGGGAAAGCCGCATTAGTTAATGACTCACCTTCGTGGGGCATCGTTAACCAAATTTCTTCCGTAACGAATGGCATGATCGGATGGAGCAAACGCAGTGTTTGGTCCAAAACATAAGCTAATACTTGTTGCACATTCTGCTTCGCTTGAACATCAGACCCGTTTAACGTCTCTTTAGTCATTTCAATATACCAATCTGCAAAATCGTTCCAGATAAAGTTATAAAGTGACCGGCCAGCTTCACCAAATTCAAATTTATCAAAGTTTTGACTTACAGTTGCAATAGTTTGATTTAAACGTGACAAAATCCATTTATCTGCGAGGGTCCGCTCTTCGACGTTTGGCAATTTAACATCTGTGTCATCGTCTAGATTCATGATGACATATCTAGAAGCATTCCAAATCTTATTGATAAAATTCCAAGCTGCATCCATTTTAGTATATGAGAATCGAACATCTAATCCTGGAGTTGAACCGTTGGCTAAGAACCAGCGCAACGCATCGGCCCCATATTTCTCAATAACATCCATTGGATCAATCCCATTACCCAATGATTTCGACATTTTACGCCCCTGTTCATCACGAATCAACCCATGAATTAAGACATTTTGGAAGGGACGTCGACCAGTAAATTCTTTGGATTGGAACATCATCCGCGCCACCCAGAAGAAAATGATATCGTAACCTGTTACCAATGTATTGGTTGGGAAATAACGTTTGAAGTCGGGGGCCTCGGTATCAGGCCACCCCATAGTTGAAAATGGCCACAAACCAGATGAGAACCAGGTATCTAAAACATCCGTTTCTTGCTCCCAATTTTCTACATCCGCAGGGGCAGTCTCGCCAACGTAGATCTCACCCGTTTCTTTGTGATACCAAGCTGGAATTTGATGTCCCCACCATAATTGTCTTGAAATGACCCAATCATGAATATTTTCCATCCAACTAGTAAACGTATTTTCAAAACGTGGTGGATAAAAATCTACTCGATCGTCAGTTTTTTGCATTGCTAAAGCTTGCTCAGCTAAAGGTTTCATCTTGACAAACCACTGAGTTGAAAGTCGCGCTTCAACAGGTACGCCCGTTCGTTCTGAATGCCCAACTGAATGCGTATATGGCTCCACTTCTATCATCCAACCCGCAACATTCAAATCCTTTACAATGGCCTTACGGGCTACATCGCGGTCCATACCATCGTACTTTCCAGCCCTGGCATTCATGGAACCATCTTCGTTCATAGTGTTAATCCGTTCCAAATTATGCCGATTTCCAACTTCAAAGTCATTTGGATCATGCGCAGGAGTAATTTTCACCATACCTGTTCCAAATTCCATTTCAACATATTCATCAGCAATCACTGGAATTTCGCGTTCCACTAGGGGTACTTTAATAGTTTTACCAATAATATCTTGATAACGTTCATCCTTGGGATTAACCGCCACAGCCACATCCCCAAACATAGTTTCTGGACGCGTTGTAGCAATTTCAATATAATCCTTACCATTTAAAGTCGTTCCATCTGTAAATGGATACTTAACATGATAGAAAGCACCTTCGATATCTTTATAAATCACTTCAATATCCGAGAGTGCGGTGCGGGCCTTTGGATCCCAGTTAATAATGTATTCCCCACGATAAATCAGATCTTTTTCATATAGTTTTACAAAGACTTTTTTAACTGCTGCTGAAAGCCCATCATCTAATGTAAATCGTTCTCGATCGTAATCTAACGAAAGACCTAGCTTACCCCATTGTGATTTAATAGTGCTTGCATATTCATTTTTCCAATCCCAAACTTGATCCACAAATTTCTCACGCCCTAAATCATAGCGTGAAATATTTTGCTCAGCTAAACGTTGTTCAACCTTAGCTTGGGTCGCAATCCCAGCGTGGTCCATTCCTGGAATCCATACTGTATCAAATCCCTGCATCCGCTTTTGACGAATGATAATGTCTTGCAAAGTCGTGTCCCATGCATGTCCTAAATGCAGCTTCCCAGTAACATTTGGCGGAGGGATAACAATTGAGTAAGGTCGCGCCTTCTTATTTTCAGATGGTGCAAAACGCTTATCCTGCAACCACTTATCATAACGACCCGCTTCTACAGCCGTTGGGTCATATTTTCCTGGCATTTCAATTTCACGCATTTAATTTTCTCCGTTTCTTTATTCGCTATTTATCAATTACGGACATTAAAATAAAAAAGCCCCGACGAATCAATACTGATTCATCAGGGCGAAATAATCACGGTACCACCTGATTTAGAATAAATTTTTATTCTATCTCATCGTTCCTTAACGCGGAAAACGGAATTAACTACATTCAATCATTCATTAATTCAGTGCCCTGACTACCTTGGTTTAATTGATATGGTGACTTTGCAGCAAATAATCACTCTCTAAACATATCATTTTAAACTACTCCTCCAGGACGTAACTATTTCATAATTGTACTGTGCATTGTTAAATTTGACAAGCAATTTGTCCTCAAATTATCCATTTTCAATAAATTTCTATCATCATTCATAATGATAGAAATTAAATAATTAATTATATTCCCAAAACTTATGAAAATTAAATGCTACGAATGCATCTAAAAATCATTCTCATTATTTGTTTTTCTTGAAACATATCCGTCAAACCAAGCATTTCCACTGTGATTGAATTACTATCTTACAATTATATTATTAATTTATGCTTTATTCTCAATAAAGTAACAATTCAATCACCAAAACAAAACTAAATTATTAATAAATACTTGGTATGAGCTTTTAATCTAACTTTTTGCTACAATTATATATAAAGAAAATCACTCGGAGGAAACTATGCGTAAACATACCAAAAGAATTATTATTTCAATCAGTGCTGTCGCGCTTGTAATTGTAACCCTGATTTCAGCCACCCTTATGGTTCAGCATCAAAATGATCAAAAACATCAAAAACAAGTTGCAACGCAAGTGAAGCAAAAAAAAGCAACTGATAAGCAAGAAAAAATTGCTGTCTCTGAAGCGGCTAAAGACCCTGATGCAAGCTCAGTAGCTGCCTCGACTTCAAAACAAATTATTCAAAAAAATGATTTTAGCAATATTTTCATTAAACAAATAAATGCAGAAAAGCTTTCAATTAAAGTTCAAACCATCTTACTTAAAGATCAAACTGCTACTATCATTTTACAAGACAATGTCAAACAAAAAGATATTTCAACTTATCTCAATAACTATGCCAAAACCGTTGCAATCGCATTAAAAGTTGCTGATCAAAATTCCAATCACGAAATTAATACCATTAAAATTGCGCGTCAAATTAGTCTTAAAAATGGATCTCAATTCGGAATCGCTACTCTCTGGACGGGGGACCAATTTAAAAATAATGCTAATTTGAAAATCAAAGATACTACCGCAGACAATTTGATCCCAAATTCATCTCGTTACGAATTTAGCGGTTCAATCTGGTCAAATTTTGATCAAAAGCAAAAAAACGTCTATACTAACCATATTACTAGCGGTCAAGCTGAAGATAACGCTGACTTTAATACTTGGTTTGATAATTCGACCTACAAAAAAGATTAATATGATTGAATCACTAAATGTTGCTCCATCTATGATAAAAAAATAAATTATTAAATTGATTCCCTAACGATGGATTATGCTCCGTCATTAGGGATTTTATTTTGTCTAAATCCCCGAAACCATAGATAAAAGTTATTTAAAATCATCTTTAAGCTTTACAAATTACAAAAAAAATAAACACTTACCACAGTATCCCATGGTTAATGTTTATTTTTAAAATTTATTAATCTTGACGCAAGAAAATTCGCTTCAAAAATGCAATTAAGCCACCTTTTTTGCGTTTCTTCTGACTTCGACTAGTTCGAGAATAATTTGGTTCTTCAGTTACCTTCGGCCGTGGTTCTGGAATCTTTTGATCCATTTGAATTCCGCCATTATGCATCACTTCTGCCACGCCAGTAGCAGTCGCAACCTGCTCATCACCATCAGAAAATTCGACATCATTTGGCTGCGTTACAACCGAAGACTCATTTTCTAGTGCTTCAGTTGGATCAAGATCAAGTGCAACAACTTGGTCCTTTATCGCAACTACATCTTCTTCGCTTTCCTCTACATCAATTGGTTCTTCAATTGGCATTTCAGATACCGACTCAACTTCCACCTGATAATGTGGTTGTAAGACTTCAACTTGAATCATTGTGGTTGGTTGCAGTTGTTCCACAAGAACGGGGGGTTTTACTGAATTTAATCCCTGAGCTTCCGCTTCATTTACTTCAGGAATTGAAACTTGATCATCATCTGATACTACATCAAGATCTAATACCGCTTCCGGGCGATTTAATACTGGCTCTTTTGGAGCGGTGTCATTTTCAGCACTAGCACGTTTATCCTCATTTGGCGTAATTGATTCCACAATTGAATTAACAAATGATTCTGAAGCCGCTGCTTTTTCCATTAAACTGTGATCATAGGCTTCTGAGGCCGCTCGACGACCTTCAGCCGCTGCAGCATAACTATTAATCATATCATCCGTTAAAATTGGAATCGTCATCGTCTTAGTCGTAACACCAATTTCCACTGGAACCTCCATTTGGGCCCCTGTCACGGGATTTAAAGCGGTCACTCGCAAATCTTCTGGCCTTAATGCGATTGGAATTTGTAGTTCAAATTCTAGATGATCATCTACCAAGACTTCAATTGGATGAGTATTTTCAGGAGTATGTACTTCAATGAATAATCCTGGCTGATTGACAGAACCAGTTAACTTACGCATAATACCTTGAGTTGACAAAACTGCCGTAACAATTGGCTCTGGCGCTTGAACATGCAATATCGTTTCGTTCGTTAATTCTGGATGTTCTGGTAACATTGCCTTAACTAAAATATCACCATGTGCTTTGCCCCAATCAATATCGATCACAAATGAACCATTTTCATCGACATTTGGATGAACAACTGATTGATCAGCCAAAGTTAAATCGACTTGTGCATGGTAATCACCAACCGATCCAATGATGGTGATACCGCTGCGTTTATTTAAAACTGTTGCTGTTAATGGTAATTCCATAGTTTTCCCTCGTAGCTTACTCAGCCTTTCCATCAAACTTTATATAATTATATCATATGATAAATTAGAAATTTTTGCACATATATTAATAATAAATTGATATTTATTTAATATTTACCTTTGACTATCTAACTACTATTAAAAATTAATTGTCTAAAGCTACCAAGTTATAAATACAACATCACAAACTTCACTCTTCCATCGTACCTATTTTCAATTAAAAAGGCTAACAATTTATAAAATTGTTAGCCTTTTCTAAATAATATTACTTCTTTATCTAATCAAACCAAGCATCGACTTGCTTTTGATGTGCCTTGATCCAGGTTTGCGCCGCTTTTTGCGGTGTTGAACCTTTACTGATATCTAACATCACTTTTTCCATATCATCTGGTTGCCATTTGAATTTTTTCATAACCCGATAAACATCTGGTTTACTATCCTTCAAATCTTTCCGCGTCATCGTATTCAAAGTTTCTGATTTCCCCATTACGCCCTTGGGATCATCCAGATACTTAAGATCATATTTTTGCCACATCCAATGAGGTGACCAACCAGTAATCACAATAGGCTGATGTTGTTTAATAGCCTTGTCTAAAGCCACGGCCATTGATCCGGTTGATGAAGTTTGAACTTGCCAACCACTTAAATTCGCATAATCTTTCACCGCTTCTTGAGCTGCTGCCACAACACCCGCCCCAGGTTCAATTCCGGTAATCGTTTGATCCGCTTCTTGCTGTAAATCAGCAATGCTATTCACGTCCATATAACTAGGTACGACCAAGCCAACGCGCGCGCCTTTTAAATTGGGACCTAAAATATCCAATTGATCATGATATTTTTGATACTGGGCCTTTTGGGTATTTGGCAACCAAGCAGAAACGGACGCATCTGCTTGACCATTCGCCAAGGTTTGCCACATAACAGCATTATCCAAAGGCGTTAAATTGACTTGATAACCATGCTGACGCATCGCCTCCGCTAAAACATTATTAGAGGCCACTTCCGAGTCCCATTGTACGTAAACTAAATCAACTGATTTTTTACTTTGTTGTTGTGAGTGAAATAAACCACCAACCATACTAATCAGCAGAACTACAGTAGTAATTAGACCGACCCACTTTTTCAAGGTACTCTTAGGCTCTTGTTGCGCTGGCTCCACATTTGAAAATTGAACAAATCGATCAATAACAATGGCTAAAATAACCAAGGCAAAACCACTAACAAAGCCGCTTCCAACGTCTGCTTTTTGAACAGCTGCTAGAACACCTTGCCCTAAACCAGGCGCTCCAACCATTGAGGCCATCACCACCATTGAAAGAGCTAACATAATCGTCTGATTAACACCGGCTAAGATAGTTGACTTAGCCAGCGGAAGTTCTACTTTAAATAGCTTCTGCCATGCTGTTGAGCCCAACGAATCCGCAGCTTCTTCCATTTCTTTTGGCACCTGTCGAATCCCCAAACTAGTAAAGCGGACCGTTGGTGGCAAAGCGAAAATCAATGAGGCAAATACCCCTGGAACTGCACCGATTCCAAAGAATGCAACCGCTGGAATTAAGTAAACAAATCCTGGCATTGTTTGCATCAAATCTAGAAGTGGTTGAACTATCTTGTCAACAGTGTTGACTTTTGCCATCCATATTCCCAAAGGAACCCCAATGATGATTGCCAGCACACTTGAAAGTAGTACTAAAGTCGTTGTTTGGATCAGATCGGACCATAATCCTTGATTCCAAACTAACAATAATCCTAGGAAAGTAAATAACGGAAAGCTCCATTTTTTACCACTAATTAAAATTGCAAAAATTGTTAAAGCAAAAATCAAGATAACTGGCGGAATTGCACCCAAGGCTGAGTTTGACCAATTCATGATGGCCTGGCCACCTGCCTGAATTGCGCCAAAAAAACCAGCCCAATTATCAGTCAACCAACTAACAATTTTTTCAACATTTTCAGCTAATGGAATTTTAGAGGTCAATAATAGTAAATTAAACATGGTTTTCCTCCTTATCCCCATTGTTCGTTGCTGGCGCTAAAGCTTCAAGTACACGTCCTCGAATAATGACACCTAACAATTTTCCATCCTCAACCACAGCCAAAGGCGTGGGAGCATCATAAATAATTGGAACAATTTCAGAAACTAGCATATCTTTTGACACAGTTGGCATTTCAGATAACACATCTGCGACTGACAAATGTTCTTGTCGTGCTCGTAAAGCATTCTCTGTTGAAAGGAAACCACGGAACTTGCGTTTTCGATCAACTGCAACCAAACCACTGACTTCTTCAGTAACCATTTTTTTAAGCGCCACATTGGGCCCGTCTACATCAATATTAGTGGTAAATGGCTTTGCCATAATTTTTTCGGCAGTCAAAACCTTTGACCGGTCAAGGTCCTCCGTAAATTGACGGACATAATCATTTGCTGGGTTCGTTAGAATTTCTTCTCCGGTTCCAATCTGGACAATTTCACCATCCTTCATAATCGCGATCCGATCTCCAATTCTCAATGCTTCATTTAGATCGTGTGAAATGAAAATGATTGTCTTTTTAAAATGATCTTGCAAATCAAGTAATTCATCTTGCATATCGCGACGAATCAAGGGATCTAATGCCGAAAAAGCTTCATCCATCAACAAGATTTCGGGATCATTCGTCAACGCACGTGCTAAGCCCACACGTTGCTGCATTCCGCCGGACAATTGACTTGGGTACTGGTCCTTAAATGGAAGTAAATTCACATCCTCCAGCGCCTTTTCAGCGCGTTTCACTTGCTCATCATATTTAATGCCTTGGACTTCCAGCCCATACATCGTATTTTCTAGCACCGTTCGTTGGGGAAACAGTCCGAAATTTTGAAAGACCATACTCATTTTATGCCGGCGGACTTCCAATAATTCTTGCTTTTCCATTTTTGAAATATCTTTACCATCTAAATAGATTGAACCTGATGTCGGCTCAATTAAACGGTTTAACAATCGAATTAACGTGGACTTTCCTGAGCCTGAAAGTCCCATAATTACGAAGATTTCACCTTCTTCGATCGTTAAGTTGGCGTCATAAACTCCCACCGTTGAACCAGTTTTAGCCAAAATTTCATTCTTATCGACATGTTTTTCAACTAATTCCAAAGCTGATTTCACTCTTTTTCCAAATATTTTCGTAAGGTGTTCAATTTTTACCTTAGGCATGCATTACCTCCTGCATTTTACAGTTTATAGACTAATTATTTAATCACTTGTCTTAAATTCTAACGTAATAAAAAGACGTCTGTCAAAAAAATACATTACAAAGTAATCGTTTTCACTCTTATTTTTTTATAATGTTCTTATCATAAAAGACATATTAGTTCTATCTTAACACAATTTCAATCGCGTAATTTTTTACTCTTATTTTTTCGTAATTCTAATGTAATATTTTTAAATATACATTTTTTAAATTTATTTTATCCAAGGGAAACATGCTGATGTCATACTTTTATATTTTTATTGAAATAAAAAAATGACTATGCTCTCACATAATCATTTGAAATTTTTTGTTAATTAGCACGAACAATCAAAGTATCGACTTTAGCTGAACGGGTCACATATTCGGTGACAGATCCAATTAAGAACCGTTCAATCGTATTTAATCCAGTTGCTCCCATAATAACAAGATCAATGCCGTACTTCTCAACTGCTTGATGCCCAATGATGTTCTTAGGTGATCCATACTCAATTGTATATTCAACCTGTTCAACCCCGGCGTCCTGAGCTTGCTTTAAGTAGCCATCCATCGTCTTTTTGGCGGTCTCAGCAACTTCTTCCACCATTGCAGTTTTAAAATCAGCAACGTTTTGGAAAGCTCGGGTATCAATCACATGTAAAATATGCAAGTCAGCATGATTACGCTTAGCAATTTCAATAGCCTGCTTCAAAGCGGCTTCCGCCTCTTTAGAACCATCAACCGGTACCAAAATATTTGTATAGTTCATCTCTACTGCCATAATATTAACCCCCTTTGATTAAATCGTTAGTTTATTCATATGTTCATTATAACATGAATGTAACCCTTTTCATTATTTTTTCAAAACAATTAACGGAACATTTTTTGACTAACTATTATTCCCAATAACATTGTTGATCCCATCGCTAAAATCAGAATTCCTGTAACTGGCCAAGGCGCGCTTCCCCAAATTAATATGCAAACCAACATCAAAAGTGCTAAAACTAATAACCAAATACCAAAATAAAGTGCTGTTTTTTGAATTGAGGCAGCTGGAATACCAAGGAAGCCATGCTGATTTTTCAATAATAGCGCTCCAATTCCGGCAATTAATAACGCAAATAAAATTTCTACTAATATAATCATGTTCTTTCTCCATAATTCTAAAATAAAAGCCTGCCAGGCAAAAGCCGTAGCAGGCGGTAAACACTTGATTGACGCCGTTAGCTGATCCGTCATTGTTGGCTCCTAAGATAAGAAAGTGGGGACTAAGACAGCATTTGTAGCTACCTCGTGTTAAGGTATGCTCCGCCGGCTTTCCGCCATTCCCGATTTAGAAAAAGGTTGTAAAGCAACATAATGAATATAAGATCACGCGTACGTCCAAGGAATTTACTATGTCTTTATTATACACTATTTTCTAAATTATTTATCATTTTTTAGGAACTTTTTATCGTGACCTCAGCCAAAATTTACCAGTTTCAGACCACCAACGAGTTGGATAAAAAATCATTTTTAAGAATTGATATTTCAAACTTGCTCGACCAATTAATCTTGATATTTCCCAAGTTAGAAATAGAACTATAACCATCAAGAGATAGAAATTATCTACCCCTAATTTTAAAAAGATAATTCTTAAAATTGAAGCCAATGGCGCATGCACCAAATAAATGATCAACGAATTTTCACCCGCTGCTAACCAGTATTTTTTTGTTTTATTGAGTTTGATCAACTGAAAAAATTTAAATGCAACTAACACACTCGCCAATTTACCGATCATTATTAATGGTGTCGGACCATTCGCATCATACCATTCGCCTGGTTGTTGTGTTTGTATATACCAAGTAAATAAGACCAAGATCATGGAAATCACTACTATTCCAGGCTGTAACATTTGATCAGAAAATTTTCTAATTAGATATCCTAAGAAAAAAAATAATATCCACACACAAACATCAGTTAAAATTAACGGCCCTCTAATTTGCCATCCAAGCAGAAGCATCCCAATATAAATGAGAGTTTGGCCAACCAATGGTACCTTCAAACGAAATAAAACGCTTATTAAAAGCCAAATTAGGAACAAGGTCTCTAAAAACCAAAGGTATCCAATCGGCTCCCATCCCATTTTTAGGAGCGCTGACCATTGATGACCTTCATGAACACTTCCCCCACCAAAATTTTGCAAAATAACATAAATAAAGGAAAAAAGTACTGATGGCCATAGTAAATTCCAAGCTTTATTTTTAATTTGCAATGCAAAATGAGTTCGATCAAAGGATGCTTTATATAAATAGCCGGACAAAGCTAAAAAAATAGGCATGATGATTAAAAAAATACCACTCATCGTCCATTGAAGGCCCCAATCCAGATTCGGAAATAAATTTGTCTTATAAATTCCTTCTAAAACATGAACCAGTACGACCAAAAAAATGGTTTGTCCCTTCGCAATATCAATCCATTCAATTCTCTTCATTCAATTTTACCTTTATTTTAATTTCAATCCATTTCTTTGTGCTTGCCTTAATTGTTGATATTGTTGTTGATAGGCTAGCTCTAACTTTGAATTTCCCTTTGGTTGCCAATACTGCTTACCTTTCAAACGGTCTGGTAAATACTGTTGAGCAATCCAATCACCAGGATAATTGTGCGGATATAAATAGTCAACTCCGTGACCCAATTTTTCAGCACCCGCATAATGTGCATCCTTTAAATGCGCCGGAATTTCACCAGTGTTGCCACGTGCAACATCACTCAAAGCCGCATCAATCGCTTCAATGGCTGAGCTTGATTTTGGCGATACTGCTAATTCAATAATCGCATTTGATAAAGGAATCCGCGCCTCTGGAAAGCCTAATTTTTCCGCTGTTTCAATCGCTACAATTGCCCGTTCTACGCCTGCCGGATTAGCTAACCCCACATCCTCATACGCGATCACTCTTAGGCGTCGCGCTAAAATCACTAAATCGCCCGCTTCAATCAAACGTGCTGCATAATGTAATGCTGCATCAGCATCACTACCACGAATTGATTTTTGCAGAGCTGAAATGACATTATAATGTGCATCCCCATCTTTATCAGCAGTTAAGGCCTTTTTTTGCACACTCTCTTCAACCACAGCTAAATCAATTTCGATAACGCCCGCTTCATTTGGGTCAGTTGATTTCACCGCTAACTCTAAACCATTCAAAGCGGATCTCAGGTCACCATTGGTTGCTTGCACTAAATGTTCTTTGGCCTGTTTATCAATTGTAAGCCGATACTGTCCCAATCCACGAATTTCATCATTAATTGCCCGATCAATTGCCACCAACATGTCCGTATTCGTTAACGGTTTTACCTCAAAAATTTGCGTCCGAGACCGGATCGCCGGATTGATGGATAGATACGGATTTTCGGTCGTCGCACCGATTAAAATGATCCTTCCATTTTCCAAATGTGGTAGTAAAAAATCTTGTTTCGTTTTATCGAGGCGATGAATTTCATCCAACAATAGAATTACCGTTCCCGACATTTTAGCCTCTTCAGCCACAATTTGCAGATCTTTTTTGCTATCGGTTGCCGCATTTAACATCCGAAACGCATATTTTGTCGATCCAGCTATGGCACTAGCAATACTTGTTTTACCCGTACCAGGTGGACCATATAAAATCATTGATGAAAGCATCTTTGCCTTTACCATTCGTTCAATAATTTTACCCGGTCCAATTAAATGTTGTTGCCCAACTACTTCTGCGATTGTTTTGGGACGCATACGAAATGCTAATGGTTCCTGTGCCATTCTGATCTCCTTCTAGCTTAGTTTTTATCAACTTATTGTTGCTTCACTTAATCTCTTTTCAAATTCTAATTCAAGTTAATTATTAATATACCATTTTTAGCATAAATTGGCTGATAGAATCCTTTTACATTATAGTAATCTGTCAACCTGACCAAATAAAGTTATATTCAATTAATCTAAAAAGGACCTCACCTTTAAATCCGTTGCTAATACAAAATTTTTAGTCTAAATAAAAAGCCAAAGTCTAAATGTCTTAGAATTTGACTAGGCTCTACTAAATTTGTTTTTATAATTTCTGTTCTAATTGAACATCTGGGTATTTATCATTAAACCAACGTTCAGCAAACATGTTTTCGAACAAGAAGACCGGATTTTCGGCTCGATCACGAACTAACAAATTACGCGATGAAGCCATTTTTGGATCTAAGTCATCCTCATTAACCCAACGTGCAATTTTAGATCCCATCGGTTCTAAAATTACTTCACTGTTATATTCATTTGCCATTCGAAATTGGAAGACTTCAAATTGCAATTGCCCAACGGCCCCTAAGATGTAATCTCCCGAGTCCCAAGCCGTATACATCTGAATTGTTCCTTCTTGAACCAATTGAGTCACGCCTTTATGGAATGATTTTTGCTTCAAAACGTTTTTAGCACGCACATGCATAAACAATTCTGGAGTAAACGTAGGTAGCTCTTTGAACTCAATCATCTTTTTACCTTGATAGATAGTATCACCAATTTGGAAATTTCCGGTATCGTATACCCCAATGATGTCACCTGGCACGGCATTTTCAACATTTTCACGTGAATCCGCCATAAACTGCGTCACATTTGATAAACGAATTTTTTTACCTGTTCGTTTCAAAGTCACATCCATACCACGTTCAAATTCACCAGAAACAACACGGACAAACGCAATTCGATCTCGGTGATTTGGATTCATATTAGCTTGTATTTTGAAGACAAAGCCTGAAAAATCAGTTTGATCAGGTTCAATTAGTTGATCATCCGTAGTTTCCTTTGCACCTGGAGCGGGGGCAAACTTAAGATAAGTTTGCAAGAAAGTCTCCAGTCCAAAACCAGCTAAAGCAGAACCAAAGAAGACTGGTGTCAATTCACCCTCCAGCACGGCCTTTTCATCAAATTTATTCCCCGCATCTTGCAATAATTCAACTTCATCACGTGCTTCTTCCCAGACCGGAGTCTGTTGAATTGGATTTGCATCAACCAAATCATTTCCAGCCGCATTCAAAGGTAAGAACCTTCCTGCAGCGTTGGCTGGACGATATACTTCAACTTGTTGATGATATATATCAAATAGACCAGAAAGTACTTGTCCCGAACCAATCGGCCAATTCATCGGATACGTAGCAACACCAAGTGTATCTTCTAATTCATCTAATAAATCCATCGCAGGACGCCCATCACGATCCAACTTATTAAAGAAAGTAAAGATTGGAATGTGCCGTTCCTTCACAATCTCAAATAACTTCCGCGTTTGTGGCTCAATTCCCTTGGCAGAATCAACTACCATAATCACAGAATCGACGGCCATCAAAGTTCGATAGGTGTCTTCCGAAAAATCTTCGTGCCCCGGTGTATCCAAAATATTAATCCGCTTACCATCGTAATCAAATTGTAATACAGATGATGTAACTGAAATCCCACGTTTCTGTTCAATCTCCATCCAATCAGATTTGGCAAAATTCCCTTTTCGCCCTTTTACTGTTCCGGCCGAACGGACCACTCCACCAAGCAATAACATTTGTTCTGTAATGGTAGTTTTCCCAGCGTCCGGGTGGGAAATGATCGCAAAAGTTCGGCGCGTATCAATTTGTTCTTTTAAATTAACCATAAAGTTGTATCATCTCTTCTTCTCTATTTATTTAGCATATTTTTATATATTTAAAGCCAAAAATTAAGTCGTAAGATATCAATTTATCTCCACTTACGATAATTTACATTTAAAATTAATTCTACCAAAAAATGACCCATTTGAGATCACAAACTGATAACAAATCTTAACTATTCCAGCCTCCGGTTTGATAAGCCACTTCTAATGAAGTTTGGTTTAATAAACTCATCGCCATGACCTTTTTAATATTATTATCATCATATAAGTCAACATTACTGAATTTTTGTTTCAATTGATTTCTAGCAGCTATCACATCACTATCTGAAAAATCGTATGCATTCGCTAAATCAATATGAGATGAATTGATACCACCATTAGAACTAGCTGATTGCCAACTCGAATTTGATGCTTTTTCGCTCGAACTTGAACTCACTTTTGAAGAGCTTACTTCTTTAGTGCTACTTGAATGACTACTTTTAACGCTGGCATCATCATCTTCATTTGATGCATCTTTTAAGGTCGCGTTAATTTGCTTATTAATCCGTGCGAGACTTCCGTCTACTTCTAGCGCCGCCTGGTAATTTTGTTGCATTGACTCTAAACGGCCAGCTTCCAAATCTTTATCCCCGGCTACTAAATATTCTAATTGCTGTAAAGCAGTTCGACTCTCTACTGAAGGCTTCAAGTCTTGCACCTTTTGATATTTTTTTTGTGCTTGGGACCAATTTCTTCCATCCACGGCTGAGCGCGCTTCTTTTAAGTTGCTAGCTGCCGCTGCTCCGGCGTAAATCGTTTTTCCGCCAAAGATAACGACCAACAAGCCAATAATAATTCCGATGAGTTTCAATTTATGTTTCATCTTCCATAACTCCCTTTAATTCGTAGTTAAATCAGCTTTAATTTTAGTTAACCAAGCTGGTAAAGTTTCTTGTAATTCGCGGTAAGTGACGTCAAAGCGATGCGTATACCAAGGATCCTGAATTTCTTTATCCGCTTGATCAGGTAAAATTGCATACGCTAGTTGTATTTTAGCTTGAATCATTGGATCAGATGTCAATCTTTTTAAGTTTCTTAAATTTTGTTGATCCATGGTAATAATATAGTCGGCCCACTCTAAATCCTTACTTTTAATCTGACGAGCTCGAATCCAATCAAACGGAATTTGTTGTGCACGTAGAATTTTTTGTGTTCCAGGATGTGGTGGATTTCCAACCTCTTCGTTAGAAGTCCCCGCTGAATCAATCTGAATTTGGCTGGTCAATCCAGCATTTGCAACCATCTGTGTGAAAATGGCTTCGGCCATAGTTGAACGAGCAATATTACCCAAGCATACGAATAAAACATGTTTCATCAGCTAAGCTCCCCTAAAATTTATTTTTGCTTATTATATCATTCATCAGCTTTGATCGTTGTAACCAAATTATTGAAAGCACTAAATCAGCAAAAAGCCTGCTCACATTAAGTAAAAATTGCCTAATATGGGCGGGTTTCATGATCCCGTAATGTAAAGTCAAGAATAACTATGCTTGACCCCACCATAATTTAATTAGGGCTTGCGTTCCAGCATCCCCCGAATGTTTTTCATCCACTAATTTCTCATATAAAGTTTCGGCTAGAGCCGTGGCTGGTAACGCTAAGTTCATTTTTTCTGCTTCATCTAAAGCAATTCGCAAGTCTTTGAGTAAATGTTTAGCATAGAAACCTGGTTGGAAGTCACCTTTTAGAATACGCGGTCCGTAGTTTTCAAGCGACCAGTTCTGTGCACTTCCACCGTTTAATGTATCTAAAACCAATGGTAAACTTAACCCAACTTTTTTAGCATAAACTAATGTTTCAGACATGCCTAGCATCGTTGCTGCAATCATAATTTGATTAGCCATTTTAGCATGTTGACCCCATCCAGCATCACCAAAATAATTCACTCGACCAGCAATTGCATCAAAGACTGGAGTTAACGTCTCAAAAATGACTTTGTCACCACCGACCATGACCGTTAATGTCCCTTCACGGGCACCAACGTCACCACCTGAAACTGGCGCATCGAGAACCACAACGTGCCGGTTTAGACCTTCTTTAACCAGTTCTTGCGCCAATGTCGGGGTTGAGGTCGTCATATCCATAAAAATTTGTCCGGATTTAGCACCAGCAAACAAACCTTCTGGACCATAATACTGCGCTTTAACATCATCTGGATAACCAACCATGGTAATCACGAGATCATTTTGTTCGGCTAATTCTTTCGGTGTGTCAACCCATTTAGCGCCACGCTCAATCACCTTTTGCGCATGAGCTTTCGTGCGATTAAAAACCTCGACTTCAAAGTCATGCTTTAATAAATTATTAATTACCCCGGTCCCCATGACCCCCGTACCAATAAATCCAATTTTCATGTGTCCTAACTCCTTTGTCCTAACTCCTTTTTCTAAACCCGATGAAAGGTAGATTGATTCAAATTCGATCAATGATCTCCCCTAGTGATGCGGATACTGTGCGCCCCGTTCATACACTAATTCAGGTTCTTGACTAATGCGTTTAAATTGATTTAACTCATCCAAAATTTGCATATCGGTTGGCGAAATGTCAAAATCAAATACATTAATATTTGCTTGAACCCGCTCTAAATGACTCGACTTTGGAATCAACGCCGTTTGATTTTGAAGATGCCAACGAATCACAATTTGAGCCGGACTTTTATGGTATTTTTCAGATAAACGTACTACAGTTGCATCATCTAGTTCACCACCACGACCTAATGGAGCCCATGCTTGAGTCACAATTTGATGATCATCAGCGAAAGCTTGTAATGGTTTTTGTGTTAGATATGGATGAACTTCAACTTGATTAACAACCGGCATCTCATTAGCTTTAGTAGCAAGATATTCTAAATGAATTTGACCATAATTTGAAGTTCCAATGGAACGTACTAGGCCTTCCGCCTGAGCTCGTTCAAATGCACGCCATGTTTCAAAAAAATGTTGATGAATTGGCCAATGTACCAGTAGCAAATCTACATAATCTAATTGCAAAGCCTTTAAGGATGCTTCTAAAGACCGCAAAGTTGCATCGTATCCCTGATTATCTTCAGCAATTTTAGTCGTAATGAAAAGTTCATCCCGCTCAATTTGACTATTTTTCAAAGTCCGACCAATCATAGCTTCATTCTGATACATTTGCGCGGTGTCGAAAAGCCGATAACCAGATTCATAGGCTCCACTTAATAGGCGATCCATAACACTTTCTTCAGTAACTTTGTAGAGACCTAATCCCAGTTTGGGCATGTACTGCCCGTTTGCTAAATGGTAACGATCTTGACTTGATAATTTCATAAAAATTCACCCCATATTTTCAACAATGTAATTAAAATCATTATAACATTTTCCAGTTTAGTCCTTTCATATAAAAAACAACCACTCAGAAATAAAATTCTAGTGGTTGTTTTTTTGTAAATATTAAAATTTAAATGTATTAAATTTAATGGTTTGATCCTTCAGCTTCAATTTCTTCCAATGTTCGTCCAAATGTTTCAGGTACACGGTACTTAACAAACAACACGGCGATAATTGAAATAATTCCAAAGATTCCAAAAACCATATCTTGAGACATCGTCGCCGTCATAATTGGGAATAGCAATCCAACTAAGAATGAACCAATCCAATTAAATGATGATGCTAGTCCTGAGGCCCGACCACGAATAGCAAGTGGGAATAATTCTCCAACTAAGACCCATGTCAATGGCGCCCAAGTAAATGAGTAGAAAGCCACGAAGATTGATAAGAATACTACAATCATCATTGGCGGGAACTTATCAGCCCCAAAGGCTAAGTTTAATAACGAAGGCATCAAGAATGACAAAGCCATCATTGATCCCCCTAAGACAAGCAATGTCTTACGTTGGAACTTCTCAGCAATCACCATGTACAAGATTGCACCAAGCACAAGAATAACTCCTTGAACAATTGGCCATAACAATGCCTCAGAGGCAGCTTGTCCAGTTGCTTTTTCAACAATCAATGGAATATAGTAGAAAATCGCATTTGCTCCCATAAATTGTTGGAAGGCCGCAACTCCAATTCCAGCTGTCACTAGATAACGATACTTTCCAGAGAATAAAGTTCCTAAGTTAACATTTTGTGAAACAGATGCTTCCTTAGCTACTGTTGCTTCAATGTCATTTAATTCAGGTTGAATTTCTTGATCACTTCGGATATATGACAAAACTTGACGCGCTTCTGCCACTTTCCCTAATTTAACCAAGAATCGAGGTGATTCTGGCAAACGAAGTACCCCTAAGAAGAGAATAATCGCAGGAACCGCCGCTAATCCAAGCATTAAACGCCATGCCATGCCATGTGCCAAACCTTTTAGAATGAAATCAATAATATATGAAAGTAACATTCCTGAGACAATCATTAATTGATTCAAACCAGATAAACGGCCACGTGAACGCGCTGGAGCCATTTCTGACATATATGATGGCACCAAGGCTGATGCAGCCCCAACGGCTAATCCTAAGAGAACTCGGGCAAATAATAGCCAAGCCACCGCATTATGCGGTGACAAACCTGCCATTATGGCTCCAACGGCAAAGACAAACGATGCCACTAAGATCATCTTACGACGTCCGAATTTATCGGACAGTTGACCTGCTAATGCTCCCCCAAAAATTGCACCTAGCATCAATGATGAAGTAATCCATCCAATCACAGACGCATTAGTTAAATTCCAATCGTGTTGCAAAAATGGTAACGCTCCCGTCATCACCCCAATATCATACCCGAATAGAATTCCACCAAACGCCCCAAAGAAGTAAATAAATCCACTGGGGATTTTTTTTGTCTCTTTACTCATATCTCCGTACTCACAACTTTCTATTTTTATAATATTAATTACTTAATATCAACAAAGGTTAAATCAAACATGTTGGCAAGGTCTGACAATTGTTCAGTATCAACATTGAAGCTCAAAGTTGTATGATGTCCACCACCAACTGTCAGCCAACCTTCGGCCCCGGCCTTCAAACCAGCCTTTGGTGTCCATAGTTGCTTAGCCACCGGCAAGAATGGTGTTTCTGCTTCAGGCTTGTTTCCTGAAACTTCATAACTAATCAACTTAAATTCATCTCCATAATCGGCCATTGTAACATCAACAGCATCACCAGCCTTACCAGTAAAGACCAAACGAGCAGGATCATCTTTACCACCAATATCCAATGGGTGTACTTCAACCCGTGGCTTGTCTGAAGCAATTGTTGGATCAACTTCAAGCATGTGCGATCCCAAAATAGCTTCATGGCCCTTACGAAGATCTAATGTATAGTCTTCCATAAAGACAGTTCCTTCATTGTGAGCCACAATCTTAAGCAACCGAGTCAAGGCAGCCGTCTTCCAGTCACCCTCACCGGCAAAGCCATATCCATCCGCCATCAACATTTGTGCAGCTAATCCTGGCAATTGTTCCAAACCTTCAAGGTCCTCAAAGTTAGTAGTAAATCCACTATAGCCCTTGTCATCCATGAATTGCTTAATTGCTAAGTATTCACGCAATTGATATTTAACATTATGCTCATAATTTTCAGCTGAATTATTACCTTGCACAAATTCATACTTATTTTGAAGTTCTTTGTAAAGAGCATCAATATCAGCATCTTCGATCGCATTAACATATGCCACCAAATCAGCTACTCCCCAATAATCAACAGTCCAACCTAATTTAATTTGGGCTTCAATCTTATCACCATCAGTAACGGCAACATTCCGCATCTTATCAGCAAACGTTACAATTTTGATCTTATATGATTCGTTATAAGCAACGGCAACATCCATCCACTTACCAATTTGAGTTTGAACTTCTTCATCTTCATAATGACCAAAGACAACCTTGTTCTTAATTCCCAAACGTGCATTGATGAAGGCATATTCACGATCACCGTGAGCTGATTGATTCAAGTTCATGTAATCAAAATCAATTGTGTCATAAGGAATTTTATTTAACATCTGTGTTGCTAGGTGCATCAATGGCTTGTTCAATAATTGTGTTCCACGGATCCAGTTCTTAGCAGGTGAGAAGGTGTGGGCCCAGGTAATAATTCCGGCCACATCATCATTAGCATTAGCTTCCTTCATTGTTTCAGTAATGTTTTCAGCTGTTACTCCCACCGTCTTAAATTCAACGGGGTAAGGCAAGTTACCTGATGCATTCAAAGCTTCCACTAATTTTTTAGAATCTTCTTCAACTTGCTTTAAAACTTCAGGACCATAAAGGAATTGTGAACCTGTGACGAACCAAAACTTATAATTTGTAGTTTCTAACATGATATTTTCTCCTATAATTTTAAATCTAAAGCATCTTGTGTCTCACAAAGTAACGATAAGCATTATTTCTTTTGCCCATAATATGCATTAGCACCATGCTTACGGTAATAATGCTTGTCGAGCAAGTATTGTGGAATACTCAAATCAGCGTGTGGATTTAATTGCATCGCATGATAATCCATCTCAGCAACTACTTCAAGGACCTTGGCGTTGTGGACAGCATCATGTGCATCCTTCCCCAGGTGAATGGTCCATGTTGACGAACTAAGACCGCTGGTACTGCCATAGGATCTAGGTTACGCGTCTTAAACTCGCGTTCGATCACTACACCAGTATTTAATTCATACGCTGATTCGATTTCTTCTTGTGTTAAAGCCGATGCTGCTGGTACATCACCATAGAATGTATCCGCATGGGTTGTCCCCATGGCCGGAACATCCATTCCCGCTTGAGCGTAAGAAACTGCCCATGGGGAATGAGTGTGAACCACCCCACCAATTTCAGGAAAAGCGTTGTATAAATGCATGTGTGTTGCGGTGTCACTACTTGGATTCAAGTCACCTTCCACCACGTTTCCCTTCAAATCAACAACTACCATATCATCAGGACTCAGTTCATCATATTCCACCCCAGAAGGCTTGATAACAAACAATCCTTTTTCTCGGTCAATTTCACTAACGTTTCCCCAAGTAAATGTGACTAAATCATACTTTGGCAATAACATATTAGCGTCATAAACCCGCTTTTTCATCTCTTCTAACATTTTTATCCCTCGTTTTGATCCTTCAATGTCGCAACGGCATGTGCTTCGATTGGCAATCCTGCCTTATAACGTTCCATAAAGCGATTAAATCCATTCACATCCTTAGCATCAGGCTCAATGGTTGAACGTTCTTGATCAAAGAACACTTCTTCTTCTAGATAACTAGCTAAATCCTTTTTAGTCTCATCAGCAGCATAAGCAGCTAAGATAGCCATTCCCCATGGTCCACCTTCTCCAGCTGTCTTCATCACTGTTACTGGAGCTTCCATCGCTGCGGCTAACATTTTTTGTCCTACAATTGGTGTCTTAAAAATTCCACCTTGTGCCACAATTGAATCAGTTTCAACTTGTTCATCGTGTAAGATGTCCATTCCAATTTTCATCGCTCCAAATGCAGAATACAAATTAGTCCGCATCAAGTTTCCAATATTAAATTTACTATTTGGCATTCGAGCTAGCACCGGACGTCCTTCACTCATTCCCGTGATATTCTCACCTGAATAGTATCCGTATGACAAAATTCCAGAGGTATCAGGATCCGCATTCAAAATACTGTTAAACAGATGTCCGTAAAGTTCATCTGGGGCTAAATCAATCCCCAACATTTGGGCAAATTCGTTAAACAATCCAGCCCAAGCATTGATATCTGAACTGGAGTTGTTCGCGTGAACCATCGCAACTGCTGAGCCATCAGGTGTGGTGACCATATCGATGCTAGTGTGCAACTTCTTTAATGACTTTTCCAAAACGATCATAGCAAAGGCTGAAGTTCCCGCTGAGACATTCCCAGTCCTTTGTTTAACTGAATTAGTTGAGACCATTCCTGTTCCCGCATCACCTTCAGGCGGAGCCATCACAGTCCCCGGCTTCAATTTACCAGAAACGTCCAATAACTTAGCACCTTCAGCACTCAAGACCCCTGCTTGTTCTCCAGCAACCTTGACGGCTGGTAAGATTTCTGGCAATGACCAGTGATATTGATGAATTGCCTTTAGACCATTGAACTTATCCATCATGTCTTGATTATAATCATGACTTAGTTCATCAATTGGAAAGACTCCAGAAGCATCTCCAACACCCAGCACCTTTTCACCAGACAGTTTCCAATGAACATATCCAGCTAAGGTCGTAATAAAATCGACATCCTTAACATGTGTCTCTTGATTCAAAACAGCTTGGTACAGATGTGCAATACTCCAACGTTCTGGAATATTAAAATTAAATAGATGTGTCAGTTGCAGAGCTGCTTCTTCCGTCATAGCATTTCGCCAAGTTCTGAAGGGAACTAACAATTCACCTTGTGCATTAAACGACATGTACCCATGCATCATTGCCGCAATTCCCATTGAACGAAGGTTAATTAATTCTACTCCGTACGTTTGTGATATTTGTCCAGACAACTTACTATAAGCATCTTGAACACCAGACCAAATATCTTCTAGTGAGTAGGTCCAAACTCCATTCTCTAATTGGTTTTCCCATCCATGTGACCCAGTTGCAATCACACTGTAATCGCTCGCAATTAAAACTGCTTTAATATTTGTTGAGCCAAATTCAATTCCTAATGAAGTATTACCGGCTTGAATTTCTTCAATGATTTGTCCCTTTTCCATTTAGCAAACTTCCTTTATTTTTATATTATGAAATCGTTTACATGTATTATTGTAATTTATTGTTACGTATAAATCAACAACTAATTTAAATATTTGTTTGTTTTTGTTATTAATATTAGTTTGATCCTATATAAAAACGCCTAACTTGATAGCTAGACGTTTTTATATTTATCCGTAAATATATTACATTTTTGAAATTGTTGTTGGATCTTTGTGTTCTTTATCCAAGAAAATTGTTGCAATAATCGTAATCACCAGAACAACTGCTCCCATAATCAGATACGTATGTTGGAAACCGATATTATCATACATTGATCCTGCTAGGGCCGAAAAGATGAAAACTGACACTTGCTTCATAAAATTAGCTGCCAAAGCGTACACTGTAGCGTACAAACGATTATCAAATGTCATACCAATATACTTCATGATTGATACTAAGACTAATGGCATTTCAAATCCAGCAAGCAAACGCAAGACAACGATAAAAATCCAGTTGGGCGCTAAGGCCGTTCCGATAATCCGCAATGCTGTAATAAATCCGTAGATTAGTAATCCATTTCTGGCCCCAATTTTATTGATGATATAAGGCATTGGAATCATTAGAATCATTTCAATAAACATTTGCGCAGTTACTGTATTCGAATAAACAGTTGTAGCTTGGGAAACATGATGGAAAAAAGTCTGGAAGAAAATCACAAATTGTTGATCAAACACATCATACAAAGCGGAAGCTCCCATATAAAAGATACCAAGAATCCAGAAATTACGAACCTTAAACAGGGCCATAACATCTTTCATATTAACCTTGGTACTTTCAGCATCAGCCACATTTTCAATGTTATTATCCGCAATCTTATCAAAGAATAAAAACATGATAAATGCAATTAATGCCGATACACTTGCGGCCCAAAAGATTGCACTTGGTTGCCATAGGAACAAACGTCCTCCTAGGAATGAGGCCACAGCTCCGGCAATTGAGCCCCCAATTCGCGAGTGACCAAATTCAAAATTATTTATAACTGAAGCCCGTTGGATATATTGTTCAATTACAGATACCCCACCGTTCAAGACAAATGACAAGTAAATTCCGGTAGCGATTGCTACGACCATGGCATTTGTTGAGGCTAACAATGGCAAAAAGATCCACTGGAAGAATGGGCCAATTAATGCTCCGGCCAATAAAATAATAAAGACCAAAGTTTTTTTCATTACCAAACGGTCAGAAAAATACCCAAACATTGGTTGAAAAATCAATGACATTACCGCCATCATTGAGAAAATAATTCCGGCTTGGCTTCCGTTCAAATGTGCAACTTGTTCAAGCCATAGGGTTAAATAACCATTAACAATGGCCCAAATGAAAAAATACGAGAAATGTGAGACAGGAAACGACCAAAACATTCCCTTTTCTTCTGTTTTTGTATTCATAATAAAATCTACCTTTTTATTTTATAATTGTGTGAATTTAACTGGATCACCAAAGACTGGGAATCCATTTTCATCGTAATCAAACGCTTGAATCATCGTATGTCGATTTGGGTCATACAAGGGATCGCCTTTGATATCAGCATAATTACGGATATGATAAACGAGCAAATCTTTGGTCCCATCCTCTGAAACTGTGAAAGAATTGTGACCAGGCCCTAAGAGATTATTTTTAACATCCGAAGTAAAGACGGGGTGATCTAATTTTTTCCAACTATTAGGATCCAAAAGATCTGCATTCTCATCAGCGTACAACATCCCCATGCAATAATTTTCATCTGTTGCACTTCCGGAGAAGGTTAAGAAAAACTTACCATTCCGGTGTAGTATAGCAGGCCCTTCATTTACCGCAAATATCTGTGTTTCCCAATCATATTCAGGTTTAGTCAACATAACCGGTGCTGTCTTTAACGTCCAGGGATTTTCCATTTCAGAAATATAGATATTTGTATTACCAAAAATTTCTGGATCCTTTTGAGCCCACACATAATACAACTTTTCTTGATGTTCAAAGGTTGTCGCATCAAGCGCAAAGGAGTCAAGCGGCGTTTGAACCCGCCCTTTTTCAACCCAATTGTCCTCTGTTGCCATCGGATCACTTGCAGCGCATTCAATCACATACATTCGATGTTGAAACATTCCATTACTATCAAAATCAGTTGTATGCGCAGCGGCATAATAGACATACCATTTACCATCAATAAAGTGGATTTCAGGCGCCCAGATTAATTCACTCTCTTCTCCAGTTCCAGATGCATGCTTGCGCCAAATTGTACGTGGCATCGCATGTGCTAGTCCAGCGATGGTTTTTGATCGACGTAACTCAATTAAATTGTATGCAGGTACAGATGCACTAAAATAATAATAACCATCTGTATGTTTATAAATATATGGATCAGCTCTTTGAATAATTAGGGGGTTATAATTCTCCATTAAAATACTCCTTCAATAAAAAATATGTATCAAATAAGTTCAGTAAACTTTGCAAACGTTTACATTTAAGTATACTAAGATATTGTTACGTATAAATCAAGTTATTTATTTTTGCGACCGTATAAATATTGAATTTTTTTCTTTGAAACGGCTTACATTCAGGCTTTTTGAAAAAAATATTTTTTTACTAAAATTTTCACATTATGCCAATGTTAATCAATCTTATCTTAGAAATCGACGTTCTTTCGTAGATAATTCAAGATATTTATTTGCCTAAATTTTTATCTATCGCAACAAAAAAAACTCTATGATTCATTTTTTATCACAGAGTTTTTTAGTTGTATGATTAACGTTCACTCAATTCAGCTTTGATCATCGTTTCAGCTTTTTCGAATTTACGATAAGCAAGCATGATCAATGCTCCTAGCACAAAGCAGACTGCAGGTACTAAAATAAATGAAATTTTAATTCCCATTAAAGCAGAATGACTTTGGGTATGATTTGCAATGTAGCCCGTTTTTTCCATAATCATTGAAGGTAAGAAGCCACCTAATCCTGATCCCATTTTAATACAAAATGCACTTCCAATGGCCGTTAAGAATCCTGCAGATCGAATACCATTCTTCCACTCACCATAATCAACCGTATCAGACAGCATTGCAAATGGCATTGAAACGGCAATCCCAGTCCCTAATGAGGTCACCACCCACATGACAACAATTAATATAAAATTGGATCCAACTACGCCCATTAAAAGTTGTCCAATCGCTGCTAAACTAAAGCCTAAAATTAAAGTATTTCCTTTAGATAGTTTTTTAACCAGCAATGGGATTAATGCAACCCCAATAACTTGCACTAAGACTAATCCGTTTAAGATAGATGCATAATTTAAATGCCCTAAATTATACTCAGCGTAATAAATTACCGTTGAAGTTCGAACTGTATTTCCAAGCCAATACATAATATTGGCCAAAACAATTATCACCCAGGGCCAATTTCCCTTTATGGCTTTAAAACTATCTTTCACGGGAATGCTTTGTGTTGTTTCGGTACTAATATTGTTTTCTTTTATATTAACGAATGCAAACAAGAACATAAACACTCCGATAATTGCATATGCGATGGCCGTGATTGCAAAACCTTTTTGATCATTTCCACCACCAAAATAGCCAACTAAGGGCAATGTAAATGAAGCAGTTACGAAATAACCAATATTCCCACCAATCATTCGATATGAATTTAACTTGATTCGTTCATCCGAATCATTACTTAAATTTGGTAAAATTGATGTAATTGGCGTTGAAATTCCCGTATAGATAATTCCGGTAACCAAGTATGTGATCAATGCATAAATCATTTTATTACTAACACTTAAAGCAGGTGTCATGAATGATAATGCTAGAAAAAGTCCAAATGGTACTGCTAACCATAGAAACCATGGACGACTTTTTCCGTATTTGGAATGAGTGTGGTCTATAATTAGCCCCCAAATCGGTGCATCAAATGAATCAATTACCCGAGCAATCAATAATATCATCCCCGCCATTCCCACTGAAATTCCAAAAACATCAGTATAAAAATATAAAATAAAACTAGTTAACGTACAATATAATAAATTACCAGCTGTATCAGTACTGGCATAAGCTAATATATTTCTTAAATTCAACTTTTCTGTCTGATTCATAATCTTCTACCCCTTTAAATTTTAATTACGATACTTTTCACGATAATCCCGTGGAGCTAGGCCAATATTTTTTTTGAAATGATTTGAAAAAGAAATGTAAGACTCATATCCAATAATTTCAGCAATATTTTTAAGTAAGACATTACTTTTTACTAAATATTCTTTAGCAACCTCCATTCGTAAGTCATCTAACAACTCCAGCGGCGTTTTTCCATAAATTTGACGTGAAACCCGTGCTAAATAATTAATATGTAAGTGAAAATAATTAGAAATATCCTGATTAGTTATTTTCTTATTAATGTTTTTTTCTAAAAATAAATGGATTTTTTCAGCTAGAATAGTCGCACGATCTTTTGTAAAGCCCTCATTTTCAACATATTTTAAAAATTTCAAAAACAAATCTTCCGTATGCCATATTGCATCAACATCATCATGCTCAGTACTTGTTTGAATCTGAATTAGTAGTTCAAAAATTAAATCTCGATCTAAAATTGCAGCTTGTTTTGGCAAATGTAGCGTGTAATTTCTCTGATGAAAATGCAGATCAGGAATCGGCAACATGGATGTAAAGTGCTTAGGGTGCTCACTTTCATCCCATTGAGCCGTGGTATAAATATGAATCCAAAAGAATTCCGTCTGCTCTTCGCAGGCTTTCCAAGAATAATGATGTTGATTAGGTAATAAAATAAACATTTCATTAGGATTAATGGTATAGTTTACGCCAGCTTCTGTAATAAAAAGCCGACCACTTTTCACAAAAATCAAATCAAAATATCCCAATTCCTTACGATTAGGATGCAATTGGCCTTTTTGAAATATGGCTAAGTTACCTTCAATAAAATTTGGAAAAGGTGGCAACGCTATTGAAATAATTTTTCGATCCATTGGACTCTCCTTAAAACGTCTCTACTCAAACACATCCAAATTTATACTATACTCATGATTTTCATCGGTTTCTCCTAATCTTTGTAACCCTTGACCAGTAAGTAAATATACTTCAGCTTGATAAGGCGCAAAACTATAAATTGTCACTTGGTTAGAATCTTGAGAGTAAGTCCCATTAATAACTTGAAGCTGATTATCTTTCATCAACACAAAGGTTTTTTGTCCTAATCCATCTAAATATGCGACTAATTCTTCCCCCATATCCCAATCATCAGTTTTTTCATCTCCTCTAAACAATCGAGCAAAAATTCCACCATCTTGGTAAAATGTTGCTTGACCAAACCGAGCTCGTGATAAATCTGGTCGGTTGAGGTGTGGACCTGCAACTGAATAAGTCGATGCAGCTAAACCTGTTGCTAAAGGAGTTGTCGCAGTGGCATTAGTATCATAGCAATAAAGCACGCCCGCCAAAGCCCGATAACTTGCACGTAGATACTCCTCCTTATGATTACCTTCGAAAACTTTGTACGCTGAAGCTGATGTAATCCCGCCCCACAAAGAGTGAATCATGTAACTTAAGGCCTCCCACCATCGGTCAGGATTTTGTGCTCGAAAATCGTTTGAATAACCAATATTCGCCAGCAATAAGGCCCCATAGTTTTCAGCGCTCTTAGTCTGATGTGCTGAACTCATAGCTCCTGCAGTTGGTCCAAACCCTGCATTATCAAAATAATGTTCTGTTATGGCCGCACTGTAATCATCACTTTGTGCCGCAATGCGTTTGGTTACCGCATTCCATAATTCGTTAATTTTCTGATATTCTTTTTGCAGACCTTTTTCCTTTAATTTTTGCAATAATGCATCAATGTATAAGAAATAGACCCCTAACATTTGTGCTTCTTCTTTGCCTCTTTTTGTTGCATGCAAATCAGGATTGACTCTAAGTTCAAAGACGGTTGCCGACCATTTTAGATATTCTGAAGCGGAATTAATGGTTAATATATCATCATCAAATTCTGATAATAGGAAGAATAAATGCCCGATATACTCAAAGTCCATGCATCGATAAAAATCCCCATATAAGCGAGCTGGTTGATTTAAATTACCATTTTTAAACCACTTATTTTTAACATAATAAACCGCGCTAGCTTCAACCTGCCGAACTTGCTTGGCATCAAGCTGCCCCAAAATATTTTTCTTTAAAATCAGATTAAGCTTCCCTAATGATTCACCCTGATTGGAAATCGGCGTAAACGCATACGGGGTCGCTCCATTTGGACCGAGATATGAATTTTTGGATAAATAATCAACGCGTTTTTCTATCAATTGATCTAGTGGTTCCATCACATTAATAACTACAAAGTCCGATGTTCCATCAGTAAAAGTAAATTCAACTTTATGTTCACCTAAGTCCAGCGCAGAAAACACTAGCTCATAGTTATCACCATTTTTATGTTTTAATTTTTTTAGCAGATTTTGATTATGTTGTCCGGCAGATCCACTAAAACTTTGAACTTGTTCAATCTTTTTCTGATTGGCATCAATTTTAATATGAAGATCATGTCCAATAATATTTAATGGATCGTATTCAATCATCGGATGTTGAACACGTTTCGCTTGTTCTTTAAAATCAACTTCATTTTGATTCCGATTCATCACATAACGCCAATATTGACTTTTGCCTGATTCTAAGGTTAATCCATCCCGATTATAGACCCAATCATATTCATTGACCTGCCTTTCGTACCCACCGGCTAAAATCAATTGATGAAACAATAATCCATCTAACGAAGGCGAAATATTTTCAAAAAATTTATTTTTATAATCGCAATATGTTCCGACTGACTTTGTCTCTCCAACTGTTTGATAAAAGCCTACATTACCACCCTGATTATCGCGCCGAACGACATTAATTTTAGTATAATTTTTTGAAATAGACGGAAATACTGCAGCCGAATTATGGATATTACGTAAAACATTTTTATCACGAAACATAACGTACGCAAATGAAATCCAAACCCCAAAATAATCGATATTAATTTTTTGATCAGATAAATTTTGTAATTCAATATCCCAGATTATCTGACCCCTTTCATCCAATTGATATTGCATTTTTAGATTGATTGTCGCAGTTAATTGATATAAAATCGATATTTTCTCGTCACCTTCCGAAATCACCGGGACTTGTTCATCACTCCTATACGGTTCTTGATTAATTGTGATTTTAAAATTACCAAATAACTTATTCGCGTCTGAATAACCTTCTTGTTTTAAATATTGATCATCGATCACCCAATTCATTTGATTTGGATCATCCTTAAACATTAAATTTTTGATGTGTCCATCTGAAGCCACATCTAGTTTTATAGATTGATTCTCAAGCATGCTTGCTCCTCCAATTCTCATCTGTAAGCCTATTCTAACATCTTCGAGATAACGCTTACATTTGTTAGAACAAACAAAAGTTATTCACTTTCACACAAATAAATTAAAAAAGCTTAACTCAATAATGAGTTAAGCTTTTTTAATATTTAACTTTTCAAAATCATTGTTTCTGATTTAAATCTAAAACACTATCACGTTCAATAAACGCTGGTTCGTAATTCAATGATTCTACCGCATCGCCATTAATCGCTTTAATAAGCAGATTGGCGGCATCACTTCCCATCCGTTCTTTTTCATGGGTCATTGTCGTTAGCTTTGGTGTTACATATTCATCTAAATGGTAATCGTCAAATCCCACAATTGAAATATCATCTGGCATTTTCAAGCCCATTTCATGAATTAGATCATAAATTTGAATGGCAATTTGATCATTATAAGCAACGATAGCTGTAATTTCAGGGTTCACTTTTAAATACTGCTCAACCTTTTCCAAAACCATATTAATTGGATCAGATGATCGATACATAATAGTCGATGAATTTAAGGCTAATTCTGGTTGCTGTTGGTACGCACCAATAAATCCGTTCATTCTGCGAACTCCTTGTAAATCGTCCACTTGGAAGACGCCCAGAATTTTATCATGGCCTTTTTCAAATAAATATTCAACTAAGTGTTTTTCTGCAATTTCATCATATTGTTTCACCACTGGATAATTCAATCCATCATAGATTGCATTAATAAATACGATTGGAATTTTTAATTCATCAATATGCCGATAAATATCTAGATTTTCTTTATTAAAAGCGCTCTGTGTCGGTTCAATAATTAACCCTGCCACATTATTATCTAGCATTGATAGTAAGGCTTGTCGTTCGCGGGCTGGATCGTTATGCGTGTTCGCCACTAACATTGTATAGCCCTGCTTAGATGCCGCTCGGTCCACGCCACTAATAATATTTGGAAAAATATAATGAGCAATATGCGTAGTGATCATCCCAATTAATTTTGTCGGTCCAGTTGCAACCGGTGCATGCCAGTTGTCAACAAACATTCCTCCCCTTGAACCTTATAGACATAATTTTCATTCTCTAAATCAGTAATGGCTCTTCTTACCGTAAACCTTGAGACCGAAAAACGAGCCATTAATTCAGATTCCGTTGGTAACTTTGCTCCAATCGTATAATCACCAGCTTCAATCTCATCTTTGATCTTATTTTTAATTAACTCGTACTTGGCCGCCATATTCATCCTCTTTCTAATCCATCTCTTAATGCCATTATTATACCATCAACCAGAAATTACGGTTGTGGAATTCAATTTTATTCCTTAATTTATCAAATTATCCATTTTCTGATGTATCGATCCCAATTACTCACTCAATTTTAATGTAATATCACCCCAATAGGTGTAATATTAATTGAATAACTTGATAACATTTATTACTACTTTGGGGGCTCTGCATGCTTAATCTTCTATACAACTCCACAGATATTTTCAGTTTTATGCTGATGACATTATTAATTTCATGTTTTTTTACAACCGGATATGTTGGCTACTTTAATCGGCTCTGGAATGAAATTTTTATTCAAAATAACGATGGAACCTTCTTATGGAAGAGGGTTCAAATCTTTTTATTCGGCTGTGGAATTGGCTTATACATCCATTTAGCAACAATGCTGTACTTTAGCGGTCAAATTGCAATGGTATTCCATAATATCGCGCTATTTCTACTTGTGTTACCTTTTCTCTATCTGGGTGGCTACAACCGAATGGAACGGCTACTCCAATTAATGGCAGCCGGTTATGTCTGGATCGGTCATCATATGGGCGCAATGACTGTCGGTGTTAATATGGATCAGCCACCGGTCATTATGGCTTTGTTGATCACCGTCATCCTTCTAGTCATTAGTCAAATTCCTGTGGTTCATGATAAAATTCTTTACCACTGGCAATATAGTATCGTCTATTTTAGTCTCATTGCGATTCTCTTTTGGGGCACACTTCCTGCCGTTTCCATGGGCATCACTATGGATCTTACAACAGCAATTGAGGCGATCATAATCTTTGTGACCATGAATATGGTTGTCATGTATCTATGGTTTAATGGATTTAAAAACACAACTCCTGGTCAATTTGAAAAATCTGCCGACTATGATGCATTAACGAAAGTACATTCCTTTTCATTTTTTCAAAGTGAGTCGGAAAAGCTTTTCCAAACCGCCCGAAACAATAATCAACCACTTGGTATTATCGAATGGGATATTGATCGTTTCAAGCAAGTGAATGATACCTTTGGTCATTCAGCTGGAAATAAAATATTAATTGAGGCCTCTGGCATCGTACAAAAAACTTTAAACGAAGAAATGCCAACAGCCAAACTCTTTCGTACTGGTGGGGAAGAATTCACCATTATGTTCCCTAACAATTCAATTGACGATGTTTTACCTACAATCAAAAAAGCTTGGGATAACGTCCGCAAAAATAATTTTTTCTATGAAGATACACCCATTGAAGTCACGATTTCAATGGGTGGAACAAATCTAGAAGAAAACGATACCAAATTTAAAACGTTTTACGATCGCGTTGACGAATATCTTTATATGAGTAAACGAAATGGGAGAAATCAAATCACCATTGATGGCGAGAAAATTTATTCCGGTGAACATCGTCAACAAGTAGTCGCTATGTACGCTTACTTCACTCAAAGTTTAATGCAATTTACTCAACGGCGTTTTAAGCAAGTTTCGGCTGAACTATTATTACGTTCCTTCGATTACAGTACCGGTGAATGGAAGATTCCAGAAGATATCAACATCAACATCGAAACTCAGCTAATGTTAGTTCAAAGACTAATTGATTCTAAACACTTGAATCGAATTAGTATCAATCTCGAATTAGAACAATTTTCTAATTCACACGTCATCGATGCCCTCTTAGCTTTCATGGAACAACAACAAGAATTGGAACAATTAAACGTCGAAGTATCCGATATTGATAAAATTAAAAATTGGGATTTCTTTGCTCCAACCGTTCAAAAGTTAAATGACGCTCATATTCGCGTCGTTTTCAATGATATCAATATGATCGAATTAACTTCAGAATTAAAACAGCATTTGGTTGTTATGAATGGAATTAAGCTCAACCTTCGTTCTAAAGCGGTAGAACAAGCTGATACCATTCAAATGATGAAGCCTTGGTTAAAGTTTTGCCAAGATAAAAATATCAGATTTACGATTGATGGAATTGAAAACAACGAAGACATCCAAATGGCACGCTCATTCGGTGTAACATACATTCAAGGATTCTATTTTGGTATTCCAGAACTTCCTGTTCTAAGTTAATTTAAATCAAAAACACTAGCTCAACACAATTCGGCTAGTGTTTTTTTGAGTCCTCAATAACCGTATAAAACAAAAAAACGCCTAGTAATAACTAGGCGCTTCATAAGTGGACAGCCAGGGGTTCGAACCCTGGACCTACGGATTAAGAGTCCGTTGCTCTACCAACTGAGCTAGCTGTCCATTTCTTAACAACATATAATATTATATGTCGTTAGGATATAAAAAGCAAGCATTTATTTTAAAATACTCGAAACAATTTGGTTAATGGGTCGGAGTACTCCCTACCCGCGTCGTAAAATCATCTTCATTAATTTCAAGGCGCGATATTTCAAAGGATGAATTGGTAAGACAAACTCTCCAATCATTTGCGTTGCGTGGCCTTCGAATTCTGTTTTAAATTCTAAGACTCCGTCAGATCCGTCAAATTTACCATCAATTCCCAAGAAATTATAAGTTGAAAAGCCTTGCTCTACGGCCATTTTCATCATTTCATATTGAATTAAGTATGGGCCATAGAAGTCTTTATATTTATCATACATTCCTGAGAAATAATAATCCATTTCATTTCCCTGCCCCAAAAACATGGCACCAGCAATCAAAATCGGCTCAGTTGGAACCGCCGCAAGAGAACCATACATTTGAATAATTTTATCAATTCGCTTCAAATGTTGATTTTTTTGATCCGTAAATTCATTAAATTGACCACGATTACGTTTCGTTTCCTTGGCGGCAAGTCTTTCTTCCAGTACTTTCAAACGTTCGTCTAACTGGGCAATTGTCGCTTGCTCAGCATTCAAGTAATCCATAAAGTTAATTTCAGTAATAATGAAATGAGCTTTATCTTGATAAACATCGAGAACCGTTTGGTAATACTCTAGATCCTTATCGTGAAAGCCTCGCCGTGCCGCTGTATCCTCTAACATTAATTTGAATTCTGATAATTCATCTCGTTTTAGGAAACGATGAGTTACACCAAATTGTTGATTCTTTTTTAAGTAGTATTTTACATCTTTTCGAACATGGTCTAACAGATTTTCCTTGGTAATCCCTGCTAATGACTTTTCATACTTCCAGCCCATCGCTCCACTATCAGTCATTCCAATTCGCATCGGTTGATGGATAGCTCCTGCCTTTGTCAGATTATCTAATAAATCATTACGTTTTTCTGTAATAGGTTCACCATGATCATTAAAATCTTGGAACCCAAGATATGGTGAAAATTCAACCTGAACAATGGGTTGATTTTGATAATAATTTTTAACTTCAGCTAAAAAGGTTTTAACCAATGTCGCATCTTCATAGTCTAACACCGGACCCAGTTCCATCAATGCCTTATATCCACCATGAATTTTATCAACCGTAACAACTGCTCCCGCTACCAGTTCATCATTTTGCTTCATCCCGATGATCTTAACATTTCGCCCACGAGCCTTTAATAATTGATATTGTTCAAGTGATTGCATCACAAATCCATTTTGATGCTTTTCTTCAAAATCATTCCATGCTAGTGGGTCTACTTCATAAATTTGTGCCATCTTTCCCCCATCAATCATCTATAATTCAGCTGATTTAATTAATTAATTATTCGTGTATTTAGTATTTATTATATTATATTTGATTTAATAAAGATACCAAGCTTTAATTTACTACTAAGTTAGTCTCAAAAAAAAGAGCTAGATTTTTTCTAGCCCTTAATGAATCAAATTACATGATCCCTTGCTTTTGTGCGGCCTCGATTAAGTCTAATTCTTTTGCTGCTTGCACTGGGACCACAGTCCCATCAACAGTAATATTATCAACACCTTTTTTCATTAATAACTTCTTTAAACGATTTTTCTGTGACATCTTTCCACCTCCATGACTTATATTACGTCAGGTAATTGGCCCAGCGTGATGTCGTTAACTCCAATATACCACTTTGTCTAAGCTTTGTTTAATTGAAAAGACTAGTAAAGAAATTTTTAATTTTATTCCACCATCCATCTGCGCTAGCTCGTAAATTAGCTGCATCTTCAGAATTTAAAAAATCGTTTGCCTTGGCCATCATATTACCAGTCGATTGTTTTAAATTTTTGGCTTGATTTTGGGCGTTTTTAATAAATGTTTTATTCGAAGCAATGGGGGTTGTTTGAAAGTTCTGTAGAGCGGTTACAATTGGTTGGCGCGCACTAACTGAAATATTAATATTATTATTACTCAAATTGTCATTTAAAGCATTGGAAATTTCATTACCGCTCATCTCATTGCCATCTTGCTTTGCACTGGCAATTTCAGAGGCAGTCTCAGTCACTGCCCCAGAGAGTTTACCGGCTTTATCCGCCCCAACCTCTTCTTGTGCTGGATTAGTCGCCGATAAGAGACTGTTAGCTGCCGCCGTATTATCTGCATCCAAATTAGTACCATCACTAGCTAACGCTTTATAAACACCTGCCAGCGCCGATTCACCAGAAACTGTTTGATTAGAAGAAACGGTAATAATAACATCATTGACTCCTGCCATTGTAGCCGCCATCGCATATTGTTGCGATGTGACCTTTGTAATATTATTTGCCCCATCATACTTCTCAATATTAACTAACGTGCCAGAACCCGGTTCCGCCGGTGCAACCGAAACTGAACTAATCATTGCGCTATCACTGACACCCTGTAAATTCAAATATTGATCACCATCAGTTCCCGTAACGGTTAATTGTTTGGCCTTACTATTTGGATCAAGTAAATCTAACATCGCAGCTTTATCAGAATTTCCAGAACCAATTACCACATATGGTTGTGATAATTGCTTTGTTTGTGTCTGAGTCGATGCACTAACAGGTAAGGTCGCAACTCCCATCAATAATGTGCCCACAAACACTGTCCTAGTTAATCTATTAAATTTCATATTTTACCTCCAGGCAATCTCAAGCATTGCATAATATTCAATGTATTTATTACATCGTAAACTAAATGAAATGTTTTTGCAACATTAAATATATAAACAGAATTTCATCTTGCTCAAAATTGAAGTCATTAAACCCTAACCAATTCACGTATCTAGGCAATAGATGAACCCATTAATCATCCCCTGTTCAATTTATATTATCATTTCAGCGTTAAAATAAATTAATTTTAGAAAAAAAGACTATCTAGTTTCAACGAAACGTAGATAGTCCTTATATTTATATATTTTAAAAATTATTAAACATTACTGCAAATAATTATCTAAATATTAAATTAGATCGTTTGGATTGTCATCAAGTTAGTTGAACCAACTTCAGCAGCTACACCAGCAACAACGATAATCGCGTCACCCTTCTTAGCCAAACCTTGCTCAACAGCAGCTTTCTTTGATGCTTCAATGATAGCATCTGTATTAGCTGGTGTTTCAGCAATAACTGGTTGTACACCCCAGTAAATCTTCAAAGCGCGTTCAACACGTTCGTCATAAGTCAAAGCCAAGATATCAGCATTTGGACGGTACTTTGAGATCAATTTAGCAGTGTGTCCTGATTTAGTTGAAGCAACAATCGCCTTGATATCCAACTTGCTTGTTGCTTCTGCAACAGCAGCAGCAATTGAATCAGTATTATCTTCTTCAGTTGCAAAGTTGTTAACATGACGACCATTCAAAGCTAAAGCAGTTTCAGCTTTTTCATCGATACGTGCCATTGTTTGAACTGCTTCAACTGGATAGTCACCATTAGCTGATTCTCCAGAAAGCATTGTTGCATCAGTACCGTCAAAGACAGCGTTGGCAACGTCAGAAGCTTCGGCGCGTGTAGGACGTGGGTTTTCTTGCATAGAATCCAACATATCAGTAGCAGTGATAACTGGCTTACCAACAGCATTCATCTTACGGATCAAGTCCTTTTGTACCAATGGGACGTTTTCAGCAGGAATTTCAACTCCCATGTCTCCACGAGCAACCATCAATCCATCTGAAACTTCCAAGATAGCATCGAAGTTATCGATTCCTTCTTGTGACTCGATCTTAGGGAAGATCATAACGTCTTCTTTTCCGGCTTCCTTCAACAAAGCGCGGATATCGTTAACGTCTTCAGGCTTACGAACGAATGAAGCAGCAATAAAGTTGATATCATTCTTCAAACCAAAACGAATATCATCAGCATCTTTTTCAGTAATTCCAGGTAAGTTGATTGAAACACCAGGTGCGTTAACACCCTTACGTGATCCCAACAAACCATGGTTTTGAACAGTTGTAACCAATTCTTTGTTGGCTTCATCTTTTTCAGTGATCAAGAAGTCAAGCTTCCCATCATCAAACAAAACGTGTCCGCCTACCTTAACGTCATCAAACAAACCAGGATAAGTTACGGCAACCTTTTCCTTAGTTCCTTCTAATGAATCGTCCATTGAAATACGAACAACTTCACCGATGTTGAATTCGATCTTACCTGTTGATTGAACAGTCGTACGGATTTCAGCACCCTTAGTGTCAAGCAAGAATCCAACTTTAATTCCAGTAAGCTTTTCAGCCTCGTGAACAGCATTCATCCGACCCAAGTGTTCTTCATGGTCTCCGTGTGAGAAGTTGAAGCGCACAACGTTTGCTCCACCTTGAATCAATTTAGCAATTGTCTCGACGTCGCTTGAGGCGGGTCCAAGAGTTGAAACGATCTTAGTCTTCTTCATTGTAAGAAAAATCTCCTTTTAATATCTAGGTTCTGTTACTTAATTCCTTTATATTTTAACCGTTTTAGATTTAATTGTAAAACGAATTTCATCCCATCATTCGCAGTAAAACGGTTTTATCCGGTAATGTGACATTCAACACAAATCCCTTTTATTTAATTTAATTCTAAGGAAGCGATTACATTTACATTAGACCACCACTTTAGCTCCACGGTTTTACAATAATTGTTCAAGTTAATATTTTTAAGAATTGAATATTACAATTGTATTGTATTTACATTACAAACCCTTAGTAACGTTTAAAATGCTCCAAAAGATCATTTAACGTCAATTTGTTTTTGCTTTGATCTTTTGCTTCAAATTCGATTTGCCCTGCATTAATTATAATTAAACGATTCCCATAACTTAGGGCATCTTCCAAATTATGAGTAATCATTAATGCCGTTAGTTTGTCCGCCTTAATTCGTTCGTCCGTCACTTTTAATAGTTGCGCACTAGTCTTTGGATCCAAAGCGGCCGTATGTTCATCAAGTAATAGTACCGCGGGTTTAGTGATAGTAGCCATAACAAAGCTTAACGCCTGTCTTTGTCCACCAGACAGATCACCAGTCGCCACATTCAACCGTTGTCCCAATCCATTCCCCATTTGATCTAATAAAGTTTTAAACTGATTTTGTACTTGCGATGTTAATTTTCGAGAAGTCAGTCGATGCCTTTGTCCCCGCCTTTTGGCTAATAATAAATTTTCTGAAACAGTCATACGGGGTGCCGTTCCCATTTTGGGATCCTGAAAAACCCGCGCAATTAAATGTGTGCGTTTAATTTCATTTAATTTCGTTACATCTTGACCGTTCACCAAAATTTGTCCAGTAGTGAGTGGCAATGAACCAGCGATTACATTTAAAAACGTCGATTTACCAGCTCCATTCGAGCCTAAAACGGTGACAAAATCACCAGCCTGCATCTTAAAATTAACATGGTCTAAAATTATTTTTTCATTTAAAGTGCCCTGATTAACAACTACAGTTGCATCAATCAATTCCAAAATGGGGTCCTTAATTTGTGTCATCACTTTGCTCCCTTCTGTGGAAATAACTTTGCAATATTTAATGAATGTCGAAACTTAGGTAGTAATAAGGCCAACCCTAAAATCACGGCACTAAAGAGATTTAAATCGTTGGCATCAAATCCAAATGCCAACACTGCCACTAGCACAAATCGATACAAGATTGAACCGATCACCACTGTAATTAAACGTTCAGTTAGTGTTAATTTATCCGTATAAACTACTTCTCCAATGATAATCGAAGCTAAAGCTACTACAATAATTCCGATTCCCATATTGACATCTGCAAACCCATTATTTTGAGCGACCAAAGCCCCGCCCAGCGCAATAAGTGCATTTGAGATAATCAAACCTAGGGTCACCATAGCATCAGAATTAATACCCAAAGCCCAAGCCATTGTCTGGTTATCACCTGTAGCAATAAACGCCTGACCTAATTCAGTTTGTAAAAACCATGCCACACTGGCCACAATAACGATTACAATAACAATTCCAACCCCAATTGTTGGGAAATTATCAGGTAACCAATTAACAAATTGGTTATTAAACAAGGTTTTTACTCCTAATAATGACTTATTTGCCTGTCCCATAATTCTTAAATTAATAGAATATGTTGCGGTCATCGTTAAAATTCCAGCTAACAGAATGGGAATTTGCCCCTTAGTGTACAACAAGCCAGTTATCAATCCAGCTACTCCACCGATGATACCGGCAATAATAATCGCTAGAACCGGATTGACCCCTTGAGTCACCAAGGTAACTGATACCGCCGCACCAAGTGGAAAAGTTCCTTCAACCGTCATATCCGGAAAGTTTAATATTCGAAATGATAAATATAGTCCAATCCCAAGTAGAGACCAAATGATCCCCTGTCCAATTGCTGATATAATAACTCCCATTTTCTGACTCCTTTTAATGAATAAATCTAGCACGCTGTGATAATTCTTTTGGAACTGAAATGCCCAATCGATCCGCCTGCTCTTGATTAATAACTAAATGCCCTTCTTGCATAAATTCAACCGACTGACTTTTGACAGTTTTTCCTGACAAAATTCGGCCCATCATTCGTCCGGTTTTAATCCCAATTTCCTTTTGATTAATTGCTTCTGCTGCTAGCCCACCTTGTTTAACCATCGTATCAACGGTTGGAAAAACAGGGATTTTAGCGGCATCAGTATTTTTAATCACTGTATTCATAGCTCCAGCAATACTATTATCAGTTGGAATAAACAATGCATCGACTTGGTGATTACTAATTAATTGCAATACGGTTTGGTTAATATCATTGGAAGATGCAACCGAAGCCACCTTTGTTTTCAAACCATTTTGTTTGGCCAATTTTTTAAATTTAAGGGCTTCCGTCGTGGCGGAATCATCCGAAGACGTATACAAAACTCCCACCGTTTTTAAATTCGGTAACATTTCTTTCATCATACTTATTTGTGCTTTAAGTGGTGCTTGATCTAAAACTCCGGTCACATTTCCCACCGGGTGTTCATAATTCGTAACTAACTTCGATCCAATTGGATTGGTTGAACCCGCAAAAATAACCGGTTGCTTTTGTAAAGTGTTTGCTAAACTAATCGCTGCTGGCGTAGCAATTCCCACTGCTAAGTCCACATTCTCACTATCAAATCGCGTAGCCATCGTTTTTAAATTTGACTGGTCTCCTTGGGCATTTTTAAAATCGATTTTGAGATTATCACCCACGTGGTATCCTTCCTCTGCCAAACCAGCTTCAATCCCAGTGTAAATTTGATGTAATGCCGGATGGGTCATAAATTGCAGCACACCGACTGTTTTAACTTCTTTCTTTGCATCAGCTGTGAAACTAGCTCTAACGGCTGCTCCGCCTAAAAAGAGAGTCATAGCGATAATTGTTAATTTTATTTTTATATTCATAAGAATATCCCATTTCGTAAGTTTGAATTTCAACAAAAAAAGTCTACCTAGGCAAACAAACCCAGGCAGACTTCTCCAATTTTCGAGAAATATATCCACAGATTCGGTTGCACTAGAAAAGTGCACGTCCGAATCTGCAAAATTAATGCAATTCGGTCGCGTTAGAAACGCCACCAACCATTTAATTGTAAATTATTAATCTGCATTTTATTTCTCCATCTATAAGTAATAAAATTAATTCTAGCAAAAATAATACACTAACGCAAGTTAATCTTTTATCAAAAAATTTGTTCCGCCAATTTCATTAATTGCTTATTATTAAAAATTAAATAACTAATAATAACTTCAACTGGCCACATAATGAGACTTTTTAGAGCACGAGCCCAAACAATTGGCGATGTTAACGCCGCTTGTACCGAATGGACTGGAATAAAATTATACATCCCCAACAAAATGGTATTTAAAATCACATTTGCTAATAATAGCTGTACTCCAATCGTAACTATCAAACGCCACCATGAGAGGTTTTGTTTTTGATAGTAAGAATAACCAAAGATCAGCGCTGATAATAATTTAACCAAAGCAAAGGCGATTATATATGGTTGCCCTCCCAATAAATTCGTTAAAAAATCAATTAAAAATGCAACTGGAATCCCCCACATGGGACCATACCATTTAGCGATCAATCCACCGGTAATAAACGTAAATCCAATTTGAAAAAACGAATTCCCAATGGTGAACCGTGAAATAATAATCTCAAGAGCCATTAAGACTCCTAACAATGCCAATGTCTGCGTACGCAGCTTGGGCGCTCTAAAATATTCTAATGTCTTCATTTGAAAACACCTCCTTAATTAATGGAGGGTTTCACTGATGTCAGTGAATGCGAAGTTTATATCGCAAATACATTCATGAATTCTAAAAATATCAATAAATGTATTTTTCGATCACAACCCACATTCCGTTTTTGTGACCCTTGACGCATAAACTTCTACCCTGTGATGCTCAATAACTGAACTCAAAAATTAATTATATGCTTTCATACCAGTTGTGTATATAGTAAAATCAATCTTCAAATCAATAAGATATTTTTTTGCTAGTTAAACATAAAAAAGTTTGGAAAATCAATTCCAAACTTTTTTAAAAGATTAATTTTGAGCTTGCGCTAAAGTGGCTTGCTGTTGTTGCATCAGTGCCATTTTTTTAGCCGCTGCTTGAGCCTCTTCAGGAGTCATAACTTGCCAACCATTCTTAGGCACCGTCACAATGGCCTCCTTCTTTTGCAGACTACCATCCATCCCGGCAAAATCAAATAATAACTTTGCTAAGTCAGAATTCCACCGCCAACGAGTTTCTTTTAGCGTTACCGTGGCATTTTGCGTATCTTTCACTTGATACTTTGCAGTACTATGAATAAAAGTATTCATTTTCTTCTTATTGGGAACAAAGTGTGCCGTTGCTTCTTTATCATCTTCGTGATCCCGATACATCATGACATAATTATTCGCTTTAGTTCCAATCTGCTTCGTCAAAACGAGTTTAACTGGTGAAGTAGCAGGTCCAGCTGAATAAATTTGCTTAGTTTCAGTCGTAGTCACTTGCTTCATTCCCCAATGTTGATGAAAATTCAAAGTTGTTAATCCGACTGCTCCCATCAACAAAATAATTCCGATAAAGCCAAATATCCAACGAGCCATTGGCTTCTTCAATACAACAAATGCATAAAATACAAATATTGCCAAAATAATTAAAATGAAAATCATCATAATTACTTCACCCCTTTCGTATAATCTACATCAACATCTTTGTTTTCATGTTTTCCAGCTAAGAAATTAGCAACAATTAATCCCATTACCGCAAACAACATTCCAATCCCAAATGAAACGTGGAACCCATCAAGGGAAGCATTTGCCATCTTTGATGCATATTGAATTGGATTTTCAGTTAAGACATGATGTGCTGGTGTATTATTATTAATAATATTTTGCGTTACTGAGGTTAACAAGGCCACAACCACCGCAGATGCGACTTGTCTTGCTGTATTATTTGCAGCTGTTCCGTCCGCAGCATCCTTAACTGGCAAAGCTGACATGGCTGAAGCAGTTAAGGGCATCATAACCATAGCAATTCCAAACATCCGGAGTGCATACAAAACAGTGACATAATGAATTGGTGTATCAATTCCCAAGAACATGAATGGGAATGTTGCAATCGTTAAGATCGCAAAGCCAACACGTGATAAGCGCTTAGCCCCAACCTTGTCGTAAGCAATTCCAGCAATCGGTGACATAAGTCCCATCATCAATGCCCCTGGTAACAGTGCCAAACCTGAGTCTAATGGTGAAAGTCCATGAACATTTTGCATGTATAATGGTAACATCATTTCAACACCCATCATTGCCATCATTGCCAGAGCAACTAAAATCGTAGTAATTGTAAATTGTTTATTTTTGAAGACACGGACATTTAGAAATGGCCGGTCTAACTTTAATTGACGATAACCAAATAACAAAATAAAAATAATTCCTAAGATAATTGGTAGGATAACATTAATCAGATCACCCCAACCATCAGTGGCCACATTTGTGAAGCCCCAAAGGAATGAACCGAAACCAATTGTTGAAAGAACTAATGAGAACCATTCAAGCTTTCCAGCACGATTTGGAATAACATCCTTCAATAAGAAAAATCCTAAAATAATTGAAATTCCCAAAACAATCATTGGGAAGACAAAAATTGAACGCCACGAATCATTTAAAGTTAATCCTAAAATAACGTGATCTTTTTCCAAAATCCAGCCCGAAAGAGTGGGACCAATAGCAGGCGCCATTCCTATGACCAATCCACCTAATCCCATCGCAATTCCTCGTTGCTTCTCTGGGAAAATATTGACCATTACCAATTGCATTAAGGGCATCGTAATTCCCACTGAAAGTGCTTGTAATGCGCGCCCAGCAATAAACATTGGCCAATAAGCTGACTTCGCCGGTGTCAATGCTGCCAATAACATTCCAGCAAACAATAAGATATATGCAACTTCATATAACCATTTTGTTCTAAAGCGAGTCATTAAGAAAGCTGAAACTGGAATCATAATTCCATTTACCAATAAGAACCAGGTAGTAGCTTGTTGTGCAGTAGCCATCGAAATATCAAAATCCTTCATTAAAGTTGGAATTGCTGTTCCTAATGACGTTTGGTTCAACATACCCGCAAAAGTTGCAAATAAAATAATAATTACTAATGCGACTCGTGAATATGGTTTACCATGAATATCTAATGCTTTTTTTTGATCAGTTGCCATTTTTTCCTCCTTAACATCATAATAGATGTTTTAATCATGTTGCTTATTGTAAAGTTTCTTAACAAATAAATCAATAGAAATTATTAACTTTTTTTCTGCAAACGTTTCCAATTCACTTGGATAAATATTCTTTTTTTAATTAAAAAAGTCCGAAACATTATTGTTTCAGACTCTTTTTATAAATTCACTTGATAATCTTAAAAATTAATATGCTTCACCAACAATAACTCCATTAACATAACCAAAGCCAACATGAGTATATGAAGCATTCATTTCCCAATTACGGTGACCATTAGCGGCACCAACCATGTTAGTTTCGTTATACCAAGCTGAAACAACAGTTGATCCAGCTTCAAACCCAATCGCAATAACTTCACCTGCAGTATGGAAGTGATCTGAAGGAATTCCTGAAGCAGCTACAACAGCAGCCCGTCCTTGCGCCTTAGCAGCTAAACCTGAGTCCCACGTCAATTTGCTCAAACCCGCACTTGCACGCATAGCATTTAAGGCAGCTAAAGTAGCATCGTTTGAAGATACAGCTGTTGAAGCTGTATTATTAACATTAGTAGCTTTATTAGCTACTGCTCCATTTGACTTGGCACTAGAACTTGTCGCTTGGTTACTATTTTCGCTTTCAGTTGTATCAGTTGCAACTTCCGCTGAATCATCCCCAGACAACTTCAATTGAGATCCATTAATAATCACACTTGAACTAGTCAAGTTATTGTATTTTTGTAAATCACTCGTTGAAACACCAGTAACATCAGAAATTGATGATAAAGTATCTCCAGATTGAACAGTATACATTGGTGTGTTTTTAGCTTCATCAGCATTTTTTTGAACATCATCAACTGAGGCATCCCGGAATGTTGTTGCTCCTTGGTCAGCAGAAGCATGTCCACCCATAAATGGGATAGCTGATGCTGCAGCAGCAATCGCAGTTCCAACAAATTTCTTAGTATTACTCATATTAATTATTTCTCTCACCTTCACATAATTTTTAATTATCGATTAATTTCTATTTCACCTTAGATAATATACCAAAACTACATAACAAGAATATTACGATAAGTCGAAATTTTACATCTATTTCTTTACAAACCCTTTAAATTTATCTAATTTAACCCAAAATGCCTGCCCAATATTAAGATTGGCATTCCAATTGTAAACATAATACCCGTTTTTAATAAAACTAACTTTCGCTTAGATTGGTCATCATTTCCCAAAACCTGTGCTAATTCATTAATCGGTGTTGAAAAAGTAGAAAAGCCGCCCATAATTCCCGTCGTTACCATCGTATGCCACGGTAAAACTAAACTTAACCCGCTTAAATACCCCATTCCAAATGCTGCTAATAGATTTATAATAACTACCATCCAACTAGTTGATAACTGACTGACTCTTGTTAATTGATCTAACATAAAGAATCGTAATATCGATCCTACTCCAGCTCCCAATCCAGCCATAAAAATTAATTCTGCCATTTTTTTATCGCCTCTTCTCCAACCCATTGAGCCAAATACACCATTAAAATTCCACCAAGCAGACTAATTACCATATAAATGATAGCCGGTATGACCGACATTTCTGTTATTTCCAAGATTAAGGTTGAATAGGTCGTATAAGCACCAATTATTCCTACAAAAAGAAAGTCAATTTGAATTTGCCTTAATAAATTTAATTTTTTTACTAGAATTTGGGTTAATAATACCGTTATAAAAGTACCTGTGAGATTAATGATGAGCGTTCCAATTGGACTAGCATTTTTAAAGATTAGTTCAATACTTTCGCGTAAGGCTCCCCCAATAAAACCGCCAATTCCAACCATTGTTGCTCGTAAAAGCCACTGATATGCTCTATTATGTATCAACTGATTTTTCCTCCAACAAGAATATTAATCTTCACTTTTAATTTGTTTGACATTCATTTGTGTCAACGATCTGATCATCAATATGATCCACCTCTGGTTGAATTGTTACATGATCAATATGGTATTTTTCAGATATAACTTCTTGAATTTCTAGAATACTTTTCTCAACTTGAGTTAAAGATTGATTCTCCATCGTTACATGAAAAGTTAGCAAAGTGCGATCTTCATCAAGCTGCCAAACATGAAAATGGTGGGCACCCTTTACATAGGAACAACTTAGCACTACCTTTTTAATAGCTTGCAAATCTACATCCGGATTAGCCTCCATCAAAATATTCGTTGCCTCTTTCAAAACTGACCAGGTTTCGTGCATAATATAAATCGCTACCAGTAAAGTGATTAAAGGATCCAACCACAGCCAATTAACCCAAGTAATCATAACTGCCGCAAAGATGACCCCGACCGATGATAAAGCATCCCCAATCACATGTAGTAAAGCCGCTCGTTGATTTAAATTACCCTCATTACGGGCCAAGACCAGACCTGTCACTATGTTAGCAACCAATCCAATCACCGCAATTACCAACATTAGCGCCCCCTGAATCGGATGTGGATTTAAAAAGCCTCTGATTGATTCAATGATCAAAAATAACGAAACCATGATCAAAAAAGTAGAATTAACGAAGGCCGCGATAATTTGTGCTCGGCGATAGCCAAAAGTATTTTTAGTCGTCATCTCTTTACTAGAAATTCTCTGAGCGGTCCATGCAATCACCAATGAAATCACATCCGTTAAATTATGGATTGCATCAGAAACTAAAGCCAATGATCCTGCTAGTAAACCACCTACTAACTCCGCCCCAGTAATGATGACATTCATAATCGTTGCAATCAAATAATTTTTATTATTCATTTCATTCCCATGTTCATGTTTCATTGCCATATATACTCCTTATCCTTTCATTTTATCATAAGCAAGTCCTGGCACACATCAAATCTAGTCAATAAAAAAGGTTGATATCAAGATATCAACCTTTTTATAATTTGAAAATTTTATTTTACCACCAACCATGTGATGAACGGAAAGCAATGGCGCTATCAATTGATCCGTAACGAGAAACAGCATAGCTGATCATTCCAGCAGTTTGTGTAGCGACTGATCCATATCCCCATGAATTCTTAGTTTGACCCAAACCATGATATCCATTTGATGAAACGGCGTTAGGATTACCACCAGATTCAGGCATTACCACACTTTGCCACAAGGCTGCAGTTCCACCAGCAGCGATGAATTGATCATAAACTGAGCCAGATCCTGTTGCAGCAGCCGCTGGAGCAGCCGTCGCTTGCTTAGTAGTGGTAGTTGCAGCTGATGAGGCTTTAGCTTCTGATGATGAAGCAGTTGCCTCTGATGCAGCGGCAGATGAAGCAGCAGCTGATGAGGCAGCAAGTGAAGCTGTCGCATCGTTAGCTGCTTGAGCTGCAACATCAGTAGCAGTGGCAGCTGAGTTAGCTACTTGTGTATCATCATCTGAAACTACTAATTCTTGATCTTTAATAATCAAGTTAGCATCTTTCAAATTATTAGCTTGTACCAAATCATTAACGGTTGTGTTGAACTTCGTAGCAATATCGCTCAAAGTATCTCCACCTTCAACGGTATAAGTTGTAGCGGCGTGAATAGCTGTTTGACCGGCACCAAAGACGGCAGTCAATCCGGCAACTGTTAATGCTGTTTCTTTTACTTTATTCATTATTTAAAACTCTCCTAGACTTCAGAAATCCATCTACTGCGCTCCGAGCGTTATTACTGGGCGCTCCTTTACGACGTATCCGCCGTAATCAACATATATAAGTTTACCAAGCTGAATGGATTTTATATTAAGCTAACTTTACAATCTATTACCAGCACCCCAAATCCATCTAACTCAGTGTCACATTAATGTAACAAACCCCTCGATTACACGCTTGAAATCCGATATAAAGCCATTTTAATTCAAATTAATTCCAACTCATTTTTCTTCAAGAATGTAACTTAAGTTCTTTTTTTTTTTGAAATAAGCTTACCAACAGGACTGAATCAATTTTTTGTAACATTAATGCAACACTGTTAAGTTACATTTTAGAATTTACGTAACCAAACTTCGGCAATTTGATGTTCTTTATCTTTTTTCAAAACTAAATCTGCTCGATTACGCGTTGGTAAAATATATTGTTCTAGATTTGGGACATTCACACTTTGCCAAATTTGATGACCAATCGCTATTGCGGACTTTTGCGAAAGTTTAGTCCACTGCCAGAAGTAGTTTTTGAGATCCTGTTCTTGTTTAGTTTTTGTTAATAAGGCTAAAAAACGATCAATGTACCATTTTTCAATTAATGGCGTTGGCGCATCAACAAAAATAGAAAGATCAAAGAAATCGGCTAATGAAACTGAAAATTGCTCTGAAAACTGTAACGTATTTACTCCCTCAACAATTAGAATCCCCGGTTGTTGAAATTCATCATACCCAGCTTCAACTACATCGGATAATTCATGTGAATAGATTGGAACCCTTAAAACCTCAGCTCCACCCTTCACCGTATTCAGAAATTCGATGATAGCTGCTGTATTATATGATTCGGGAAAACCTTTGCGTTCCATTAAATTGCGTTGCTTCAATGTCGCGTTGGGAAATAAAAAGCCATCCGTTGTTGTAAGAGCAACCTGATTATCACCGTACTCCACCTGTAACATATATTGAAGTAAACGCGCGGTGGTTGACTTACCTACCGCGACTGAGCCAGCAATTCCCACAATAAATGGAATTGATTTGATACTTTGTTGAGCAAATTGCTGACGTTCCACTAAATCTAAATCATATTGCCTTTTTCTTAAAATAATATAATTTACCAGAGGTTCATAAATCTTAATTACATCATCCATGGAAATTTCATCGTTAAACGCCTTAATTTGGTTTAACAATTGTGGCGTTACAAGTTCTCCTGAACGTAAAGCAATTGAAGATGATAATTTCTGCCAGGTTTCACGTTGATATTTAAAAAATGTTTTATCATATTCATCCATAATCAGTAACCCTTACTTTCTTTCGTAAAGATTAGAATCCACATCCAATAGTGGACTAAGTTGTTTTTTAGCTACAATCGTTAATTGATGCATTGCTCGTGAAGCAATTGTATAAACTAGCTGGCGCTCATCGTCCCCGTGATAATTTTCAGCTGACGCATCCCACATAATGACCGCATCAAATTCAAGCCCCTTCGCTAAGTATGCCGGAACAATAATTGTGCCGGGAACTAAACGCTGATTTTCGGTACGAATCACCGTAACCGGATGGTTTTCATTCAGGTATGCATAAACTTGTTCGGCCTCTTGCAAAGTCTTGGTAATAATCGCCGTCGTTTCTTTAGCTTGATCGTTAAGTCTTAATTGATCTAGAACCGTATGTGTCATCATCGTATCATCGTTTAAGATTTCAATCGTCGGTTTTGCACCAGCACGTTCAAAGGCATCAATTTGAACCCCATTAATCAAGGTCGCCTTCGCGAAATCAGTAATTTGTTGCGTTGAGCGATACGTCTGTGTTAGTTGGATAAACTCTGTTTTTTCAGTTCCAAAGAGACTCTTTAACTCGGATTGAAGAGTCATCGCATTTGATTTGGTAAAAATCGCTTGGTTTAAATCGCCTAGCATCGTAAAACGAGCTTTAGGAAAGCTAAACTTTAAAAATGCTAATTGGAAGGGGGTATAATCTTGAATTTCATCAATAAAGACAAATCGAATATCCCGTTCTCCATGGCTCCCTTTAATGACATCAAATAAATACATAAATGGAGTCATGTCAGCTAAATTCAATTCTTTTTGTTTTAACTCATTGATCGTGTTGGTCAAATTATTTTGCCAATCGTCCGCGGTGATTTCTGACGCATTTAATTGCGTTAAATGCGGTACCGCTCGTAAGAAATCTACAAATTGCGCGTTAATATTCAAAAATCGTGTTCGACTAATTTGTTGCAAAACAGGTCGCATCTCATTTTGAACAATCACCTTAGCCAAAGCTTGATATTCGGAACGCTCATCTTTAAATTCGCGAACTTGATCTCCCAGAAGGGAATCATATTCTTCTTTCGAAAGATTTTGAATTGTTCCCTCCACCCAATCAGACTTCATCTCATTCCCAACATAACCACGCACTTTACTTAATAGACGTTCCTTAGTTACTTCTAATCGTTGCCCAAGTTTATAATTTTCATTAAATGAATAATAAATATCAGCAATTTGATCTTTCGAAATCAATTCTCTTCCACGGAACTTAATTGACCTAAAACGAATTCCCGAGTGATTTAGTCGATCCGTATAGACCTTAATTAAATCAAAGTATGCCTTTGAACCCTTGAAACGATTAATCTTTTGTTGCCAATTTGGCTGACTCTCTTCAAACCGTGCCTGTAATGTCTCCAATTTCAACTTTGGTAATCGCCGTGAAGCATATTGGTAGAAAGTCATTTGAATCATATTTTGTTCACCCATTTCTGGGAGCACCTGATCAATGTAATCATTAAATAGCTGATTTGGCGAAAACATAACAACCTGACCAGCCGTTAAATTACCACGATAACGATATAGTAGATAAGCAACACGTTGTAAGACCGCAGACGTTTTTCCAGATCCTGCTGCCCCTTGAACAAATAGTAGCTCGGCATGCGTATTTCGAATGATTTTATTTTGCTCACGTTGGATCGTGGTCACAATTGATTTCATCTTAGTTGATGATTCACCAGCTACCGCATCTAACAGCATTTGATCACCCACAACCTCATCTGTATCAAAGAGCGTGACGATCTTTTGATCTTCAATTTGAAATTGACGTTTTAAACTAACGTCAGCTTGTTGCGCCCCTGCCGGTGTATCATATGTAACAGGCCCTAACCCACCGTCATAATAAATCGACGAGATCGGCGCTCGCCAATCATAAACTAAAAAGTTATCTGGTTGATCAGAAAATGATGCAAGCCCAATATAGATCGGTTCAACTTTGTCAGACCCGTCATCTTGTACATCAATTCGTGCAAAATAGGGATTATGTGCTAATCGTGTCAAAACTTGCGCTTGATGTTGCGCTGATGTCTGAGCTAATTCACGTTCTTGTAGCATTTGTTGCTGTTGACGAACGGACATTGCTGTTTCAAATAATCCAGAATAGGTCGAAGATTTAAAGCGTACATCGTTCCAACCTTTTTCTACTTCGACTTGTCCTTCTTCAGCACGGGCTAATTGTGCATCATTATTCTGCTTAGCTTCTTCAATCTTATCTAAGACATGATCCAGACGTTTTTGTTCAAATTCAAATTCATTCATCGTCGAGCCTACTTTCAAAAAATTAGTTATTCTATATTATCATATTTATCATTATTATTAAAGATACAGTAATAATTGCTTTTTCTACCTATATTATAGAAGATATTTTGAAACTTTAATTTTAAGATTTAACATCCAATATTTATGACAGAAAAAAGCACTCATATCCATTTTATTGGGCATAAGTGCTAAAACTATTTTAGATATTATTTATTTTTTGGCAAAAAAGCTTTAACTGTTAGTAACATCTGCTTCCAGAAACCGTGTCGTCGTAAAACTTTTTCATTTCCCACGTGTTGCCGAATCGCTTTCAATACTTTCCCAACCTCTTTAGATGAAAAATCAAGATCCCCTACTGAGGTAATAATTTTAAATCGACGTCCCAGTTTTTTATTATGATGCAATTGAGCATAAACAATCTTAATTTCTTCCCATGGAATTTGAATAAAATCATTCACATTATTAGTATTAAAAAACTCGAAACCTCGATCACCAATTAAAAAATCGCCGTATTTAGCTCCAATTCCTAAATATGAAATCCCCGGTGCCTTTAATTCAATTTTCGTATTAATTGATTCTACCATAAGTTTTGCCCCCTGCACTTTGCTACTCATCATCTCTACAAATATATTGTAGTTTAGTTGTTAAATAATAAAAAGCGGTCAGGACTACCAATCTGGTCCAGATCCGCCTCTTACAATCTTTTTACATCACATGCAACACGTGCAATCCAACTCCAATGATGAAGAGTCCAATAATCAAAACGATTGGTGATACCTTTCTCTTAAGCAACCACATGCAGGCAAATGTCAAAAGCAATCCCATCAAACCAGGAATCAACATATCAATATTATTTTGCAAAGTGTTAGGTGCTTCCTTTACTAGACTGACACCATCAGCTTGCTGTCCCAAAATTTCTTGCAACTTAGCTCCGGTCACATCTCCCTTAGGGAAATTGATATACGCCCCTTCCGCCAATTTCTTAGCAGGTAAGTCTAACGTAAATTTAACATTTACCCATCGTTCAACCAAGACCGCTAGGATAAACATTCCTAAAATTGACGCACCCTTAGTAATATCCTTTAGCAATCCACCTGATAAGTCCTTAGTGATTTCATTTCCAGTCCGATAACCAAATTCTTGTGTATACCACATAAATGACCAACGAATAATATTCCAAGCTATGAAGAATAAGATTGGTCCAACGACATTCCCATTCATAGCTAGTGAGGCTCCCAAAGCCCCCAAGATTGGCCGCACCGTGAACCAGAAGACGGGGTCTCCAACTCCAGCTAACGGTCCCATCATTCCAATCTTAACACCTTGAATTGCCGCATCATCGATGTCAGCCCCATTAGCTCGTTCTTCTTCCAAAGCTAATGTTACTCCCAAAACAGGTGAAGCTAAATATGGATGAGTATTAAAAAATTCCATGTGGCGCTTTAGCGCTTGTGCCCGATCGGCCTTTTGTGGATACAACTTTTTAATTGCCGGCATCAATGAATACGCAAACCCCAAATTCTGCATTCGTTCATAGTTCCATGAACCTTGTAAAATTGTTGAGCGAAGGGCAACAGAGAGTCGTTCCTTTTTTGTAAGTGCAATTCTTTCTTCAGTCATAATCTCGTTCCCCTTCCTAGTATTCGTTCAAAATATCGCCAACCGGATCGCCTGAGCCCCCGTTTGAACCATTATTTGAACCACCCATCTTTGACAAATTGATGTAAATCAAAGCAATCGCTACTCCAATTGCTCCCATGGCGATCAAAGTCAATTGTGTGATCGCGGCCAAAGCAAATCCAATGGCGAAAAATGGCCAAACTTCTCTGGTAGCCATCATATTAATAACCATCGCATAACCAACTGCGACAACCATTCCACCACCGATAGCCATTCCATCTGATAACCAAACTGGAACAGAGTTCAAAGCACTTTGCACGGCAGATGTAGGAATCAAAAGCAACAAAATTGCGGGAATTGCAATTCGTAATCCTTGTAACATCAAAGTTGTGACGTGAATTCGTTCCATCGTCTTAATATCACCATTCTCGGCTGCTTTATCCGCACCGTGAACCATGGCAACCGCCAAAGTACGAACGATCATTGTCAAGAACAAACCAGCAACAGCCAACGGAATCGCTGCTCCGTATGCCAAAGTGATATGTGCTGAATCAAAATGTCCACTTTGAACTAAGATAATTGATGAAGCAACTGAAGCCAAGGCAACGTCAGGGGCCACAGCGGCTCCGATATTCGCCCAACCCAATGCCATCATCTGTAAAGTTCCTCCCAAGATAACACAAGGGATCAAATGACCTGTTACCAGACCAATTAACGTACAAGCAATCAGCGGTTGGTGAATTTCGAATTGATCCAAAATTCCTTCCATTCCAGCTAAGAATGCCACTACAACCACTAATACCATTGAAATTATTGACATGATATTCTACCTTTCCACATTATAAATAATAGCTACTTAACATTCGCCTTTTGAATCAAATTAAATAAATCGGCTTTTGAATCTGATGGTACTTTACGAACATCAAATTTAACTCCTAAACCACTCAACTTTTCAAAAGTTGCAACATCGGCTTGATCCATTGACAAAACTTTATTTACCATTGTCTTGCCAGTTGAGTGTGCCATTGAACCAACATTGATTGAGTCTAAAGGTACGCCCCCTTCGACAGCTCGAAGGGCATCTTGTGGATTTTCAAAGAGCAAGAAAGCTTCTACGCCTCCCATGCGATCATCCTTCATGATTTCAATCATCTTATCAACCGGAATAACATTGGCATTAATTCCATTAGGCGCAGCCTGAATAATCAAATTTTTACGCATGTCATCTTTGGCAACATTGTCTGATACCACAATAATTCGATTGGCTTTTGAATCAGGCGTCCATGCTGTTGCAACCTGACCGTGCAACAAACGGGTATCAATTCGAGCCAAATTAATTTTCATTTTACCTTTCTTCAAGCCCTGATTCGTATCAGCACTAGTTTTTTGTGCCGAACTAGTCATATTTTCGGCTTCAGGAATTGATTTAACCCCTTCTCGTGCCATTGGTACTAATGATTTCGCAATTTCTGCGGCATTATCTTGGGTAAAGCGTGCACTATATGCTTCGATCAACATAGGCAGGTTCAATCCAGCAATCATCGCCATATTATCTGGATGTTCTGCTACTATTAAATTAGCTTGATTAAATGGTGATCCCCCCCATAAATCAACGAGGAATAATACTTGACTATCATCCCCACCTTCAAAGCGATTAATTGCATCCACAAACTTTTGATGCAAATCATCTGGACCCTCATTTGGCATAAAGGTAACAACTTCGACATTTTCTTGGTCACCAAAGATCATTTGCCCAGACATTTTGATGCCGGAAGCAAACTCACCGTGACTGGCAATAATAAAATTAACCATTCCGCGGAGCTCCTTTTTAATTTATTCATACCCTCTTAATATTTTAAGTACTTTATTATAATAACCCACGTTGATACAAAAGTAAACGTTTTCATTAGCTCAGCATCAATCATTGTAAAATTTTTACTATTTTTAATGTTTTTTTGAAAAATAATTGATAAATATATATTTCTGATATATTAATTTATCAATCCGAAGGTTTTCGCTAGTGCTTAAACATCAGTTCCCTCATGGTATAATAAAATAAATTCTTAACCAAACGATAAAGGATCCAATCTTCGATGAAACGTTTATTTAAACATGCTCTTAGCATCTACACTATGTTATTTCTAATTATTGCAATAATTGTTTTTGGTCCATTTCTACTGACAGGAAATTCACTAATTTGGAACGCAGATGGAATTACTCAGCACTTACCTGCTCTAATACAATGGCACCATGATCTCCAAAATGTTTTCTTTGACCATCAAATGCCTGCCGCATGGGACTGGAATATTAGCTTAGGTCAAGACTATCTCCAGACTTTTTCATATTATGTTATGGGGGACATCTTTACTTATCCTCTGATTTTTATAAAAGCAACGCAGATTGTTTCTTATTACAATATTATGATAATAATTCGTCTTTGGTTGGCCGGTGCAGCTCTCATCTACGTAGCTCCGCGTTTAACCGATCATCGTTTCCCAAATTGGATTTTAGGCGCTGGCGGACTCATCTATACTTTTTCTGGATTTACCGCATTTATCGCCTTTGAACATCCTTTCTTTATTAATCCTCTTATTATTTTTCCACTGCTATGTTGGAGTCTAATCCGTTTTATAAAAAAAGGCGGCTGGAAATTTTTAACAATCATGGTTGCGTGGACATTGTGGAACAACTTCTATTTTGCTTTTATGCTTGCCCTAGCTACTTTTTTAATTTGGCTCTGGTTTTTACTAACCCAACCGCAATTTAAAAAAAGAACATTACTAGCCTGTGGACCCATTATATTAGGTTTTTTCATCAGTGCTCCACTATTTCTGCCTTCCGTTTTAGCTACTCTAAATGCCGTACGTACTAATACCATCATCGCTAATGGTCTTATATTTTATCCCATTAACTATTACATTGCACTTCCTGGAAATCTCATCGGCAACGAATCACTCCCACTCTTTTGGCTGAATGGTGGGTTAAGCTTTATTAGTGTGGTTGCTGTCGTTTTTAGTTTCACTCATTTCCGGCAATTTAAAACTTATAATCTGATCTGGATCGTTACCATAGTGGGACTTTGTTTCCCTATCTTTGCGGCAATTTTTAACGGAGGAACTTCACCTTCTAATCGCTGGTTATTACTTATATCTCTTCCTGTGGCTTTAATTTCAATGGAACTCTTAGCTCATCTTGATCAATTAACCATGAAAGATTTAAAAATAAGTGGTTTGTTAGGCGGATTGGCAACTATTTCATTATTCATAAGTCATAATTTGAACGTTAATCTTAATTTTGGTTTACTCATCGCTTGTTTCTTCAGCGGATTATTTCTCCTAGCTCTCAGCCTTAATCGTCCAATTCAAATTAAAACCAAAGTTTGGTTATTAATCATGCTGAGCTTAGGTTTAAGTCTCTTAATGTTACGTAATCATGCCACTGACTATAATCCTACAACTACTAGTATCGTTCCCCATCAAACGATTAAAACTTTACTAAAAAATCAAAAAGAATTTAGAACTAATGATAAAGATCAACCACGAATTTATATTGATCAACAGCTAGGTAATATTGAAGGAATCGCTCCGGCTAGTAATCTACCTCTAGTGAGTGGATTAAATAACATTGAAAGCTATTGGTCGCTGCAAAATAAAAGTACAAATCAATTTTTACAAGGTCTACAAATTCAAAGTTCCAATCCAAATGATGTCGTTGGTAACTTGGATCAGCGAAATTTAATTTTTAATATTTTGGGAGTTAAAAATATCTGGACCGATCAATCTAAAAATCTACCAAAAACCTATTTAGAAAATCAAGAGGCAACCACGCATCAATTATCAATGGGAACCTCCAAAGATGCCTACCCTCGTTTATATTTACCAAAATATACAGTTAGTCCGAAAACCTATCAGCAATTAACTCCAACCGAGAAAGAAGCGACGTTAGTTGATTCAGTTGTCATGCGCGGAGGTCATCAAAATTCTAACTTTGCTAAAAAAGTTGAGACCGCGTCCATCGCTTTAAATGGTCGAAACGATTGGCAAACAACCGTAGAGCACACCTATACAACACAGCCAAGCGTCTTACCCGATGGGATCACTTTAAAAGCAAACCCCAAACTAAAGGGAATGGAATTACACCTGGAAATATCGGAACTGTCTTTCATACCATCAACATGGCAGCAACGTCAGCAATTTGCATATAACAATTATATTTTTAATAATCAACAAAATCAACAAAATCCGCAAAATCAACCTGACTTACGTTTTAACCCCACCGGTTTTAAATTAAATTGGTACAAGAACAACCTGAATAATTTTGGTCGAAAAATGAGCGGTTATAATTTAGATGTGAATTATCAGAATAAAACCAATTATGTTTATCAAACTGGCGCCAATAATCTTTCATTCTATCAACATCGGAATGCTTTAACAATTAATCTTGGTCCAGCCAAACAATATACACACGATCAATTTATCCCACTCACCTTCTCTCAAGAAGGAACTTATCACTATAAAGCCACCATTAAAGCCGTGCCAATTGATGCTCGCTTTGATCAGGTCGCCAAGCAAATCCAACGGACTGCTCCAATTGTGAAATATCAAAAAAATCAATTCACTGCTCAAATTAATGTTCAGCAGGATCAATGGTTAGTCAGCACCATCCCTTGGAGTCAGGGGTGGACCAGCTCAACTAATCAACTTAAATCAGTTAACAATGGGATGCTTGGAATCCATCTACACAAAGGTAATAATAAAATTAAGGTAAGCTATCAAACCCCTGGCTTAAAATTGAGCTTAGCAGTTGGTACCATCGGTCTGTTAATTTTCATTGGGGTAATAATATGTATAATTTTACGCAAAAATAAATAAGCCAATAAAAAGGCCCCGTCTAGTTACTAGATCGGGGCCTTTTTATTGACATTAAAGTTCTGTATCTGTATCTTGCATATACCAATCACTAACTTTTAGCCATTTATCATGCTCAAATATTTCAAAGTCGCTGACGTTGTAAACGGTTTTTCGGTCCCCATCTAATGGCGACCAATATGATTCATCGGCCCGTCTTAGAATATCCCAATAAGGTAACTGATATTTAACATCATGCTTTGGATCACGAACTTGAAAACCTGGTTGGGTATGAAGCGTCTTCTCGCCCACAATTGGACTGTTCAGCCCCAATTGATTAATCAAATCGATAAAAGTTTCAGCACTGATCATCTCCACTTCATCCTCCATCTTGGTTCTCCTCCATTATTTTATTTTAAAAATAAAAAAGCAATAACTAATTAAGTCATTGCCTTTTGCATCGGGACGACAGGATTCGAACCTGCGACCCCCTAGTCCCAAACCAGGTGCTCTACCAAGCTGAGCTACGTCCCGTTAAAGATTAGTTTATCTAACCCAACAGAAGTTAATTATACAGCTCTCTTAGTTGTATTGCAATCACTTTTTTATGTTTTTTAGCTCTTTAAAAATTCATGAACATTAATACAATCTTACTATGGATTTAAATCAATAATCTGACTCCCATGGACTTGCTCAACGCCTAATTCACGAGCAAGTTGCACATAATTATTAAAGTTAATTCCACCACCAGGTAAAATTTCAATTTGATCTTGGGCTTGATTAATTGTTTCTTTTAAATGTTGAATGCTTTTATCAATGGGTTGTTTTAACGGACCACCGTGAGTCAAAATACGCTCCACTTGATGCTTTGCCAACCAATGCAGCGCATCTGCTTGTTGGTCAACAGGAATCGCGTCAAAAGCCATATGCATCACCACCCGCATGGGCGCTGCCAACTGAATAAGATGTTGCATCGTTTTAATATCTAGCTGTAACTGCGCATTCAAAACTCCAAATGTAACCATCTGAACGCCATCTTCTTTCAGAGTTCTCAGAGTAGCTTCCATCACCGCAACTTCAGCGGAATTATAGTTAAAATTACCCGCTCGCGGTCTAACCATGACTACTACTGGACACCCCAATGTTAAAACTGCTTGCCAAGTTGATCGGTTTGGTGTCAAACCTCCCAATTCTAGGTGTTGATTCAATTCAATTCGATCAATTCCCTTCGCAACTGCCAATTTAGCGGTTGCGAAGTTTCCCACTGCAATTTCTTTGAGCATCACTTCACTTCCCTCTTATTATATACATTAACCATTTGATTGCAATTATTATAGCATGCTTCAATCAATAAAACCCCGTAAAAGAATTTACGGGGTTTTAAATCAATTGATCTTTTATAGAAGTAATCCTATTTTTAATAACCACTTGTCGATAGACTATTAACCACTAAACTCATAATAATGCCTATGAACATGAAATATAAGAGTGACCCTATAATTGCAACAACGAAAGCCACTAAGCCCGCACGATTCCATGTTGCCTGAACGGCTTTAAAGGTTGCTACATCTTTGTAATCACCATTTTCCCAGGCCCACTCATTCCCTTTGGCGCCGACAATAAAAATCCAAACAATATTAAATAAGGGAATAAAAACTAAGAGCGGTAAATAAGATTTATTTCCGATGCCCCACATCCAATTAAACATAAAAGCACCCCAATTCCAGCCCTTAACTTCAGTCGGTGTAACCTTACTATTTTCTTCAATCATAACATTATTCTCCTATTATTTTTTTATTAACTATTTTATATGTAAAGTCTATTTTAATACAACTTCATTGCGACCTTACGCGTACCATCCATACTAAAGACCAAATACTTTGCATTTCCATCTTTTTTATCAAACAGCAGATCACCATCATCTGACTGACCTGAACTCACATCATCCAAATCAACATAGTTAAACTTATCTTCTCCTAAATCATCTTGCGCCAATGAATTATAGATACCACTCATCACATCATCGTCATCAGTTGCAGCAACTTCAAAATCATTATAATCAAAATCAACTGTATGCTTAGTATTATTTTTCATAGTTACATTAATCGCTAAGTAATCATTATCCGTATCTTGGACTGAATTAATTTTTAATTGGACACCATCAATAGTCACTTCATCTCCCACTTTGACTTGCTTCAAGTCAGCAGCAGTAGTTTCATCATCATAATCCTCGTCATCGTCATCGTCATAACTAGGATGATCGTAATTCGAATCACCAGATTCAATATAGTTGTTCAGACCACCTAAACTATGAATAACTAAAGCTGAATTAATCATTCCCAGTGATACAACCAGCCCAATAATGGCCAACCAGCCGCGTCGATGCCAATTTAATACCACTCCAATAATTGAAAAAATTAAACCAATCCCGATTAAGATAAGCCCTGAGTAGTATGAAATATGGAAAAAACTAACAACTAATCCCAAAAGGCTAACAATAATTCCCGTTATTCCTAACCACATATTTTTTTCTTTTTTCATTTACCCTAATACCCCTTATCATCTTGATCCAAGATCCGGCGTTCATCAACTAATTTAGCTGGCTCATCATCCATCAAAGGTAAATCATCATATTTCAGTTCGATGATTTGCTCCTTATCTGTATCATCATCATTCATTTGACTAACATGGTCAGCATTCTCTCTTAAACTATTGCCTAATTGATCAGGTGCTCCCAAAGATTGATTCAATCCCCTTTCATTCAATTCTGATGACATACCAGTCTGAATTTTAGTTGGCATGAACATAAAAATTAAAATGACCAATGGTCCAACGTAAGGAATCAATAAAAAGAAAACAAATCCCCATGGGAATCCACCATCTCTAAGACGTCGAACAATAATAGCTAAGTTTGGTAATAAGGTGGCTAGATCCCAAATCAATAAAACAATAAAAATACTAACTAATCGTGGCATGATTCCCGAAACTACCGGCATTTGAATGGTAGTTGATAAAATTAACGTTGATAAGATCAAAATTACAACTGAATTAAATAAACTGGCGAACCAATATTCACTTCGCGAAGAACGTCCCTTAAAATCAACATATTTTTTCCAAAATTTCACATATTCATTCCACATATTTTCCCTACTTTCAAATCATTCCATTCGATAAATTTAATAAATCATCATTCTAAATTCATTAGCTTAATATTTCGATTAAATATAGCCGCCATGATTAGTACGGTACTAGGAATCACCAAGAAAAAACTAAATAGAATCGGTGATGCAAATCCAACCATACTTAAAATCATGCCCATCATTGAATCCTTTGCGATTTTATTATTAATGACAATATAAAGGCTAAACACAAATCCGATGATGCTAACCATGCTAACAACTGACCAATACATAATCCCCGCAAAGTTAGAAAGTGAATAAATATCAAACCATTTGATTTTATCAATGGTTGTATATGCTGTGTTACTTAAGAAACCCGCCAAAAAAATAATAGCTTGCATTATATTTAAAACCCAAACTGTTTTTGAAAATTTAATTGTCATAATGTTCTACTCCTCCATTTTGATACAAAATTTAACATGATGTTTTTAATTATACCCGAGGCCTTGAAATTAAAACGTAACAAACAGCACCAATTACATACCATTTATATCATTTTTAAATGACAAAAATTGGAATTTAAATCTAAATAAAAGAGTAGTTTTCATTTTGAAAACTACTCTTGAACATGCTTTTATCAAATTAAAACTTGGTTACTTATCTGTCCAAGTTTTATCGTGCAAAATCCATTGACCTTTATCTGAATATTTATAAAAACCAAGATAAACATTTTCTTTTTTTTGTCGCCACGTTATCACTAAATGAACAACTTTATCTTTTTTAGCACCAACGTGGTCCTCAGATTTTCTTCGAAAATCCCCTGGACCAAAAACTTTAATAATTTTTTTATATTGGCTATCCGAATTATCATCCCAATCCTGTGGTGTTAAAACCTGAAAATCTGACTTCGTCCAAGCTCTAACCTGACCAGTATCTCTAATTTGGGCGACATCATTATTTTTAAATCCACCGCCAACTTGAACTAATAATACGATTCCCCATACAATTCCCATCAAAATGATCGAGGTGGAAATAAAAATAATTATTTTTTTCATTAAACCTTCCTTCTATATATCATCATTGATAATGATATAAGTTCGAGTGGGTCCCTCACTAACTTCCAATTTTTGTAAAATAATATTATTTTCAATTAATTCGGAATGATATCTTAAATCATTAAAAATAACTTCCGCAAAATTTTCCACCGTTGGATTTAATGTATCAAAAGGCTTCACATCATTAAGAGTCTGATCCTCATAACGATTCAAATAATTCATAATTTCCTTCTCGTACTCATTAAATTGAACTTCTGCGTTCGCATTAGTAGAAAAGTCACTGGTAATTTACCAAGTATGTGGATGTAATTGTCCCATCTTTTGATTCCATTCCACCGCGTGGTATGCATTAATATAAAATTTCAAGCGATACATTGTTCTCATAATAAACTCCTATTCCTCTGATCTAATTTCAAAGACTAATCAACGGTTAGGGTCTCTTTAACCCAACGGAATCCGCGATTCAAGAAACTCCATACTATATTTGAATTATATGCTGATAATAACAAAATAGCTGGTAAAAATTGAATCATATATCTACTTCGACCACCCTCAAATATCAAAAGGTAAAATAACCCTCCCAAAATTGAGATTCGAAATATTTGAACCCATTTATCCGTATGAAACTTGGTGAAAGCTAATGTAAACAGTAGGAAAACCCAAAAAAGTTGTGCTAAAAATTTATAATTCTTTAGATTTTTGCCTTCTGGATAAACAAAAGTTTGCCAAAAGTTAGTTGGATGCGGGTTATTGGCAAAGAAATGTCCTTCCTTTAACCATGCAAAAGTTCCATCAGCTGCATTATTTTCTTGCTTCATGAACAGGAATTTTATATATCCCCACATCCCCATTTTATTTAGACGTTGCTTTAAAAGTCGAACCGAGTAATTAACTTTATCTTGTCGATTAGGTAACAATGCCATAGCTAACGCATCTTTTTCATTGTATCCCCCATCACCTGACATTCCCATACTAATAAAATGAATTGCCGGAACTGCTAAATTAGGGTTAACTCTAATATAACTTTGGGTATTAATTTTTTGTTGAATCACTTTAAAACTACCATAACCTACACCACTCATCAATATCATTGCCAACAGAAAACTAAAGATATATTTCCAATGAATCGTGTGTTCTATGAATAATGCAACATAAATTCTTTTAATTTCAATTAGAACAATTGCGATAATTGGAACTATGGAAGATGGCTTAATATAATATGTTAATATCACAGTAAATATTAACCCAATGTCCAAAATGATTCGCACCCATAAAATCGATCGAAATTTATCGATTAAAGAATAAAATAAATAAATTAGTGAAACCAGCGGAATAACCCATATATCAGAATATGAAATAATGATCCACGGGAAAAACAGAAGAAAGATCGACTGTATATAGATTAAATTTATCGTATTTTCACGTTTAATCAACCAAATAATAAGAATATTAATCAATACTGATAAATCCACTAAAATTAACCCTATGTAGTTAAAAAATAGCCAGGAAGAATTATGAAAGGTTATAGATAACCAATGTTGCACTAACAACAATGATAAGTTATTTATATATTGACTATAATAACCACGAATATTTAAATCATCAGGACTAAAAAGAGCGGAGTGAATGGCCCCCGCGTCAAAGCCAATCGCTGGATGAACAAAAGAGATGAAAATGACTTGTAAGATTACTACAAATCCAAAAAAGCACCAAGCTAATAATGTTCGACTATTGAAAATTTTATATATATTAATGTAATTCGTATTAATTAAAACGTACAAATATATAACAAAAACAACTAATACCAGTGCAATCCAAGTGACATTCTCTAATGAAAGGTTTGATGAGGAACCTGCAAAATACAACATTTGAAGTAGAAAGAAATAAAAAAGGATTGTAACTAATAAATTTATAAATTTAATGAATTTTCGATTAAAGTTCATCAATGCTCCTTTTGATAATTTTAAAATCAATTATCTAAATTATCTTTTATTTTTTGCATAAATCTTTTAAAACGGCGACCATCATTTCTAAGCAATTGTCCTGTCACACTAATCTCATCAATTAATGAGCGAACACGCCACCGCATTTGATCAGTTCCATTTAATAAAGCTGCTAATAATACCCATGACAAAACAAATTTATATAACGGCATCAATCCAATAACCCAACCACTTCGAACGAAAAAATGATATTCTTTTTTAAATTTGCGCAAGTAAATTTGAGCTAACAAATAAAATAATCCGCTAATAAAAACATATAAAAGATACAATGATATATAAATAATAATCAATGTTTTCACTGAAAATTTTTTTGCAACTAACACCGCGGGTGAAAAAAACCAAATTAGTCGTGGAAAAACAAAGGTGTGATCAAGCATAAGTTTACGCACCATAAAATTACTAAAAAATTTCCAAATCGAAATATCACCGTTTTTTTCAAACATATGAATTACTTGTAACTCACCCATTTGCCAACGTTGTCGCTGCCGATAAAACATATCAAAACTGTCTAATGGCTCTACGAAAAAAATCGCATCTTTAGCTAATCGAACTTCTCCTTTATTACGCATTTGAAAGGTCATATGAGTATCTTCCCCAACCGTCTCACTACTAAACATGAACGTACTAGATAACTCTGATCTTCTAAAGCCAGAAAATGCTCCTGACATAGTAAACATACTATTGCTTCCTGATTCCGAATTACGCCCCACTAAGAAAGCGCTAGAATATTCATGATATTCTAATAAATCCATTAATTTAATAGCAGGATTTTTTTGACGCTTAATCAGCTCTTTTTGCGTCAAGATTATTCCAGTTAATGCAACTGTCCCCTTTTCACGTTCAAACTGTCTAACCATATTGAGCAACGCATGTTCCTCTAATTCTCCATCACTATCTACGTGAATAAAGTACTTGTTAAACGTATTATACATAGCCATATTGAGCGCTTTAGATTTGCCCTGAGCGGCATCTAACCAAGAGATCATTGCTTCGTTATATTTATTTTGAATCTCTTGGAATTTTTTGAAGCTATGATCCGTACTTTGGTTATTAACTAATGTTATTTTAATTTTATTAGTGGGATAAGTCGATTTAATAACTGAAAGAACACATGCTTCGAGCGTTTCTTCAGAATTATAAACCGGAATTACCACGTCAATATCCGGTAAAAAAGAAGTATTAATTTCAGCGCTTGGAGTACGAGAGAATACTTTTAAGATCCATTCCCAAATTATCTCGATTAGCAATTTAATATAAACAAAGAGAGTTGGAATTACTTCGACAAGAACTGGAATTAGTAACCAGACTCCCACAAAAAGATATTGTGAAGCCACTGAATTTAGCAGACCTTCCATTAGCTCTCTCCTGAATTAAACTTGAATTTACCAACTCTTACGTTTAAAATTTGAACTCTTGTAAAAACGATGTAATACAAAATGATAGTTAAAACATAAAAGATAATCCGTCCAATTATGACATGTGCCCATACTAGTGAATTAATTCCAAAATAATGAACAATCGTCGCCGTAATAATTAACCGTAGAACATTACTAATGTAAATATATGGTAAGCCAATCGCTATCCAATGAATTCGTTCTTTAGTATCCTGAAAAAAAGGATAAAAACTAGTCAAGGCAATAAATGCCCCTAATTCAATGACCGCTGAACATTCATAAGTTATAAATAAGTTAATTGTATTAAATCCACTATGAATTTGAATCATGCTATATTCCAGAGAAATATGATAAAACCCCGTTAAAGATCCAAATACTCCAGCTCCAAAAGCTGCTGATTTCATCAAAAAAGATGTCATACTATAATTAGAAAAATAAATTATGATAAAAAATAAACCCACGACTCCAATGACACTATACATTGCCATCCATTTTGCTTTCTGCATAATACTCAACAGATAGACCCATAGGAACATGGCTAATACAATCAGCCAATACATTTTAGATCACCTGACGCTTCTTTCTATAGACAAAAAAACCTATTATTAAAACAACTCCCGCAGCAATCGAAATCGATAGAATTGGTGATGTTGATGCTCCATCGCTAACAATTGTTCCACTCCCTAAATTGGGATTATTCATCTCGACTTTATTGACTAAACTTGGACTTTTACCATGGCTGATAATGGAATCATAATGTGTAAAATTTGCGCAGGATGATCCGCATTCCCATTTTCACGAACTAAGACGGTTCCGGTAACAGTCTGCTGAATATTACTTGAATAATTATTAGTTTGGAATTTAATATTTGCGGTCTGTCCTACTTTGGTAGGTACATTATTTGAATCCGCTCCATCAATATTCAAAACTGCTTGTTGATCACCTAGTTTAAAATTAAAACCATATCCTTGAAAAGTTGTCGTTCCTTGTCCCTTAGGATCATTATTATAACTTAGATAAATTGCGTTATTCTGAACAACCATTCCCCATGAATGAATTGTGGAATCACTGTATGAAACCTGACTCATCGGGATACTATCATAATTAAAATCATCTGCATGAACCGTTATTAGATTTAAAGAACCTACTAACGATACGATTAGACCGATTAATATTATATTTATTTTCTTACTCATTTTAAACACCCTCTAGTATTATTTGTGACAAAACAACCACCAAATACTTATATTAACATTTATTAAACTTTTTGACCATATTTATAGTCATCATCTAATAATATTAAATTCAAATTATACTTTTATTATATTTGATAATTTTTATATATTAAATCCCATATTATCTCACTTGTAGATATTATGGAATAATATTTGTAAGTAAGCTCAAAAAAGAGCTATAACTAGAAGTAACCTCCTAGCTATAACCCTTTTTGTTTTTTTATGCCGTCGGTGGGAATCGAACCCACACTCTCTTGCGAGAACGGGATTTTGAGTCCCGCGCGTCTACCTATTCCGCCACAACGGCAAGTTATTTAAATAACTAAATGGACGTTACAGGGATCGAACCTGTGACCCCCTGCTTGTAAGGCAGGTGCTCTCCCAGCTGAGCTAAACGTCCATGATTGCGTCGCGACTTCCTATCCTCGCAGGAAGCGATCCTCCAACTACTTTTGGCGTTACTGAGCTTAACTTCTGTGTTCGGGATGGGAACAGGTGTGACCTCAGTGCTATCGTCACGACACGGATTTAATTGTTGAGAGTTAATTCCCTCAAAACTGAATCATATTTTTATAAATTTTAACAACATACCTTGAACCACCACGTCGTATTCAACTTGGTTAAGTCCTCGAACCATTAGTACTAGTCCGCTCCATACCTCACGGTACTTCCACTTCTAGCCTATCTACCTCATCATCTATAAGGGGTCTTACTTCTTTCGAATGGGAAATCTCATCTCGAGGCGAGTTTCACACTTAGATGCTTTCAGCGTTTATCTCATCCGTACATAGCTACTCAGCGATGCTCCTGGCGGAACAACTGATACACCAGTGGTACGTCCACCCCGGTCCTCTCGTACTAAGGGCAGCTCCTCTCAAATTTCCTACGCCCGCGACGGATAGGGACCGAACTGTCTCACGACGTTCTGAACCCAGCTCGCGTACCGCTTTAATGGGCGAACAGCCCAACCCTTGGGACCGACTACAGCCCCAGGATGCGATGAGCCGACATCGAGGTGCCAAACCTCCCCGTCGATGTGGACTCTTGGGGGAGATAAGCCTGTTATCCCCAGGGTAGCTTTTATCCGTTGAGCGATGGCCCTTCCATGCGGAACCACCGGATCACTAAGTCCTACTTTCGTACCTGCTCGACCTGTTAGTCTCGCAGTCAAGCTCGCTTTTGCCTTTACACTCTACGAATGATTTCCAACCATTCTGAGCGAACCTTTGAGCGCCTCCGTTACCTTTTAGGAGGCGACCGCCCCAGTCAAACTGCCTGCCAGACACTGTCTTCCACCACGATTAGTGGTGTGAGTTAGAGTGATCATACAACGAGGGTAGTATCCCACTATTGCCTCCATCGAAACTAGCGTTCCGATTTCTACGGCTCCTACCTATTCTGTACAAGCTGCACAAGCACTCAATATCAAGCTACAGTAAAGCTCCATGGGGTCTTTCCGTCCTGTCGCGGGTAACCCGCATCTTCACGGGTATTTAAATTTCACCGAGTCTCTCGTTGAGACAGTGCCCAGATCGTTACGCCTTTCGTGCGGGTCGGAACTTACCCGACAAGGAATTTCGCTACCTTAGGACCGTTATAGTTACGGCCGCCGTTTACTGGGGCTTCAATTCGCACCTTCGCTATTGCTAAGCACTCCTTTTAACCTTCCAGCACCGGGCAGGCGTCAGCCCCTATACGTCATCTTTCGATTTTGCAGAAACCTGTGTTTTTGATAAACAGTCGCCTGGGCCTATTCACTGCGGCTCAGCTTGCGCTGAGCACCCCTTCTCCCGAAGTTACGGGGTCATTTTGCCGAGTTCCTTAACGAGAGTTCACTCGCACACCTTAGGATTCTCTCCTCGACTACCTGTGTCGGTTTGCGGTACGGGCAGGTAAACACTAACTAGAAGCTTTTCTCGGCAGCGTGACATCATGGACTTCTCTACTTTATTTCGATCCTCATCATCACTTGTTCTTATAGGGATAAGCATTTAACTACTCCCAAAACTTGTGATTTAACCCAGCACTTCCAGTCGCTGGGATCCATTAGCCTTCTGCGTCCCTCCATCGTTCAAACATGTTCACCTGGTACTGGAATCTCAACCAGTTATCCATCGACTACGCCTTTCGGCCTCGCCTTAGGTCCCGACTAACCCTGGGAGGACGAGCCTTCCCCAGGAAACCTTAGTCATTCGGTGGACAGGATTCTCACCTGTCTTTCGCTACTCATACCGGCATTCTCACTTCTATGCGCTCCACCAGTCCTCACGGTCTGACTTCATTGCCCATAGAACGCTCTCCTATCGCGCCACTTACGTGGCACCCGTAGTTTCGGTGGTGTGTTTAGCCCCGGTACATTTTCGGCGCAGAATCACTCGACTAGTGAGCTATTACGCACTCTTTAAATGGTGGCTGCTTCTGAGCCAACATCCTAGTTGTCTATGCAACTCCACATCCTTTTCCACTTAACACACACTTAGGGACCTTAACTGACGATCTGGGCTGTTCCCCTTTCGACAATGGATCTTATCACTCACTGTCTGACTCCCGGACATACGTAATTGGCATTCGGAGTTTATCTTAATTTGGTAACCCGAGATGGGCCCCGCACCAAAACAGTGCTCTACCTCCAATACGCTACATTCCGAGGCTAGCCCTAAAGCTATTTCGGAGAGAACCAGCTATCTCCAAGTTCGATTGGAATTTCACCGCTACCCACACCTCATCCTAGCATTTTTCAACATGCACAGGTTCGGGCCTCCAGTGCGTCTTACCACACCTTCACCCTGGACATGGGTAGGTCACCTGGTTTCGGGTTTACAACTACATACTATGGCGCCCATTTCAGACTCGCTTTCGCTACGGCTCCGGTCTTTCCACCTTAACCTTGCATGTAATCATAACTCGCCGGTTCATTCTACAAAAGGCACGCCATCACCCATTAACGGGCTCTGACTTCTTGTAGGCACATGGTTTCAGGAACTTTTTCACTCCCCTTCCGGGGTGCTTTTCACCTTTCCCTCACGGTACTGGTTCACTATCGGTCACTAGGTAGTATTTAGCCTTGGGAGATGGTCCTCCCAGATTCCGACCGGATTTCACGTGTCCGACCGTACTCAGGATCCTACACGGGAGATTGTCTGCTTTCGTCTACAGGGCTATCACCTTGTTTCGCGTGGCTTCCCAACCACTTCGACTAACATACAATTTTGTAACTCCACAACGGTAGTCCTACAACCCCAAAGTGCAAGCACTTTGGTTTGGGCTCTTCCGGGTTCGCTCGCCGCTACTGACGGAATCGATATTTCTTTCTACTCCTGTTGCTAATGAGATGTTTCAGTTCACAACGTCTACCTTCAACTAGTCTATATATTCAACTAGTGATAACTTGCATAACAAGTTGGGTTCCCCCATTCGGAAATCTCCGGATCAAAGCTTACTTACAGCTCCCCGAAGCATATCGGTGTTAGTACCGTCCTTCATCGGCTCCTAGTGCCAAGGCATCCACCATGCGCCCTTAATAACTTAACCGATCAACTTTCGTTGATGATTCAAGTTTGAGTATGCGACCTTACGGTCGCTTGCGATTACCACGATATAAATATCGTGATGAACTAATTAAAAAACTCAAAAAATAACGCGGTGTAATTCACTGTCAATCATCATTGCGATGATCAACCCTTGATTTACTCGGTTCAATTTATATTGTATTCAATAAAATTGAAATTTTTAAAATTTATATATATGATTCAGTTTTCAAAGAACTAATTTAACACCGAAGTGTTAATGGAGAATAGCGGGATCGAACCGCTGACCCCCTGCTTGCAAAGCAGGTGCTCTCCCAGCTGAGCTAATTCCCCAATAAATTAAATTGAGTGTAGAACACTCAAAACTAAATAACGTTTCAACGAAGATGCAGGTTTCCGATTTTCCTTAGAAAGGAGGTGATCCAGCCGCAGGTTCTCCTACGGCTACCTTGTTACGACTTCACCCTAATCATCTGTCCCACCTTAGGCGGCTGGCTCCTAATAAAAGGTTACCTCACCGACTTTGGGTGTTACAAACTCTCATGGTGTGACGGGCGGTGTGTACAAGACCCGGGAACGTATTCACCGCGGCGTGCTGATCCGCGATTACTAGCGATTCCGACTTCGTGTAGGCGAGTTGCAGCCTACAGTCCGAACTGAGACAAGCTTTAAGAGATTTGCGCACCCTCGCGGGTTGGCGACTCGTTGTACTTGCCATTGTAGCACGTGTGTAGCCCAGGTCATAAGGGGCATGATGATTTGACGTCATCCCCGCCTTCCTCCGGTTTGTCACCGGCAGTCTTGCTAGAGTGCCCAACTGAATGCTGGCAACTAACAATAAGGGTTGCGCTCGTTGCGGGACTTAACCCAACATCTCACGACACGAGCTGACGACAACCATGCACCACCTGTCACTTTGTCCCCGAAGGGAAAGTTCCATCTCTGGAGTGGTCAAAGGATGTCAAGACCTGGTAAGGTTCTTCGCGTTGCTTCGAATTAAACCACATGCTCCACCGCTTGTGCGGGTCCCCGTCAATTCCTTTGAGTTTCAACCTTGCGGTCGTACTCCCCAGGCGGAGTGCTTAATGCGTTAGCTTCGTCACTCAAGGGCGGAAACCCTCGAACAACTAGCACTCATCGTTTACGGTGTGGACTACCAGGGTATCTAATCCTGTTTGCTACCCACACTTTCGAGCCTCAACGTCAGTTACAGTCCAGAAAGCCGCCTTCGCCACTGGTGTTCTTCCATATATCTACGCATTTCACCGCTACACATGGAGTTCCACTTTCCTCTACTGCACTCAAGTTATCCAGTTTCCAAAGCAATTCCTCGGTTGAGCCGAGGGCTTTCACTTCAGACTTAAATAACCGTCTGCGCTCGCTTTACGCCCAATAAATCCGGATAACGCTTGGAACATACGTATTACCGCGGCTGCTGGCACGTATTTAGCCGTTCCTTTCTGGTAAGATACCGTCACACACTGAACAGTTACTCTCAGTGTCATTCTTCTCTTACAACAGTGTTTTACGAGCCGAAACCCTTCATCACACACGCGGCGTTGCTCCATCAGACTTTCGTCCATTGTGGAAGATTCCCTACTGCTGCCTCCCGTAGGAGTATGGGCCGTGTCTCAGTCCCATTGTGGCCGATCAGTCTCTCAACTCGGCTATGCATCATCGTCTTGGTGAGCCATTACCTCACCAACTAACTAATGCACCGCGGGACCATCTCTTAGTGATAGCAGAACCATCTTTTAAATCAAAACCATGCGGTTTTAATTGTTATACGGTATTAGCATTTGTTTCCAAATGTTATCCCCTGCTAAGAGGTAGGTTTCCCACGTGTTACTCACCCGTTCGCCACTCACTGCAATGTTGAAAATCAAATCTGAACAAGTTCTTCATATCATTTCAACCACAGTGCGTTCGACTTGCATGTATTAGGCACGCCGCCAGCGTTCATCCTGAGCCAGGATCAAACTCTCAATTTAAAATTGAAGCTTGAGTATAACTCAATCTTTTTTTGTTGTTTAACAGATGTTAAACGAATTTACTAGCGAAATTGACTTCGCAAATGTTTGTATCTACCATATTATAAATATGAGACACACCTGCACATTTGTTTCATCGAAACGTTATTTAGTTTTCAATGTTCTACTCGCTGACCTCTTACGAGACAACTTAATTAGTATAACAAGCAGCTGATTTAATGTCAACAACTAATTATATTTATTTTTTGTCAACTAGCCAACGAATTAATCGTTTGCCCTTAGCCGACTTAAATAATATACTCCATTTCATATTGAGCGTCAATAACTAATTTCAAGCATTGGCTTCAAATTTACTATTCCATAGTTCTAGACGCCTTTCAACCATACTTTCATAATTTCGTCTTACTTTAATAAATACAAAAAGCACAGCTCAAAGCTGTGCTTTTTGTATTAACGATCGTGCTCTGAACCATGACCACTCAAAATTGAATTTACCGAAGCAATTTCATTTGAATTGGTCCCATCTTCACCGTCATTTTTTTCTTGTTTATTGCCACCAAGCTCTGGTGCATCAGTTTTGTATTCGGTTAACTGACCTCCATGAGCTCCAATGACCGTTTTGCTTTGATCAACTTGTTTCAGTTTTTTCAAACTAGTACTTTTCTTATAAGAGATGTTTTTAGTCTGATTCTTAGGAATATCTTTTTTGTCTAAGAAACGAAGTAAGTTTCCTTGAACTACCTTATCCGAATAACCCAAGGCTTTTTCAACATATTTGTTAGCATCATCAATTGCCATCTTGGCACGCGGATCCTGCTTAGGATTGATTTTAGTTCCCGTTGACGTAACATAGTAACTAGATCCCACGCGCGTATACTCACTAGTCACCCAGTTTCCATTTCTGAAAGGTACGATCTGCTTATTTTGACTCGACAATAAATCTTGACCGAATTTAATCTGTTGGTCATCGTCAATTCCCAACAAGCCAAGCAAAGTTGGCATTACATCAATTTCACCACCATAGGTATGTTTAATTCCACCTTCCATACCTGGTACACGGACCATAAATGGAACTTTTTGCCAGTTAGTTAAGTCCGTCGCAGTTACTTTATCAGTTCCTAATAATTTAGCAATGGCACTTTTATGGTTTTCTGATATTCCATAATGATCTCCATATAGTACAATCATTGAATTATCCCAAAGTCCATTATCCTTCAAATTTTGTTCAAATTCACCAAACGCTTGATCCAGATAACGTGCCGTTTGCACATACCCATCTACAGTTCCATCGTCCGTTTGGGTTTTATTAATCGAAACATTTTGTTCATCCAAGTCATACGGATAATGATTCGTCACTGTGATGACTTTTGAATAGAATGGCTGTGGCAACTTTTCAAGATAATTAGCTGTCCCCTTCAAGAAAATTTTATCTTTCATTCCATATCCAACATTATAGTCTGGATTATCAGCATTCTTATAATAAGACTTTGAGAAGAAATAGTCATAACCCCAATTTTTATAGGTATTATCACGATTCCAAAATGATGGTACATCCCCATGGAAAGCCGCACTTGTGTAACCTTCTTGGCTCAATTGAGCAGGCATAGTTTGGAATGTATTAGTTCCACCATAATTAGACATTACTGAACCCGATGACGTTCCAAAGAGGGATGTTTCAAGCATCAATTCCGCATCGGCTGTTTTACCTTGGCCCACTTGATTATAGAAATTATCAAAAGCAGTAGTATTTTGATCATGATAAAAAGCATTTATATTAGGGGTAACTTCTTGCCCATCCCAGCGATAATCCAATAAAAATTGTTGGAATGATTCTAGATGGAAAATAATAACGTTCTTACCCTTGGCTTTACCAAAAGTCGCACTATTGGCTAACGTTTTATTCTCATTCACAAATTCTTTGATCTGGTCTAAATCAGATGATTTAGCTTTTTTAACTTCATTTGCTTGTTCCTTAGTTTTCACAATATTGTAGGCCGCATACTCATTTAACCCCAAATATTTCACAATATAGTTGTTATCAAATGTTCGTGTTAGTAGCCCTGATCGATCAGATGAGGCCATTCCAAAGACAGCTAACATTGATGCCACTCCCAAAGCAGTCGTTAAAATTGCAAACCGTTTTTGAACAACTCCTTGATCTACTTTAATACGCTTAAAGACAAGCAACAAAATTAAAATGATAATATCCAGAAAGACAATAAAATCAATCGGATGAATAATCTCACCAATCGCCTTTCCCAAATTATTTTGCACCGACCCCCCAGCCTTCATGATATTTAATGAAATGAAGTCAGAGAATTCACGATAATATAAAATGTTTGAAAATAACCATAAAGACTGGATAAAGTTAATAATAATCATTAACCAGTAAGCCAGTTTTCCCCGGAAATATAAAGCGATTCCTAATAAAATTACCGCTGTTGGAATTGGATTAACAAATAGCAAAAATTGTTGCAGTAATCCCTTAGCTCCCAAGCTAAACTCAAATTGATAAGCCCAGTAAGTTTTAATCGTCACCAAGATGACTGATAAAATCAAGAATCCGATGGTGGAATTAAAATCAGGCCACCATTTTTTAATCGCTGACACAACCCGTTGCATGCCAAATCCCTCTATTTCTTTATTTTTTAATTTGTTAAACTCAACAATATTAACCTAAGCTAAACTGAAGCTTAAAAAGATAATTTAAATTCTGATAATCGCTCATAGATTTCAATTGCTAATGCATCTAAATCATCAAAAGCAAATTGACTTTTATTCCGTCCCTCTGCTAATACAAATAAGTTTGATGGCTGATCATAGCGAACCGTCACCACATTAACACCAAATAAATCAAAATTACGTTCTTGTAATGGCTGATCTGTACTTGTTTGCATCGCTTGAAGTCGTTGTACAATCGCAGTTAACTCACTTGCGTTTTTCAAATTTTGCTCCTTTTTACTGGTAAACTAAAGGCGACAATACCTGCAAATAATCCAAAATAGTAGGTAATAATGCGCCAAATAAGCATCGCTAATACTAACGCACCAGAATTAGGTAAAAAGCTACTAAAAAGCATGCTAAACCCTACTTCTGCTCCACCGGATCCTCCTGGAATCGGAAATAGTGAAATAACCATTACGATTAAAATATGTAGTGACATCACAAAAATCAAATTGGCATGATGCTGACCCAGAGCCAATAAAATAAAATAAGGGATCGCATAATAAAACATTAATTGAATGAATGTAACGATAATCACCTTGACTAAAGTTTTAATATCACGTCCCATGCGTAAACTTTCTGCATGAAAATTATCAATTTTACTTAGAATTTTGGCATACCATTTTTGGTAATGTTTTAAGCTTACCCAGCGAACCGGAATCAAGCAAAGCTCTACTAAACGATGGGTTACTTTAGGTGAATACATGACTAACAATAATAATGTGACAACTACTAAGTGAATTAAAAATCCCAAAACCACGATTAACGTCATTTGATGTAGTTTCGTTGTTATAAATTGAAACCCCACAATTAACGCAAAGAGAAAATTAACTACAATCATACTTTGGTAGACTACAAATTTCATTAATAGGACTGAACTAGCTCGTCCCACATCCAATCCCGTCTGTGCCAATGCGATTAATTGCATGGGTTGTCCACCACTCGAAAACGGTGTTATTCCATTACCCAATTGTTCTACTAAAGGTACTCGAATAGCATTGGCCCAACTGATTGAATCACTCTTTGTATCAACCATAATTTTCACTACCAATGCCTCTAGCAAAAGGTACACTACCATGGCCAAGACTGCTACTATGATCCAACCCCAATTTAAAAGTTTTAATGACGTTTGGAGCTGCTGACCATCTACATGGCGCATCGACCAACCAAAAATCAAGCCACCCAGTAATAACATCCCTACAAAAACTAAAATATTTTTTCGCGACATATTACTTCCTTTCTGCTTGATCCCGGTAAAATTGTTCCCATAATTCGGCAACATAATCTTTAGAATACCGCTTTGAAGCATTTAAGGCTTGCTGTGTCATTTCACTTTTCAATTTTAAGTTGGATTGGAGTTGCTCTAACTGATTTTGCATCGCATTTCGATCAGATGCAGCTAAATAATAACCAGTTAAAATTTCTTTATAGAGCTCTAAGTCTCGTAAAATAGTCGGCGTGCCAGCACTAAAAGCCTCCAAAGCTGACATCGGAAATAGTTCGTTAAAACTAGGTAATAAGAAGACATCTGCCAAATTATAATATGCATTCATTTTATCGCGTTTTACAATGCCAGGAAATTTAAGATTAGTCGGTGGATTATCGACGACCTTTTTCAACTCCTCATAACCAGCTGTAATCCCACCAAATGAAAAACCACCCGTCCAAACAAACTGCCATTGTGGATTATCTCGTGCAAGTTGGATAAAATCAAAGACACCTTTTCGTTCTTGAACTTGGCCCACTCCTAAAATGATAAAATCTTCTGGCTGATAACCCATTTTCTGTCGAAAAGCTTGTTTTTCATCAATTGTTAGTGGGTAAAATTCATCCTTCGTTACAAAATTAGGGATATAGGTGACTTTTCGAGTTGGAATCCCCGCCTGTTCTAATTTTGGAATAAAAGTGGGATTTACCACAACGATCTGATCCATTCTTCGATAAAAAGCCAAAACATATTTATAAAAAATTTGTTTAAAAGGCCAAATTAATTTAATTGAGCCATCCAGAGTTTCCGGAAGAAAATGCACGTAACCCACCTTACGGCCACGGCCTGGTAAAAAGGTATTTAAATAAAATCCAAAATTAATCGTATGGTAATGACTAATATCTGTTTTACCCAATTGATTTATTTTAATTTCAAATTGATCAGCAAAACGGTCTTTTAACAAATTAACTAATTCGCGATAAGCCGACCCAACTCCTTGACCGGGAACGGTTTCCGCGGATGAAAACATCGTAATTTTTAACATTAATCGTTCCTCTTGTTTTTAAATATCCTTCGGCTAAAAATTCGTGCATATTCAGCATCTGCATTTTCAACTTCTTCCAAATCACCCTCATGGTAAACCGCGATTGCCTCTTGGTAAAAGGCTTCCACACGCTGACCAAAGGTACGTTCATCGATTTCATGTAAAATATTTGCACGTGTCGTAGGATCACCTAGAGTTTTTCCCGCCATAGTCGCTAATAAATATTTGCGCATGGGCTCAACTAATTCATTTGGATCGCTCACGAGAGTTCCTAAATTTTCATCAGTAATCACAGTATCTAGATAGGGGCTATGCATCGCTACTACCGGAGTTGATCCGGTCATCGCTTCAATGTAAGTCAATCCTTGTGTTTCACTCTCTGACGCAGAAACAAACACGTCAGCGAGGCAATAATAGCTATACGCTGATTCATGATCGACATATCCCGTGAAAATCACGTTATCCATAATTTCAAGCGCAGCAGCGTGATCATGAATCGCTGACTCAGCAGGACCATCACCTGCGATAATTAATTGTGCCTCAGGAATATCATCTAAAATTTCAGCAAAGCTTTCCAAAACTGCCTCAATATTTTTTTCAAAAGCCAATCGACCTAATGATAATACAACCGGAGTCGTCGACTTTAAGCCTAACTTCTGTCTTAATGCAGTACTCTGATCTTCCTCAGGAGCATGTAGCACCTTGACTCCCGTTGGAATAATTTCGATCGGGACTTTAATTCCATAATCAATCAATTGCGAGCGTGTTTGTTCTGATGGTGCAATCATTCCAGTCAAGCCGTACGTGTATCCTCTTAAAATAACACCTACGCTTCCAGGTCTAATAATTCTCCCATTGAAAATATAATGAGTATAATCTTCATAATTTGTATGATAGGTGTGTACGACCGGGATGTGTAGTGCCCGGGCCACTGACTTCCCAAATAATCCCAATGAAAATTCAGTCTGTGTATGTACAATATCCAAATTGAGTTCTTTAGAAATCTCTTGAACCTGCAATCCACCACGATACGTCACCCTTCGTTCTTTAAAACCAACAAAAGGGATACTGGCAAAACGATAAACATTTGGTTCATCAATCCGTTCTGGCGCATTAGGATCAGTGGAAGTAAAAATATATACATGATGACCCTGTCGCTCTAATTGCTTCCGTAACGTTTCAATTGAGGTCGCCACTCCTGAAAGTTGTGGTAAATATGTATCTGTAAAAATACCAACATTCATCGATTAGCTCCTTTCTAAATGTAAAAACCAATATTCTTACATAATAACAAAATTCTTTGATAATTTCCCCATATTTAGGATAAAAGCCCCTACTTCATCACTAAGTCTTCATGATTTAGGCCATTATTCCATCCAACGACAATCATTTGTTTACGCCTAACTACCTTCATTCAACCTAATTCAATCGATAAAAAATTTTAAAAAAAGCCAGAGGTAACCCTCTAGCTAGTCTTGGATAATTAAGAAAGTTGGTTTTCCTGCATAATTTTCGCAATTACTGCATCCATAGCGGGGTTTTTAATCCATTCAACCCATTCTGGAATTGCCACCATCTCATAAATTTTAAAATTTTCATTAACATAATGTTCATACTTTTCCACGCTAGCTGAATGGGGAATATTAATTTTCATAATACGAACTTCTTTTAACATTCCTTGTTCCACTGCATACTCAGCTTGACCATTATGCAATAAATTTCCGATTTCATGATATTTAGTGCCATCATTTCGTGTGATTTCTTCAACCACATCTAATATTTGAAAATCTGCCATGTAAATTAAATTCCTACTTCGTTTATAACAACATCAACGATACGTTTTACATAATTCTCAACTTCAGTTTGCGTCGGAGCTTCAGCCATAATCCGCAACAAATTTTGGGTTCCTGATGGCCGCACTAAGACCCGTCCATTGTTCCCCATCTCACTCTCAACTTCGGCAATAACCGCTTGAATCGCCTCGTTATTCAATGCTGCTTTTTTATCTTGAACTTCAACGTTCACTAATTGTTGGGGATAGATACTAATTTCAGCTGCCAACTCAGATAATTTCTTCCCTGTATCTTTCATAACATACAATAATTGTAGAGCGGTTAACATACCATCCCCCGTTGTTGCCCAATCTAGGAACACCACGTGTCCTGATTGTTCTCCCCCAAGGTTATAACCGGTCTTTAACATTTCTTCAACCACATAACGGTCTCCAACGGCTGTCCTAACTGAATTAATGCCGTTTGCCTCCAAGGCTTTATACATTCCAATATTTGACATCACTGTCGTTACGACTGTATCTTTTTTCAATCGCCCATTTTCATGTAAATATTTTCCGGTAATAAACATAATCTTATCACCATCAATAATTGCTCCGGTCTCATCAACTGCAATTAAACGATCCCCATCTCCATCGAATGCTAATCCGACTTGCGCCCCTTGTTTAACCACAAATTCTGCTAGTTTCTCAGGATGCGTTGATCCTACCCCAGCATTAATATTTAACCCATCAGGGCTAGTTGCCATGGTTTCAAATTCAACTTCTTCATCTGCGAATAGATTGGCAACCAAACCGCTCGTTGCCCCATTGGCAGCATCAATGGCCGCATGAATGCCTGTCAACTTTGATGGAATTGTCGTTTGCAAAAACTCCAAATATTTAGCTACTCCTACTGGGAAATCTGTGACAACCCCTAAGCCTTCAGCAGAAGGACGTGGTAACGCATCTACTGGAGTATCTAATAAAGTTTCAATTTCGGCTTCAATCGCATCAGATAATTTGAACCCATCGGACCCAAATAATTTAATTCCATTATCTTCTGCTGGATTGTGAGAAGCCGTAATTTGGGCCCCTGCATCAGCCTGATCAGCTCGGACTAAGTAAGCTACCCCTGGGGTAGAAATTACACCAAGCTTCAAAACTTCGATTCCAATTGAAAGAAAACCAGCAATTAATGCACTTTCCAGTAATTGACCTGAAATCCGTGTATCACGTCCAACCAACACCCGTGGCCGCCGCCCTTTTTCCGCATGCTGGGTTAAGATGGCCCCTGCAAAGCGACCAACTCGAAAGGCTAATTCTGGGGTCAATTCCTTATTGGCAACTCCACGTACGCCGTCCGTTCCAAAATAATGTAAATCTGCCATCATATTTCTCCTAAATATTAGTTTATTGCATTCATTTGTTATTGTTTGGGTTCAATGGTAATTTGAACAGTTTCATGATCTGCTGTGATTCCATCAGGAATAACAAGGTCTACCGTTTGTTGACTAGTTTGTGTTACATTGCTTAAGTCTACTGTGGCTGTTACATTAGAAATTTTCGCCAGCTTTTCAGCATCACCCGACAATTTAAGTGAATTAATATCCGCAGTAATATCAAATTGACTAGCATCGCCATTCTTACTTTCAATTTTAATGGGTACATCTTTATTTCCAGTCCCCGCCTTAATTGGAATATTAACCACCGCCGTTTCAGGACTAATCGTCACATTTACAATATTGCCATTGACGTCAATTGCCTGCAAAGCGACTTTTTTATTAATATCCGTTTTAGTATTCCGATTAAGTTGGACATTGGCTACCACTCGGTTAACCGATGACACTGCCATCTGTGAGCCAACAATTTGAGCAGTTGTAACACTTGAAGTTACATCACCCACTTGATACCCATCTGCAATAGCTTCCTTATTATAAATCGTTTGAACCTTAAAGCGTTTTGTCGCCCGTTTAGCAATATTTATATTAAAAGTCTTTTCATTCAAGCGATATGTTAATTCGTGATTTAATCCACTTACTTTTAATGAAATCTGATGACTTCCGGCCGATAAACCTTTTAAGTCTGCATAGACCTGAAAATTTTTAGTGTTCATGGCAGCTGTTACCAAAGCAGATGGCCCCGTAATTTTGACATCTACCGTCTCAGGCAAGCCCGTAATCAAGTAATTATCAGTACTAATCCCTGATGTCTGAATAGGCATCGTAACGGTTTCCGTTTTTTGTAACCCTAATCCCATTAAGCCAGTTGAAGTCTGTTTTTGCACCGCTGACGAACGACTAAGTGTTGTCCCATCAACATAAATTGCCAATAAAATTGCCATTAAGAGGGATAGAATTAAATATATGATTTTGCTAACATTCATTTTAAACATATTAATCCTCCCCCGCTTAAACCAATTCATGAAAAAGAGCCGGTCAGTCCAAGTATTTTTTCCTTCTTGATTGACCAAATTCACCGTTAAGTATTTAACGAAATCCGCTTGGGTTAAATCTTGCATCAATTCCGAATTACGGGTTAATGTAATTCCACCCGTCTCTTCTGAGACAATAATAGTCAATGCATCCGTTACTTCTGAAATTCCAACTCCTGCACGATGCCGTGTTCCTAGTGATTTAGGAATCGTCGTATTATCTGATAGTGGCAAATAGGCCGCAGCTACCGCTAGACGTTCATCTTTAATGATGACTGCTCCATCATGGAGTGGCGTATTAGGAATAAAAGTATTAATTAATAACGCACTGGACACCGCGGCATCAATTTTAATTCCTGTTTCAATATACTCTTCAAGCCCCGTTTCCATCTCAATGGTAATTAATGCCCCAATTTTACGCTTGGACATATATTGCACCGCTTCATCCAGCTGTTCTACTAATTTTTCACCAACTTGATGATTTTGTTTTTTGAAAATTTGTGATCGTCCTAAATGTTCCAAGCCTCGCCGAATTTCGGGTTGAAATACGATCACCAACATAATCACTCCCCAATTAATTAATTGGTCAGTTAACCATGAGATCACTGTTAGACCAATATACACGGCAACTAATTTAACAATAATCACAATTGCCACACCCCGAATTAAGGTAATAGCCTTTGTCCCTTGCATTAAACGCATCAATTGATAAATAATAAACCATACTAGAATAATATCGACTACCCGAACAAAATTAATACTAGTTAAAGCTGCCATCCAATCCATTCAAACTTCCCCCTATCTTGTTTCATTAGTAAGTAATGCGGCTTCAGAATAGTTCACGCCTTGTCTTAATTTAACATTTGTCTCAAAAGAAATAAAATGAGCTGCAAAGAGGTGTTGGATGGCCTCTCTTTGTGCCTTTAAGCCGACCAACTCGAGATCCAAGCGCATTAAATGCGTACTTTTTTCAAATTGTTCAGCTGTTTGTCGACTCTGATTGATTCGATTTTGATATGAAATAATCAAATTGTGCGTTGTTGGATATTCGCGTTTCATTCGCTTCTTATCCATACACTCCAATTCATACTCCAAGGCTTTAATTGCTGCTTCTCCACTCGCAAATTGCGCTAAGGCTGATTCATCTCGAATCTGTTGATTATCTTCATCTGTCCACCAGATTTTAACGGATCGCCAGGCCATCCGCGTTAAATATTTCGTACGTCGCCATAATTGAACTTGACCAGGTTTTTGCACAATATAATTTAAATTATTCTCTAGTCTTTCAATTCGTTGAATTTCATTATTATAAACAAATTCAGAAATTTTTTGTGTATTCAGCAACTGTTTCAATGGGGTTAATTCTGCTTCTAAAGCAATTTTTCTTAACCGAACTTCTGCTTCTAAAATCGGATTTAAGGCTTCACTATTCATATTTTCCAACTGCAATTGGCGAATCTGATGTTGATATTCAAGTACGATTTCATAAATCAAAGCCGCATTTTCTTCTCGATACTGTTGTTCAATAATTCGCATCGCAGATTGTAAGATATATACATGGGCTCTTGGCTCAGACATATGCTGAGCAACTTGGCTTGTTTTCTTAGTCGGCTTTGTTCCATGCTTTGAAACAATTGGTAGTAAAGTCACAGCTGCTAATAATGAAATAATAATTACTGTTGCGGAGATAAATAACATTAACCCCCGCGCTGGAAAAGGTGTCTGTCCGTCTGATAACACCAAGGGCACCGACAAAACTCCAGCCATGGTCACGGCACCACGAACCCCACTGAGTCCGGATATAATTGCCATTTTCCATGTGGGACATTCCTGCTTATGCCGATAAAAACGCCAAAACTGATTACCATAAGTCCAAAAAACGCGAATTAAAAAAATAATCAGCCACGTTAAGATGGCATACAAAAACACCATGGGTAGGGCTAACTTTCCTGTATTCGCCGCAAAATTTTCCATGGCCACAGGCAATTCAATTCCTAATAGTACGAAAATCGCACCATTGAATAAATATCCTAAAACATCCCAAGTTTGCAATCCGACCACATGCAGTTCACCAGTATAATTAACATTATTTTTAGTATGTAGATTCGAAATAATCGCCCCAACTACCACGGCAATTACCCCTGAAGTATGAAAATGTTCTGCCACCAAATAAATGACAAACGGACTAAAAAGTTGCAAAACGACGACAAATACGACGTCATGAATGCCTCGGCTACCAATATAATCAAGAATAAAATTAATGATTGAGATAATAATAGCGCCAATTAGAGCTCCCACTAAGGCTGTATATAAAAACTCATTTGTCGCCTGCCACAATGAAAAAGTACCAGTGACCGCCGCCGCTAAGGCAAATTTAAAGGCAACTAGTCCACTAGCATCATTAATTAAACTTTCGCCAGAAACTAAATGTAATAATTTACTTGGTAATTTCACACTTTTTGCAATCGCCTGTACTGCAACTGGATCCGTTGGTGATAAAATAGCAGCCAATGCAAATGAAACGCTTAGTGATAATTCAGGAACAAATGTATAAATTAGAAAACCACCTAAGACCGTTGTTAAAAGAACTAAGATAATTGCATTTCCAAAAATGGGTCCACGCAAGGCCCACAATTCTCTTTTCGGAAAACGCCAAGCATCTGAGTAGAGTAAAGGTGCAATAAATAATAATAAGAACCAACTGGTATCTAATGTAATTTGAACCTTGAAAAAAACCGCTACAATTAATCCTAACAAGATTTCAATTAAACTAACTGGTAATTTAGGCAACAAATGTGAAATTAAGTTACCTATTAACACAATTCCCAACAAAGCCACTCCTGTTTCAATTAATTCCATGGCAACCCCTTTCTAGCATGATTCGGAGGCCTTTTCGCTTAGCTGAAAATGCGCACTTCCGTTTCCAATTGTACATCAAATTTTTGAGCCACCACTGCTTGAACTTGCCGAATAACTGCAATATAATCTGCCGCAGTTGCATGATTGACATTTACGATAAAGCCGGCATGTTTAGTGGAAACTTGTGCTCCCCCAATGGTGAAGCCCTGTAGACCTGCGTCCATAATTAAACGACCTGCATAGTATCCCTCTGGACGTTTAAAAGTCGATCCACATGAAGGATATTCTAACGGCTGGCGTAAGGCACGACGTGTATTAAAATCTTCCATTAACATTTCAATCGCTTTAAATTCACCAGGTACCAGCTTAAACGTTGCATCTAAAATCACATCCCCTGTCGTTTGAACCAAACTGTGTCGATAACCAAAGTCCAGTTCAACATTCTGATAAGTTTTGATTTCGTTGGTAGGTGTCAACACAGTAATTGAACTAATCCAATCGGCCGACTCGCCACCATAAGCGCCAGCATTCATATAGACGGCACCTCCGACGGATCCAGGAATTCCCGCCGCCCATTCAATGCCTGAAAGGCTATCTTGTAAAGCCGCTTGGGTTACATCAATTAAAGGTACTCCTGCACCGGCTTTAAGCGTCTGATCATCACGATTGATTGTGATTTGGTTAAGATGGCTCAAGAAGATCACTAGTCCCTCTAATCCCGCATCGCCAATCACTAAATTAGACGCATTCCCTAGAACTGTCACCGGCATTTTCTCTTGTCGCACTAAGGCTAAGACGTCAATCAATTCTTGTACGCGGTGGGGCCAGAATACCCATTCGGCTGGTCCCCCTACTTGAGTATTAGTATATGGTGCCAATTTTTCATGACTTTTGATATCAAATCCAGGGAATTTTGCTTGCAAATTAATGGTCATTGTCTGTCCTCCTAAATTACTTTTACTAAGTTCTTGAGCGGATCAACCCCAAATTCTTGAGCTTGGGTTAATAAAATTTGAGCTGCAGCCATGGTGTCATCTAGGGCGTGATGATGATGATTTAATGGAATATCTAATGCCTCCGCCACGGTATTTAGTTTGTGATTGATCAATTGAGGGTAAAACCGACGCGAAGTTTTGACTGTGTCTAAGGATAAATAGTGAGGTGCTGGTAAGTGATAATATTCTAAACTAGCTTTCAAAACACTATTATCAAATGCCGCATTGTGAGCTACCACTAACTGTTCGCTGGTATAAAATTGTTGAATTTTTTGCCAAACTAATGGGAAACTAGGTGCATCTGCAACGTCACGAGGTTGAATCCCATGAATCCTAATATTTTGTTGGCTAAAATCCGTCGGTGGATTCAATAACGAATAAAATTCGTCAACGATCTGACTTTCTCGCACAACCACAACCGCAATTGAAACGGCACTATATCGTTTGGCGTTTGCTGTCTCAAAATCCATTGCAATAAAATTCATAAATCTTTTTCCTCTAAAATCATATCAATAGTTTCAACGAGCACCCCTTGAGCGTGCATCGTTTTTTGGTTTGATCTTTCAATATATTTAAAATTCATTTTTTCATATAGATGTCGAGCTCGTTTATTTTGAATTTGAACGGTCAAAAAGAGCTGCTGACTTGAACTATACTCAACAAACCAATCCAATAAATTTTCCATTAGAGCTTGGCCTAACCCCATTCCTTGAATTTTCTGTAAAATTGCCACTCCAATTTCGGTTTGATGTAAAGCTGTTGAATTCGGTAATGCTGTTAAAATGCCATAAAAATCATTCTGCTCATTTACAACTACCAAAATCAAAGCATCCGTTGAGATTTGAATTTCTGCTAAACTCATGGATAATTGTTCCGGTATAAGCGTATCTAAATTTTCAACAACCTCAAAAGTCGTTGATTCCGCCTGTAATTGTCTCAGTAATTTGATAATTGCGGGGGCATCACTTGGCTCCGCTCCACGAATATATAATTCCATGTTAATCTTCCATATTCTTAATCATATCCGCTAATGTAGGATCAAAACTACTAATTTCGATCATCCGTAAATCGCCACTGAGATCATCGTCTAATCGTTTTAATTCAACTTGAATAACAGCAGATGGTAACAAATCTTGAATAAACTCTGCCCATTCGATCAGAACTACGCTATCAGGTCGAAAATACTCATCCAATCCTAGTTCGTCGGCTCCACCTTCTTCTCCTAAACGATATACATCAAAATGATATAGTGGGAAATTTACAGTTTCATATTCACGTACTAAGGTAAAAGTCGGACTTTTTAGTGGTCTTTGAATGCCTAATGCACGAGCAAAGCCTTGTGTAAAAGTCGTTTTACCGGCTCCTAAATCACCCTTCAATAAAATAATAGTCCCTGCTGTAATTTGTTGAGCTAGATGTCCAGCCAATGCTTGGGTTTCTTCAACCGTTTTTACAATTCTTTTCATATTTAAAATTATATCATTTTTCCCGATATTGGTCTCTCTCATCATAAAACACTACCAAATCTAAAGCCTGAATTAACCCGTTCATCTAACATCATGAACAGACACTAAATTAAAATCGTTGCACATTTAATTATTAAAAAAGCCCAAGAGGAAAATCTCTTTTGGGCTATAAAATGAATATCTAAATTAATTTTAATTTACACGATTTTCAACGACTTGGGCCGCAGTAATAATCGCAGTCTTATACACATCTTCTTCGTTTGCACCACGTGACAAATCAGAAACTGGTGCCGCTAAACCTTGTAAGATTGGTCCTACTGCTTCAAAACCACCCAAACGCTGGGCAATTTTGTAGCCAATATTCCCTGATTGCAAATCAGGGAACACGAAAACATTGGCGTGCCCTGCCACCTTTGAGTCGGGGGCTTTTGAAGCCGCGACACTTTCGACAAAGGCCGCGTCAAATTGAAGTTCACCATCCAGTGCAAGCTGAGGATCCATAGCTTGTGCAATTTCAGTCGCTTCTACCACCTTATTTACTTGCGGTGCTGCTGCTGAACCTTTAGTAGAAAACGAAAGCATAGCAACCTTCGGATCAATTCCGAAGACTTGTGCTGTTCGAGCAGACTGAATCGCAATTTCTGCCATCGTTTGTGCATCTAAATCAATATTAATTGCGGCATCAGCAAAAATATATCGTTCGTCTCCACGTTGCATAACAAATGATCCAGAGATTCTTTTTGATCCAGGAATTGTTTTAATAATCTGCAAGGCCGGCCGGACAGTATCTCCCGTCGGATGTGTCGCTCCTGAAACCATTCCATCAGCCTTATGCAGGTAAACCAACATTGTCCCAAAATAATTAACATCCTTTAACCATTTTGTCGCTGTCGCCGCATCCGTCTTACCATTCCGACGTTCTACTAAGGCATTAACCATCTTTTCATGATCAGCTTTAGGGTATTCAATTGGATCCATAATTTCAATTCCCGTGAGATCATTACCCTCAGCTTCAGCAACCGATTCAATTTCTTTCCGATTTCCTAACAAAATGGGCTGAACTAAATGATCAGCTAACAGCCGTATGGCCGCTCCTTGAATTCGAATATCTTCCCCTTCAGGGAAAACTAGGATTTGTTTTTGATCACGTACCTTTGTCGCTAATTGTTCAAACAGTTCCATGATTGACTCCTTTTATCTTTAAAAATGATTAAAATTGATGAGCACGCTTACACTTCTATTATCGCAAAAACATAGCCCTTTTTACAAGTGAAACTTTGCACCAAGTTTTAAATTAACCGACTTGTGTATTCCAATTTATAGGTGCAATCTTATTTTCAACAAGATACTGATTAATTTTTGAAAAAGGCCGACTACCAAAAAAACCGCGGTAGGCTGCTAGTGGGCTTGGATGTGGTGCTTGTAAAATCAATTGATTTGAATTACTAATTAATGCACTTTTTAGCCCGGCCGGCTTGCCCCAAAGTAAGTATACCACTGGTTGAGGTTGTTGGTTAATGACCGTAATGACAGCATCAGTTAACGGCTCCCAAATTAAATTTGCATGCCCATTCCGTTTCCCTGCAGGAACTGTTAAAATCGTATTTAAAAGTAACACACCCTGTTGGGCCCAAAAAGTTAAATCTCCATTTTGAGGCGCAGCCTGTTGCAAGTCGTTTGATAGTTCTTTATATACATTCACTAACGATTTCGGTAAAGCCTGATTTTCAGGTACTGAAAAACTCAGTCCCATCGCTTGATTTGCATTGGGGTACGGATCTTGTCCTAATAAGACTACTTTAGTATTAGACAATGGTGTCAACTCAAATGCCTTAAAAATTTGATCTAGCGCCGGATATACATTTTCATGTTGATAAACCATTTCAATAAAATTCGTTAGTTCTTTCCAATATTGAGGTCCTAATTGTTGATTTAATGGTTCCCACCAATCGGTTCCCTTTAATGAATCTAAATTCGACATTATTATCTCACTTTCTATCGTTAGGAGGATGCCACATGTGTTATTTCATATTACATCAAACACAAGCAACCAAACAATATGGTTCTAGTTGGGTGACCGATCAGAATGGCCATACAATTTACTTTTTACGTGGTCAGTTAAGTCAATATTACTATCAACTTCAAATTCATGATGCTAAGAATATGTTTTTAGCTGAAATAAAGCAACTTAACACAGGAATAATCCCGCGTTTTAAGATTCAATCTGGAGAGCGTCAGTTAGGCTCTTTCGGTCTGGCATTACCGATGCATGAGGTGATCTACATAAAACGCCTTAATTGGGTCGTCTTCGCCCACCCAAAACAGAGGGCATATTACATTTTTAAAGGAAGACAGGTCTTATTGCATAGTTCGCTCAATCAACATCAACAACTTGAAATAAATATTACGCAATCAAAACAACAAGCATTACTAATTCTCATCATTGCTTTTCTAGACCGCTACCAACAAACCATGATGCCCCTAACACTCACTCAAAAATTACAATTAAATTATCAACAATTAGCCCTAAACCCCACGTTTAATCCTCAATTTAAATCAAAACACCCGGTCTCATCAATTACATTTAAAAGTGGTGAATACCATCTTTAAACGTAATTCGTTTAATTTAAATTTAAGCCCAAATAAAAAAGTTTAACCAGCCATAAATAGTGTTGGTTAAACTTTTTATTTTTATTAATTTTGATAAGGCGACTCAGGAATTACTAATAACAATAGTAGGTACAAAATCCCAAATGGGAAAAAGCCGGTAAAGATAACCAATAATAGATAGATGATTCGCAAAATTTGTGAATTCCAACCGAAATACTCGGCTAAACCACCCAACAAACCGGCTAAGACTTTATCTTGCTTTGAACGATATATTTTTTGCTTCATAACTAACACTCCTTTTTTTATTTAATTATAATATTTCCAAACGAAGTCTGTGCTTGCACTCGAAATGTCGGATTAGATCCAACTTGGGCATTCAAGTTGGTTGAATCCGCTTGCACCTGATGTTCGCGCAAAACACGAATTGATCCCATCGTAGTATGTCCATTAAGATAGTAACTAATTTCTGGCTTAAATCGAACGTTAATATTACCAAGAGCTGTGCTAAAATCAAGATCACCTAGAATTCGATCCCAACTCAGTCCTAAATTACCTGCATTGACATCAAAATCACCACTACCAATCAAATCAAATCCATTCACATTACCTGCTGCAACATTCATATTAAAATAAGCTTGAACCTGATGCATCGTCAGCTCTCCAGCAGAGACTGATCCTTGCAATGAACTTGCAACTTTAACATCTTTTAAACTGGCCTTCCCAGCCCGAAGATCTAACTGGAGTAATTGACTCTGTACTCGGTTAACATGCAAAACGCCCGCAGACACGGTTAAATTCAAGTGTTGTGCTAATTTCAAATCAGTAATAAACACTTCACCTGCATTTAATTTCAAATTCAGATCTCCCCGATAATTAGCTGGGAGTTCAATTTTAATCACATTTTTAAAGCGGCTACGGGTGGTTTCTGTAAAAATGTTTAATAAGCTCCACCCTGACAAACGAGGGGTCGTGATATTATAACTTCTCATACGATCATCAATCTGAACTGCTAATTCAGGATGTTCATGATTAAAAACTTGTTCCACTTTCGGTTTAGATCCTTGACCTGCGACAATGAAAACTTGACCAGCAAAGACATTAACATTAATTACATCATATTCATTTTCAATGGTCTGTTGCTGTAACACCGGCAGGTTATTATTTTGCTCACCATTAATCATCTCAACGATGGGCGTTAAATCACCTAAATCTCGCATAACATGATCAATTGCTTTGACTTCGTCAATTTGGGGATGTGCAATCCGATAATCTTCTAAAGCCTCGTTGGCATCAGCTAACACTTCTTGTTTAAACTCAATTAACGGTAATGTCATTTCATAACCGATGAATATTTCATTTATACGATTTTCTAAATCCTGATTCATAGGCTTTCTCCCATCAATTCATCAATTGTTTTTTTAGCAAACTTCCAGGCCGTTTTCTCAGCTTCTAACCGTTGTTCACCCGCAGTGGTTAAAGCATAATACTTCCGTCGTGCCCCTTTAGTCTCATCACCATAATAACTATCAACTAATCCTGCTTTACCCAATCGCCGAAAAACCGAGTAAAGGGTAGCTTCATTTAAAATATATTCTTGATTAGTTAGGTCAGCAATATCATGTGCGATTCGATAGCCATAGGAATCACCTTGTTTCAAGCGATTTAAAACGATGGCATCAGTATGTCCGCGGATTAAATCTTTTGATAATTCATTCTCCATTTACATTACCTCACTATACCAACTACTATATCACGCACTACTATCTGTGTCAAAGTAATTACAAATTTAAATAGCTAATATTTTGAATTCAGCATCACTGGAAGGCTTAAAAAATAGAATTAAAAAAAGACGATCTTGATAGATCGTCCACTCTAAGGATGGCAAAGTATATATACATAACTCCGCGCTATCGAGTTTCTTTTTTAGGCAAAATTAATTGCCACTCTGAATTGTAGAATTGTCGATAAGCGAGAAATGCCGACCAAGCTGACGCAATACCAGTTGCCGCTAACAACATGAACACCACCATAATTTGGTATTTAATCGCGTTAATTGGCGAAATACCGGCCATAATTAATCCCGACATCATCCCCGGTAACGAGACAATCCCATACGTTTTAACAGAATCAATCGTCGGTTGCATCCCCGTTTGGATCGCCGTCCTAAAGATATCACCTGAAGCTAATTTCGGATTAGCTCCTAACGCTAATCGTTCAAAAACCTGACCCTGTTGATCTAAAAATTGTTGCTGTAAACTTCGATAAACTAACCCTACTGCAGTCATCGAATTTCCAGCAATCATCCCGGTAACTGGGATTAATTGAAATGGTTGTGGTTTAATAACTCCAGTCAATAATAGAATCCCCATTGTCAAAAAAGTCGATAGCATCAACCCGCCCCATGCAATCCAAAAAGCATATCGAATACCACCTCCACGTTTTTTACCATTCCAGGCCGCATTGAAGACAATTAACAACTGCATCGCCAAAGTTAGGACCAAATTATTAACTTTAAAAATCGTGGCTAACAAATAACCAACAAGAATCAATTGAAGGACCGCTCGAAAAACAGCAATTAATGTTTCACGTTCTAATCTTAATTTCTGTTGGTGACTGATTAATAAAGAAATTAATACTAAACTAAACGCCAATAGTAATGATTTATTATCCACATTTACATTCATTTAATTTTCCTCATTTGTCCAGATTCAAACGTGTAAATTTGTTCTGCTGCTTTGATCTCGTCGTGATCATGCGTGACTGATAAAATAATATTATTTTCATCATGGTGTATTTGTTTTAAGACGGACCAAATGAGTTCCTTGGTCTCTTCATCTAAACCCGTAGAAATCTCATCTAACAATAAAACCTTCGGTGGAAACAACAAATTTCTCAGTAAACCAATCCGCTGTTTTTGACCACCAGATAACTCGGTAATCGGCCTATCCAAATCAATGGCTGATAAATCCATTTGTGTTAATCCATTCAACTGTTTTTGAATATCCGGAGCTAATTTACGTACTAAAAATGGAAGGTCTAAATTATCCCGAACGGTTTCCCCAAATAATTGGGCGGCTTGAACAACATACGAAACATTTAGCCGATATTCACCGATTGCATAATCTTGATAATTTATTCCATTTAGGCTGATTCGCCCTGAGTTTAAAAGGTGTAAACGAGCTAAGGCTTTTAAAAAAAGACTCTTACCGCTTCCCGACTTACCAACTAGTGTAATCCAATCACCAGAAGAAGCCGTAAAATTTAGATCCTTTAAGATTGGTTGCTCAAAGGCGATTGTCAGGTTTCGTACCTGTATTTCATCCATAATTAAACCTCATTTAGAAAAATTCACCATCTGCCATAGCAATTAGCGTGGGTCTTGAAGGAATAAAGAAAAGTTGTCCACTCAATATTTCAGAAAAAGTTAGCAAGAAATCAGATTGTGCTAACATCTGTTCTAACATTGCTTTAGTCACCAACCAGTGCCGGGCATAGCCAATAAAATAAGTTCCTGTGAAATCTAGTGCCGGATTAGAAAATGGAACATTCATACGAATAATTTTTTGTTCAATCCCATCTACTTCTAACTTCGAAGCTACATTATGCGCATTAGGACTTTTGGCATAATCAGCTAATTCCAAATCGTCAAATTTTTTTCGTCCAACGGCCTGTTCTTGTTTTTCAACACTCATTTGTTCCCAAAAAGCCATATTATGTTGCCACTTCTGCGCAAAAGCATAAGAGCCATTTTCGTAGTCAGGATCTTCTGCTCCAATGAGTGCATATTCAGCCGCATCTTCTAGGGCTGGTGCCTCGGTTCCATCCATAAAGCCAATGATAGATCGTCCTTCCAGAAAACGAAAACCTTTAGTTTCATCTAAAACCGAAGTAATGGGACGTAGAAAAATCATCATTTGGCGCAAAACTTCGTAAACGACTGCTTCTTGCGCAGCACGGATATGTAAAAACAAATCACCGCCCGAGGCCGGCATGCTATACTTCGGTCCCGTTAACGTTTGATAATTTTCTAGTTCCTTCGGTACTGAATGATGGGGAAATAGATACTTCCACGCAGTCTGACTTAAACCAATTGCAACTTGAAGGTTATCTTGTGGATTTCTAATCCGCATCGATCGAATAATAGCTTGTGAGCGATCAAAAAATGTGGCCATTGCTGATTGATCCTCTTGCAAGTTCATTCTTTTTAAATTCAAAACTACAAAAGAAACATTCAGTCCCGGATCCTTCCAAACGTCTTGAGCCAAGTTCGCACTTATCATTTTAATTACCTCATTTCACATTCTTGTGATTAATCCATCCTTTGTTTATAATGATTATAAAATAAAACGTTATCTTTGTCGAATTCATCACAAACAACCATTAATATAATTCTATTTTTTTCAAATACCCAGTTAATTAATTTTTGAGCAACATTGATCGACGTACTCCTTTTCCGTCCAATCGTAATCAATGGTATACTTAGCTTATTATTAATAAGTTCCAGCTTGATAATAATTTGGGGCAAGTACTTTGAAAGCCCTAATTAAGACTTACCCCGGAGGAATATTTTTACCCATGAGTGAATTAAATCACGCCTTAGAAATTTTACAAAAACAAGGAATCAAAAAAACTACCCAAAGACGAAACATTTTAGACTACCTGATCCAAAACCGAATCCATCCCAGCGCGGATGTCATTGCTAAAAGTTTGCAAATGAATCTGACAACCGTATACAATACTTTAGATATTTTAATTAATAGTCAATTGGTCTATGTCATTGATAATAATCAGGATGGTAAAAAACATTATGATTATTTTGGTCATCCCCACTATCATGTCCTATGTCGCAACTGCGGTAAAATCGTTGATGGTACCAACATTGATCTGTATAATTTCCCCCGGCTCGCCCACGAAGATAGCAACTTTTTAATTGAACAAACTAGTTTAGAATTTATTGGACTTTGCGAGGATTGCCAAAAGTTATTACTCACCCACTCAACATAAATTTCCCCGTAAACTGTAACGAATTTACCGTTACAGTTTTTTTCATTAAAAAAGAGCCCTATCACTAGCGCTCCATCATTAAAGATCTCTTATTCACCTAATGCATCTTGATTAATTTCCATCAAGCGTGCTCGTAATGCATCGTCATACGCTGTTAAATAGAGCCCATATTTACCACGTTTCATTAAAACATTTAAAACATTGGCAATAAATGCTTGATACTCCTCTTTACTAAATTGACGATCCTTACGTTTTTTAAAAATTTCTTTATGTGAGTATTTTTCTGGAATAATCGTCATCGTATCAGTTTTGGGATCATATCCAAACGAGGGACCAATAATCATCCCCACATAATTCAAATCAAAACCTTGTAACGTATAGATAGTCCCCACTTGCGTAATTGAACCTTCACGCTTAGCCCAATGTGTCCGTTGTGGGTCCCATTCGTCCCAAGGCAAACTGAAGGTATCCATTTCAACATTATGTCGACCATCAATTCGAGGAAAACCAGAGGTCGCTACCACTCGACTCATCCCAACTTCATGGTTCCGTTTTTTAATTTGTTCAAACAGCGCCCCCGCCGTATCAAACATCTTAAATTCGAAATCACTATCATCCGGAAATGCCTTCATTGGTTTTTGATCCGTGAGGGCATCCATCCATGCAACCTGTTGATCACTAGCAACCATTCGATATTGAAAGTTCATATCAAACATTTTGTATGGATGTTGATCGATCGTTTGAAATAATAAATCTTGATCCCAATACATTTTTGACTGAAAAACTTGAGCAAAGTCATAAACTACGACCACCACTTTTGCTAACTCCATCAAATCAGTTAATTGATTTTCACCCCGATAATGCGCATAAGGTTCGGATTTAGAATATAATAAATGTGCTTCATCTACAAAAATAATATCATATTTTTTATGATTCTTTTGTGCATCATTAATTAACGCTGTTGGTCGTCGAATTGATTTTACATTTAAATTCGGAATTGATTCTCCTAAGTCTTGATAAGCTTTGTACAACTCGGGATGATTCACCACTAAGGCCGTCTTAAATTGCTGATCCGTCATATACTTTCGGACTAATTCCATTAATACAACAGACTTCCCCGTTCCAGCTGCACCCTGAATAATAGCTACCGCATGCTGATCTCCATCAACTCCTTTTTGGATATAATCATTAATATCTTGAATGACAGCTTTTTGATCAGCTGAAAGATCATCAACAAAAAATTGTTCTTTTAATATTTTATTCATTTTATTATTACTCCCAATCTAACTTAGATTTTAACATCTTTTTTTGATCAAAAATCATAGATTATCAATTTTATTTAACAATTTACTCGCAGATAAAATCATAACTTCAAAAATTTAATTTAAAATTATTTAAATGCTTAATCACCATTTCAGTCTCATGAAATAAATCTTCAATAATCTTTTGAACGGGTCGTCGAGTCTGAATTAACCCAACAATTTCACCAGCCATAATCGAACCATTTTCCAAATCTCCCTCAAAAGCAGCTTTGGCTAAAGAATGTAGAACCACCGTCTCTAATTCCGCCCATGTTGCCCCCTGCGCTTCTAATTCTAGATACTTATTCGTCATGGTATTTTTTAATGCGCGAACCGGCGCCCCTGCCTGACGTCCAGTGACTGTCGTCGCTGTATCATTTGCGTCAATAATAGCCGCTTTATAGGCGTCAGCAATCGGTGTTTCATCAGCCGTTAAGAATAGGGTTCCGATCTGTCCCCCTTGAGCACCCAAGGCCAAGGCTGCCGCCACTCCCCGACCGTCACCAATTCCGCCAGCCGCAATCACAGGAATATGAACAGCTGAAACCACTTGTGGCACCAACGCCATCGTAGTGGTCGCACCAATATGACCTCCGGACTCCATTCCCTCAGCCACAACGACCACCGCCCCCAACGCTTCCATTTTTTGAGCTAATTTCACTGATGGAATGACGGGAATCACCTTCACACCGGCCGCCAGTAGCATGGGCATATAAGGTTTCGGGGTTCCAGCGCCGGTCATTACAATTGGGACCTCTTCCTCAATAATAACCTCGACTAAATCAGCAATATTATCCATCATTAACATTAAGTTGACCGCAAAAGGCTGATCCGTTGCCGCTTTTACTTTTTTGATTTCCGTACGTAGTCCCGTTTGATCTAGACCAACCGATGTTAAAACACCTAATCCGCCTGCTTTAGAGACTGCAATCACCAAAACGTGATTGGAGATTCGTGCCATGGACCCTTGAACTAAAGGATATTTAGTTCCTAAAATTTCTGTTAATGCTGTCATTAATCACTCACCTCTTTAATTAATTCAACCCTTTGATAATTTTCTTTCATCGGCTTAAATTTTTATGATATACCCAATTAACATCAATATCACATTCAGAGTTCCATTATAACGCGAATAATAAGTCAAATTAGATGGAAAATAAATTATAAAATTAACATTTAACCGAACAATTACCTAAAAGCACGTAATCTTTAGCATTGGAACTAAGATAAAGAGTGTCCAACTACATTAATCCAGTTTTAAATCTTAGAACGATCAACGGATCATGCGGGTGGACCCAACAAGTTATCGCAATCAATACATTAGGATACTTTTTTAAGAAACCCATTGAATTTGATGGGTGTTTTTTATGTATTTGAATTGAAAAGTTCCCCCAATGAGAATCCCTGACTCTTCAGTGCAGACGTAGTCATTTCAGTCACAATAGATGCTATATTTGTGGGTGAAACTAACAGGTCATTATTAAGCCACGACGTAACCACCCCAATATGAGCACTAATCACGTAGTTGCTGACTAGATAACTCAGATTTTTATTATCTGTCATTTGAGAGATGAACACTTGATAAATGTGGACTCCATTTTGATTTAGCGCTGAGATGAACTGTGGCCACATTGAGCTATTATTAAATGCTCTAAAATATACCGCATTTTCAGATATGTAATCAAAATAATGAGTATAGAAACTTATCGGATTATCCGCATTATTCAAAGACGCCCCAGACAATCCCTCCATGTAGTATTCTAGGACCCACTCAAAGAATTCTTCTTTGGTCTCAAAGGAGCGATAAAATGTTGACCGACTTATATAGGCTTTATTTATTAATTCAGATACTTTAATTTCTTCAATCGGTTTGTCGTTTAAAAAATAAGCAAGTGCCTTTAATAACTGTTTCTTACTATTTGAAATTTCTTTCATACATAGTTGACACAGAATTTAAAATTCTGTACCTCCCCAATCTTTGTTTTTAATTCTATGATATATACATATTAACAAACGGAGGCAGACAAATGACTAATAAAATTGATTTTCACACCCACTTTTTACCTGAGGTATATGTTGATTATTTAAATAAGTACTACGATGGCAAAGCGGACGGGGTTCGCACCCCAAAATGGTCACTAGAAGAGCATCTCCAGTTCATGAAAGATAGCAACATTGATCACTCTGTCTTATCACTCTCTAGTCCTCATCCTAGTTTGGGAAATCAAGCTGAGACCATTGCGATTATTTCAGCAATTAATGAAGAGGCCGAAAAAATTAGCAGGACATTTCCAGAAAAGTTTTCCTACAGTGCATCATTACCATTACCATTTATTGATGAAAGTCTAAAAACAATCGAACGTTTCGCAGATACAGCACTTGGATTCTCCTTCCCAAGTAATACACAAGGATTATACCTAGGGGATCCCAAGCTCGATGATGTGATGGCCTTGTTAAATGAAAAGAAAGCGACCATTTTTATTCATCCTACCGAGCCCCAAGAACAAAATATTGATGCGGCAAAAGGTATTAAAACACCGCTAATGGAATTTTTCTTTGACACTACTCGAGCAGTTGTGAATCTTGCTCAATTCCAAATTTTTTCCCGTTACCCAGCAATTAGTTGGATTATCCCTCATGCTGGCGCCTTACTTCCAATCATTGCACAACGTATTTCTGAAGGAAATAAATTCTTATCGGCTCCAACGGATCCGCAACCAGATGATTTATTGCAAGTTATGCAGCAAAAGAATGTTCACTTTGATTTAGCTGGTATGGTGCTACCTTATCAGTTGCCAACACTACTTCAAATTGTCAAACCGGATCAATTGTTGTACGGTAGTGATTTTCCATATACACCAGCGGCTACAACTGATAAGTTGGCTCAAAAAATTGAAGATACTAGCCTATTTTCAAGTAGTGAGCTTAATGCAATTTTCAACGAAAATGCAGGGACAATTTTAACAAATCAAGAGTAGTAACCACTAAGGCTATAGGCGTTTTGATACATCTATGTCAAATAAGTAGATAACATTCCATTCATCCGCATATGATTCAAGCCAGCCGAATTATTGATTCAAAATGCAGCAATGAGTCAACAAATTACAGAAAAAAATACGCGTTATACCGTTTAAAAAATTTTTAATCAAATAAAAATAATTAATGGAGGCCTTTCAAGATTTCCCAGAAATATTTGATAAAGCAATTTTCCATGAATCGCCAATTAATGTATTCTTGCCAAAAAACGATAAGCAACAAGTTCAACAAAACCATCAGGATATCGTAAAATCAGCAAATGGCGGCAATTTAATGACAAACCATACAAACGTGTTTAAAAATACAAATTATTTAAAAAAATATGATGGTTTATTCGCCAACTTAAATAAATGAGCGTAAAATTAGAGTTGTTCATAAGTTGCGATCTTTCAAATAGTAAAGGAGTGTATTTTTATGTCAAAAGTTGCGATTGTTACTGGTGCCGCCCAAGGAATTGGACTCGCCATTGCTCAGCGTCTACACCAAGATGGCTTCAAAGTTGCTTTAGTTGATTATAAAATTGATACTGCCCAAGCCGCTGCGACTGATTTAGGGGAAAATGCGATTGCATTGCAAGCTGACGTTTCTAAACGTGATGATATGTTTAACGCTGTGCAATCGACAGTTGAAAAGTTTGGTGATTTGAACGTCTTAGTTAATAATGCGGGCTTAGGTCCAACCACGCCAATTGATACCATTACCGAGGAACAATTCCAACAAGTTTATGGTGTCAATGTTGGTGGAGTGCTCTGGGGTACTCAAGCTGCCCATGCAGCCTTTAAAAAACTTGGACATGGTGGAAAGATTATTAATGCCACTTCACAAGCCGGAGTTGTGGGCAATCCTGAACTAGCCCTATATTCTGGAACAAAGTTTGCAGTTCGTGGAATCACGCAAGTAACCGCTCGTGACTTAGCTGCAGAAAATATTACTGTTAATGCCTATGCGCCGGGAATTGTTAAGACACCCATGATGTTTGATATTGCGCATGAAGTTGGACAAAATGCTGGAAAAGATGATGACTGGGGTATGCAACAATTTGCGAAAGATATTGCCTTAAAGCGTCTTTCAGAACCAGCCGATGTGGCAAATGTTGTATCATTCTTATCAGGATCTGATTCTGACTACATCACTGGTCAAACTATTATTGTTGATGGCGGGATGCAGTTCCATTAAACTAATTAATTCTTTAAATAAAAACATCTACTGGGTACGGTTCTAATGCTATCCAGTAGATGTTTTTTTATTTAAAATTAGTTTTATCATTTCAATTGATGGCACCCATCACCAGTTAATTTAACTTGATTTGTTTCCCACGATAACCGACTTGGTCTCTCTGATTCTAAGTTTTTTTATTTATAGTTAATTACCTTCATCCAAAAAATTATGTCAATTAATTTATTTTTTTAATGAAATTAAACGAGCTAGATTAGATGTCGTCTGCTTTAAATTCTTGGCCCCATTATCAATGGCAGATTTTAAATCCACCACTCCTGGAACAATGCTAAAAATAGCATCAATACCTAAGTTGTAAAGTGTCGCACTTTCTTTGCCTATCGAGCCAGCTAGCCCAATCACTGTAGCGTGTGGTGCTATGTTCTTCACAATTTTAGCCACACCAATTGGCGCCTTTCCAAATTGCGTTTGAAAATCAATTGAACCCTCACCTACGAAAACATAATCAGCCGCTTTTACTCTTGATTTTAAATCGACGGCTTCCATCATTACTTCAATACCTGAGCGAATTTTAACCGTTGTAAAGGCCATAAAGCCTGCGCCTAAGCCACCGGCTGCACCTGCCCCGGAAATATTAGCAACATTAATTTTATATTGTTTGGTTAAAACATCGGCATAGTGGGTCAAAGCCTGATCCAGTTGTTGGACCATTTCTGGTGTGGCACCTTTTTGGGGACCAAAAACTACGGAGGCCCCTTGATCTCCAATTAATGGATTTTTGACATCGACGGCTAAGATGATTTCAGTTTCCGCTAACCGGGGGTCTAACCCGGCCATATCAATGGTCTCTAAATTTGCTAAAGCTGCACCCCCACGCGTCAAGTTCCTTTTTTGTTGATCTAAGAACCGGACCCCCAATGCTTCTGCCATCCCAGCTCCACCATCATTGGTCGCTGAACCGCCTAATCCAATAATGAAGCGTCGAATCTGGTGATCCAATGCATCTAAAATTAACTGCCCCGTTCCATAGGTGGTTGTCACTAATGGATTCATTTCAGCCTTTTCAACCAAATGAAGTCCTGATGCGGCTGCCATTTCAATCACGGCAGTTTTACTATCACCCAGAATTCCGTAGGTAGCCTGCACGGTACGTCCCAATGGATCTAGTACGTTTGCTACTTGCAGACTTCCATCGGTCGCCTGCACCAAAGTTTCAACGGTACCCTCCCCTCCATCAGCAATGGGAACTAATTCATATTCAGCATCTGGAAAAACTTCCATTAACCCAGCTTGAATCGCTCGTGCAGCATTTTGTGCGGTTAAACTACCTTTAAATGAATCGGGCGCAATTACAAATTTCATTATTCCAACTCCTTCCTAAAATTAATAGTATCTAGATCAAATTAATTCATTGTTAAACCTGACTGGCTTCAGATAATTATCTCTACTCAAATGAATCGTTCCAAGATTTAATTGCTGCTAGTAGCCCATTCTTCGAAAATTCAGGTAACTTAATTCATCTAAATTCAACTTATAGGCCTCTAATATTCTCAGTATGATTTCAAATATTCATAAAACAATCATTTAAATTCAATCTTATTAAATACATCATACCTTAAATTTAATCACTATTTATCAGAAATAAGTTTTCAAATGGATCGATTAAACTGAAACACGTGTAACATCATCTGGCATGAATTAAATACCTCAATTCTTTCATTGAGATATATTAAAAACAAATCAAATTTTTTATCATTTAATCAAAATTTAAAATCAGCCTGCCGTTGATTATCTAAAGACTTTTCCTGAAGTTTTATTTTTAAAAAATTAAGCAAGATAGTTAAACTACTAGCTATGGCAACGCCTTTGCCAAGTCCTTAATAAGATCATTTTTGCGATACTTTAGATATGAAATTCCAAACTTTTAACAAAAAATCATTTAGCCAATCGTCGACTAAATGATTTTTTGTCTCTTCAATTTTATAAATTATTTGCGCTTCTTCCAAATCACATAAAAAGGGTAAATGATCATACATCTACCCTAGAGAATTTAAATGAAAATTATCATAAACTTTGAGTAATCACGGTAAATAAAAATTTTATTTTAAAAGGTATTTTGCATCAAATTCGGCATCCTGCGATGTTAAAATTTTCGGACCATCTTCTGTGATAGCAATTACATGCTCATATTGAGCCGACCACGAACCATCAATCGTGCGAACGGTCCAACCATCTTCTTGCGATGTCTCCACTTCCCAACTTCCTAAATTAACCATTGGCTCAATCGTAATCGTCATCCCCGGTCGTAGTCTTAAACCACGCCCCGCAACACCGTCATGTAATACCGTTGGTTCTTCATGCATTGTAGGCCCAATTCCATGACCAGCGTAATCAATTACATTCCCATATCCATTTTCATCCTCAATATAATGGTTCATAACTGCTCCAATATCACCCAAACGATTCCCAACTTGAGCCTGATCAATGCCTAAATACATTGCCTTTAAGGTTACTTCCATTAACTTTTGGATTTCCGGGCTTACTCTACCAACTGCATAACTCCACGCCGAGTCGGAATATGCGCCGTCTAATTCCACAACAGTATCGACTTTAACTAAATCGCCATCTTTTAAAATTAAATCCTTACGAGGAAAGGCGTGGGCAACCTCAGAATTAACCGAAACTGTCGTTGCATACTCAAACCCTTCAAATCCAATTTGAGCGGCTCGCCCACCATGGCTTTCAATATAATTACGACTAAATTCTTCAATATCCCAAGTCGAAATTCCTGGCTTAATAATATTTTTTAATGCCTGGTGCATGCCAGCAATAATCGCTCCTGATTTCTCCATAGCTAAAATTTCACGTTTTGATTTCAATGTTATCATTATCTATCCTCATTTCTATCTCTATCATACCCCAAGTTGGGCATTAAATTAAAAATCAACTTATATAATATAATTAAATGAATTAACACAAAAAATAAACTAAATAAAACGATTTAAATTCAATCAAATCCATTTTAGATGAACCTGACTTGTCAGCAAAAATCAAATTTATCGTGACCTAAATCAATCAATATTTATATTTATTCTTGACCCTACCATAACGGAATAGTTTATGCTTGTAGTAATCAATTAAACAGGAGGTTCACAATGACTTATCTAATTAAAGATTTTGCACAATTAACGGGCGTCTCGGAACGAACACTCCGATACTATCACGAGATCGGGATTTTAATCCCTGAGCGTGCTGACAATGGCTATCGCAAATATACCAGCCGCGATGCCGATCAACTTCAATTAATTTTAATGTATCGCAATCTCCAGTTTGATTTGTCAACAATTAAACAACTGCTCGCTTTACCAGTAAAGCAAAAAATTAAAGAATTAGCGACGCAACAGTCTGTATTGATAAAAAAGCAATCTGAATTAACCCAAGCATTACAACAAATAGCAATCACATTAGCTAATTATCGGGAGGAACAACTCATGAAAGATCCAGAAAAATTTACTGTATTTAAACAAGCTGCAATTACTGAAAATCAGGAATTATTTGGGAAAGAAGTCGTTAGTAAATACGGATCTAAACAACAAAGAAACGCTAACCAACACTTTAAGAATTTAACTACCATTCAATATCAACAAATGCAAACCAATGAAGTGCAATTAATTTTCGAATTACAACAGTATATCGCATCGCCAAACTGGCCTTCGGATTTGGCGCAAAAAATTTTTAACCACCATCAAGCCTGGTTACAATTAGCTAGTCCCGATTATAGTTTAAAAATGCATCGCGCAATCGCCGAAATGTATGTTTCCGATGCACGTTTTACCAATTATTATACTAAACTCATTGGTCATCCGCAGGCTGCGAAAGCATTGAACAGTATTATAAACTATTACGCCATTAAATAGTCCCGTATTTAATACAAAATAAAAGAGGCCTTTTAATTAATTAAAAGGCCTCTTTTATTTATATATTTACCTCGGCTGTTTTTTACCACATTATATCTTTTTTTTGAGTTCTTTAATAATATCAGTCATCACATCAGCCACTGTGATTCCTCGCATATCCTTTTCCATATTATTCTGAACACGTTCTAACTTATTATCCAATGCAATATGGATATTGCCCCCACCGGACAGTCAGGATCTGGGTGCTCATGAAAGTGAAACATTCCTTCGTCATTAACACTGTCAATTGCTTTATAAATATCATAAAAAGTGATCTCATCTATGGGACGAGCCAGTGAAATACCACTCTGCCCTTGGCTAATATTAATAATATTCGCTTTTTTAAGGTCTCCCATCACGTTGCGGACTGTGACCGGATTCACCCCAATACTACTGGCTAAAATATTACTAGTAACTTTTTGCTGATCGTTTAAATAATCTAAAAGCGCAAGCAGATGTACACTGATTGTAAATTTACTTGAAATTTGCATATAAATGATTCCCTCCTGCTTGTAATATAATTTGCTACAACTAAAAAGTCAAATTATATCTATTACACCTTTGGTTCTTATTCACCAACCACACTAATTCGTTGTTGCACATGCTGACCGGATTCAATCTCATCCACCATGGCCAGCGCATAATCAGCATATGAAATAATGCTTTCGCCCTTTTTATTGAGTGTCAATTCTTCACCACCTAAAATATATGTACCCATCCTTTGACCATCACTATTAAATTCACCAGCTGGACTTACATAGGTCCATTTTACATCAGTATATTGTCGCAATGCGTCTAACGCGTTTTGATGTGCTTGAACCACAGGTAAAGCTTCTTCCGCAAATTCAGTTACATCCAAAACCGTTTTAGTATGTTCCGGATTAATAAAGAGGCTCCCTGCACCTCCAACCACTAATAAACGGGTCGCTGTATTTTTCAGAAGATCAGCTAAATGAATAGCGGCATCTGGAATAATATGGACCGTATCTGGTGCCCACGCACCAACAGCATCCACTATGACATCAAACCCGACTAAATCATCTTGGGTTAAATCTAAAATATCTTTTGACACAACGTTTTTTGCTTGGTTAGTGTTTGCTTCTCTAATAAATGAAGTAACATCCATACCCCGCTCAACTGCTTCTTTTACAATTAGTTTTCCCACACGCCCATGGGCAGCCATTACTGCAATTTTCATATTCATTTCCTCCAAAACTTCCTTGACTTGTAGTGTCGCACGTTACAAGTGTAAGGATATCTAACTCATTGCAACTTGTCAACCGAATTGTTACAAGTTGTAGAGAGACTTCTCTTATTTATGGCAGTCAATTAAAAAGAGCCCATCATTATATCTGATGAGCTCTCCGCCTATGATGTGCATAATTCAATTATATTTATTATCAAACAAAATAAGCGCTCAAGATTAAGTGATTTAGTTTCTTATTTGAAGCAAACACCGCTTGATTTATGCTTCATTTTAAAGTTCTCAAATAAACATTTTTAAACCTCACTAAGTACCATTATTAATTAAAATAAATGCGCTTTAAGATCATCACTATTTACTCGCCCATCAGAATCTTCAAAAACGCTTTTGATTGTTTGTATCTTTGGGGTTTCCATTTTGTTTAATGTCGCTTGATTCAGCGCAAAATCATTCAAACTTCCATTTTTAATATTAGCAATTAATCTGGCGCTAATCGTATTTTCTGGATTTTGAAGTTGAGACGTCAAACGATTTAAAACATCGTAGAAAACTTGACCTGCTTGAATTTGATAGGCAAATTTTTTCAAATCATCAATAAAACTCCACATCTTACCTCGATGTAATTTATCGGTGGGAGAACTTAAGGAGACTTCTTCATTCACTTGATCAGCCTGTGTTAAATTAAAGGGTCCTTCCTCATATTCAATAAAATATGCCGCCATTAACCGAATTAAATGAACTGCATCTGCGCTAATTCCATCTCTGGACCAAGGATCGAAATCTAACACTCGTAGTTCAATATGATCAATCCCCTCGGAAGCAAGATGATTTAAATCCTGTGTTCCCCGTAAACGAACCGGTGCATGAAAATCATTGTCAGCAAACAATTCGCCCGTCCTAATTCCATTTAATATCTTAGCAACATATTTTTCCACTGATGAATAATCACCTGGGTATCTAGTCCCAAAACCTAACTTACTTTGTCTGATACTCCTGACAAAGTTAACCGCATGCTGTGATTCTAGAAAATAATTTTCTTCGGCAATCGGGCTGGCACCAAAAAAATACGTTAAAACATAACGATTCTTCATAAAGCCTCTGGCAACTTTCATGTACAATTCGTTGATCTCATCACGACTCAAATCATTTGATTCGATGAATTGCAGATTTAATCCTAGATTAATATGCACTCCAGTTGGCGTGGCCCGTTGAAAATTATGCCTTTGTACCCAATTAATAAAATATGCACGCTTCTCAGCAGTTGTATGCGCAATATCAATGTCCGCCAGATTTTTCGGTAAAGTTGGTGGCATTGATAGCGGCCACAATAATTCTTCTTCAGCTAAAGATGCTTTCAAGACATTACTAATTTTATCTAGCGCTACAAAGGCCTGTTCTGCGGTCTGGGCTACCGGTGTCACCACCTCTGTCATGGTTTCCATGAAATCAGTTGTTATCCAAGCATTTTCGACTTCATTACCGATTCCTTTTGGATATGGAAATGTACTGATTTCACCCGCCAAGTTAACCCGATGTCGTTCAACTTCAAAACCAATTCTAAAATTCAATAAATGTCGAAAATCATACCCTTTTTTTGAAATTTCATTTTCACTTTTCAACATCAGCATCCCCCACTTTCAACTAGCAATCGCATTAATTTTAAACATCGACACAACCTACGTAACAGCTTATTCAAAAAATTAATTTAAATTATTATAAGCTGACGTAAAAATATTCAATCATGCTTTCTTAAATTATCAATATAAAAACACATTTTTCGGAACCATCTTGACTACTATATTATAACATTTATACATATTGGTCCTTTAATGATCAGTCCCAAAAGCAATCCCTCGGGGTCAACATCATACCATCCTCAACGGCAATTGACCCCGATTTCCGCTATTATTGATTGGACTCAATTAATCATATTTTTGGTTTTATTGCTTGCTTATATTTTTATAAATAGATCTTAAAAAATAGCGATCAATATTATCGTTTTTAATCTATCAGATTGATAATAAGTGAACCTAAATTTACTTAGTTAATCAAAAAAATTTTAGGGGAGAATCCTTCAAAACATATTTGTCCATTATCATCTTAAATCATAAAAAATCCATTAGATCAGACCTGATCTAATGGATTTCATGATAATTAATTTCTAAAATAACTTTAAGCCACTAGTCCAATGCACTTTTTTAATTTCAAAAGCCGTTATTATCAAAAATACTTTTAATCTAGCATACTTCAACCATTAATGGTCTACTACTAGTCTTATGACAATATCGAAATAGAGATATGAGCCTTTTATATCTAGTTTTTATTTTTTCTTTTTATATGACCAAGAACTAATCGTTAAGGCCAATCCATCGTTCATCAAATACAAAATATAGTTAAAAAATAATACCAAAGAATCTGGATGACCCGATTTCAATGTTATGCCCCATAATACGATAGAGAAAATTCCGCTAAAGGTGAAGCCAATATACGCTAACTTATAACGGAACAATAACAACATTCCCGCCATAACACCCATTGTAGCTTCGAATGAATCAATCAACGCTCGCGGACTGCGAAAAACATACATATCCATCAATAATAAGAAGATCCAAAGCAAAACCCCGCCAATCGACAGCATCATATAACCAAACTTATCCATATTATGTGTTTCCCGCGCTGTCCAACGGTCTCCGAGCATCAGAGAACCTACGTCAAGCGTTATTCCATAAACAAATTGCATGAATGCATTAGCATAATTCCCAGTAGCGATTGATACCAGCGCGATCAATGTCGCAGAAATCAAGCCAGCCAAGCCTTGTAATCGAGAACTATTTGAGATGGCACAAACACAGGTAAATCCGATAATTGATCCTAACCATGATGGAATTGAAAGGGGATTAAAGGGAGTCATAAAAAAACCAGTGTAAGTTAACACTACTAAACCGAAGACCCAAAAAACATAATATGTTTTTGACCATCCCGAAATACCGCGCACATAAAATTGTGGAGAAAATACTTCTTTAAAATTCGCCTTTATTTCTTTCCAAGATAGATCACTAAAAATATTATCCGAAAAATGAGACTTACTTACTTGTTGCATACGAAAAACACCATATCTGCATCATCTTATAAAACGTTCGACTGCAGTTCCTTTTATTGACCATCACGCAGGCCCGGTTGTTTATTTCTGTCAGAGTTTGACCGTCTGACTTAGCTGACGTACAGCTAAAGTTCTTTTATTTAATGCGCGCTTACTTCGCCCATAGATAAGTTTATACTGACCTTCTAGGTCACAAATTTGCAAGGAAACCCAACTGCGCCTCCCATTATGCCAAGGCATTAATTTTGCACAATATCTTACATAACCAGTGAGTTTAGTTGTTAATTAAATATGCTTAAAATACCAATAACTTTAAGGTTTAAGCTGCCATTTATTATTCAAGCAACCCACTTTATGATTTAAAACGACTTAAATTATTATACGCTCCTTCTTGTCTATTACAACTATATTCTATAAGCTTTTGTGCATATCATTTCCTAGTACTAATCAGACTAATTTTAACCTCCACCCAGAAGCATGGCATGAATTATTTAAGCATTATCCCATACAACATCGATCAAAAGCTGCTTTGATTTAGTCAAAATATAATTATTTCATCAATTTATCTTATATTAGATCGAGAATTTTTTTCAATGTTTTGAATCCTTTTTATAGCATAAAAAAAACCAGGTGAATTAATCATCTGGTACTTACAACCCTAGAACGGATAAAATTATCAATATTACCAAAAAATAAATATTTTCCCTTACGATTCCATTTTCGAAAATGTACGTTCAATTTTTTTCAGCCATTTTACTCTTTTTTCAGGCTTAACCATTTTAATCATGTTAAAACTCATCCACTTAACATTCTTCATGCCTGATTTTTTAAAGGTTCCCTTTATTAAAGCTTTTTTCACCGCATTACCATCGATTAATTTATACATTACTTTTGGGGTATTCATCGTAGTAATAACTGTTGTAGACTGCAAATTTGGCAAAAGACTAACCATACTCAATCCATTTTTCTTATAATCATATGTTAATCCCGGGTAGATAACCTTATCAATAAATCCTTTGGTCATGGCTGGCATTAATTCCCACCAAATCGGAAAAATAAAGACAACGTGATCAGCTTGATGAATCTTTTCAGCATAACTGATGGCCATTGGATCAACTGCTTGATGTTTTACAAAGCCTAATAGATCATTAGCATTCATTACCGGATTAAAATTTTCCTTATCTAAATCGATGACCTCATAATCGCCATGATTCTGATTGATTCCGTTAATTACTGCTTCTAAAATTGCGTGGTTATAACTTCCATCATACGGATGATTATAAATAATTAATGTTTTCATATTAGATTCTCCCTTATTAATTTGTATCTACATAATAAGCCGCAATCAAGCTGTTGTAATTAACATAAGATAATTCATCATTTAATTCTTTTTTTGATTCTACTTAAAGAGACTGGCGTAATTCCCAAGAAGGATGCAATATATTGTGCGGGCACCCGTTGTATCAGTTCATTATTTTTTTCAAGTAATGAACGATATCTTTTTTCAGGAGATTCTTTAATTCTTGATAAAAAGTACTCCGTGTACGCAATCAAGCGTTCAGATAATTGATCTATCATCATTTTCCTTAAATCTGGTGAATCGCTCAATAAGTTGTCTAACTTTGCTTTTTCCAAAATTAAAACATCAGTATCTTCGATCGTCTCGATGGAAAACACACTCGTTTTTTTTAGATGAAAACTTTCATATGACGATACTACTTGGCCTTCAAAGAAAAATTGAAAAGTTATTTCTCTTCCGTCATCGTTATTCCAAAGACGTATTGCGCCCTTTTCAATAAAATAAATTTTATCAGCTATATCACCTTCCAAAAGCAAAGTGGTATTTGCAGAAAAACTTTTTTTATCCCAATCATTTTTTCCTTTATAATTAATTAAATTAATTATATTCATCAGCCCCACCCAGATAGATAAATTGTCAATTTATCAGTTATTTTATTACTCAGATTAAAAGTAATTATACTTCATATTTAGATAAGCATTTATTAAATCAACCGTTTTAAATATGAATATTTAAACATCAATTAGTCTATGTAGGTTGTTAATTTATTTGTACCTTCATTGTTCAAAAAATATTATCTCAATGAATGGTAGAAACTAATCGTTTATTAGCAAAATTTCAAGAAAATTAAAATGACGAATACGTTTCGCACGAATAAATTAATCGGCTTAATCTAGATGTTTTTGCAAATATCAATGATCTAGCCTAGGTTTATTGATTAAACATAGCGCCCTTTTTAGATGGTTACCATCAAAAATCCCTCATTTATGGATCGACTTTAAATTTCATTTTTAATTACATTCAAAATTCAAATTAATTTATATACTAATTTTAAAAATTTTCATGATAATATTCCTGGCGTTAGATGCTGAAAATTATTCAAAACCGTATCTGTTTTCGGATTAAAATTACAGTTGAGGCCCTAAGATTATCTTAATCCATTCAATTTGACAATCTCATCACCTAATGGTTTAACAATTTAAACCATTAGAATGAATCCAAAATTATCAAAGAGGCCATATTAAATGTCAAATTATTCGCAACTTCAGAAGGATCTAAATGCCGTAAGTGGACTTTTGATTGCATTAGGTGACCAAAAACGCCAAGCAATTATTATTAAACTTCTAGAAAATATAAACTGTGATGGGCTTCAAGTGAGTCAACTTATAGATGCAACGCAACTATCTCGACCGGCTATATCTCATCACTTGAAAATATTAAAAGATGCCAAAATTATTAACTACCAAAGCAAAGGTACTAAAAATTTTTATTATTTAAATCATGAAACTGATGAAATCAATAAACTACAAAGCTTCTTAGACGAAGCCATTACTATCATGAAACGAGATACTTTAAAATGAAAAAAATTTTAATTGTGGAAACTAATATTCAAAATTATCAGGGTACACATGACCCTACTGGACTATGGTTAGGCGAAACCGTTGAATTTGTTGATGAAATACAAAGATTTGGTTTCGATATTGACTACGTAAGTCCAAATGGCGGATTCATTCCTCTCGATCCTCGAAGTATGAAATACACTGATGATTCCATAATGGCCCTTTACCGTAATCCTAGTTTCATTGAAAAGGCATTAAGAAATACACTCAAACCATCTGAAGTTAATCCTAATGACTATATTGCTATTTATTACACGGGCGGTCATGGTGTTATGTGGGATTTCCCAGATAATAAAGAGCTTAAATCTATTGCACGAGCAATCTATACGCATCACGGTTACTTATTATCTGTTTGTCATGGGATTGCCGGTCTATTAAATCTGAAAGATGATAAGGGAAACTTCATTATTAAAGATAAAAATATAACAGGCTTTACAACTACAGAAGAATTTTTAGCCGGCAAAACCAAGATCGTACCATTTTTAAATCAACATGTAGCTACAAGCCATGGGGCTAAATTTCAAAAGAAACGCTTTTACACAGACTTTGCTATTACAGATGGGCGGATCATCACTGGTCAAAATCCATTCTCAGTTCGCTCGGTTGCAAGACAGTTCATTCAGGAAATTAAGAAATGATACAAACCATTCTGGGAAGTAATGGACCAATTGGTCATGAATTAGCTTTAGAATTATATCGTAAATATACGCATAATATCCGTTTAGTTAGTCGCCACCCTATACGAATCAATTCTGATGATGAACTAGTGACAGCTGATATGACTAGTTATTTGGAAAAAGGACGTCCGACTATCAACAGCTGCAAATTTTTTTTGACCCAACTTCTGGATACTTTGAACGAATAATATCAAAAATAATAAAATTAAAGCCGAAAATAGCTTTGCCCTTAATTTCATTTTTTTATCTTTTCAATTAATTTAAATAGCTGTTCTGATTTAGCCTTTGTCTCTTCCGACATCAAAAGTATTTGCTCTTTTAAGTACATAAAAACCACCCTATTTTCCTTCAATTAAAATAAAAAGAGCTCATCAGATAACTGATGAACTTCCCCACTTTTTTGAAAAATAATTATCAAAATCTTTTACTTCTAAAGATTATAAAGCCAATAAATAACAATAATATAATATATCCAATCCCTCCATACAACATTTGAACGTTACTCAGTCTAGTCATATCATGATAAGAATTGTAATTATAATATTGAGTTGTTAAATGTGTTGAGATGTTCAACGGGTTCCAACGAGCAATATTCATTAAAGACTTATAACTATATATAATACTATTAGATATTCCACTTCCCATAAAAACAGTTAAAATACTTAATGTTATTACAACCTCACTAGACTTTATTAATATCGATAATAAACATACAAAACTAATTACGATCATAGTAGCAATAATATCTAAAAAACTAGTCTTCAATAAATTAATTATCAGTGGTTCATTATACTGATATATATTTAGCCACGATGAAATACTTTTATTCAATATAGTAATGGATAAAATCATTGTGTAGATGATAGCAACTACATGTAGCAGTATATCGTATAAAAAAAGGGTAATTATCTTGGCCCAAAATGCTATATGTTTACTCTTCGATTTGTATAGTAATAACCATATAGTGTTATTTTTAAATTCCATTGAAAAAATAGTTGATCCCACTAATATTAGTAAAAATGGTGATATAGTGTCTAATCCGAATGATCCCATTATTAATAATTTGCTATATTCACTTCTAAGTGATGCTCCCATAATAAGCATAAAAATAAATGTCAATATTAACGAAATCCATGATATTTTTCGTTTTGATAATTTCTTTAATTCCTTGGCCACACTAACAAACATTATAAGTTCCTTTCACTATTCAAATTCTCCGCTTTTTAAATAATAAATAACCAAAATACAGAAATAATAAAGAATACGTAATATTACCAATAATTAAATCAATACTTGATAGTCCGCTAATATATTTAAACTTAGAATTATTCAGTTGACTAATGATATAAATCATATTAAGTGGGTTCCACTTTAATATATTATGAAAGTTTGGAATAAGTTGCATTATAAATCCGGAAATCGTTGTTCCTAGAAAACCCATAAATAATCCACTACCAACTACAGCTATATTAGATTTGAAAATTGGTAGTAAAAGGAAAGACAAAGCTATCATAAAGAATGAATATATAAGCGTGCCGAAAAAATTTATAAGTAGTTCATTAACCTGATTAATACTAAATGAATCTCCAAAAAGATAACCAACCATGAGCGTTAGTATTAATGAAAATAAGACTAACAAAATACCGTAAACACTAACTACAAATAATTTATTAATATATATAGTTAATTTATGATCCTGTTTATAAAATAAATTCAATATAGTTCCATTCGCATACTCCATATCCATAAAGTTTCCGGCAACCATCATCATAATAATAGTTACCCATTGAGTACTTCCAAAACCAGACTGAAATGCCATTTTGATATTATTTGTAGTTATAGCAAAATAGATCATTAAGGAGACCAACATTACAAATCCCCATTTACCTAAACTTTGCCTTACAAATTTTCTGAACTCACTTTTCAACTTACTATAATTGGTCATTTTCATACCTCTTTTCAGAGGAAATCAATTCAATAATCTTATCTTCAAAATTGATAGAATTATTTTCAAGATCCAATATATATACATCTTCACTTACTAACATTTTCTGTGTTAATACCACATCATGTGCACTAATAACCAAATAACTTTCTTTCAATTCAAAGTTAATATTATTTTCATTTAATATATCTATCGTTTTCTTTATATCACTAGTAACCATTTTCAATTTAGTGTTATCTATAAATTCATCGATCGATTTATCTAATATTACGCAACCATGTTCAATTAGAATAATATTGGTCATTATTTTTTGTAATTCTGACAAAATATGACTAGATATTAAAAACGACGTACCTCTGGCTGAATAATTCTTAATAATATTTCTAATAAGTATTGTGGATTCTAAATCTAGTCCATTCATAGGTTCATCAAGTATCACCAGTTCTGGATTATTAACTAAAGCCATTGCAATGCCTAGCTTTTGCTTCATTCCCAATGAATAATTTTTTACATTAGCATGAATATATCCACCCATATTCAATAATCCTACCATTTCAACTATTTCATCTTCAGTCTCACAGTAGAGTTGTATATTTTCATATCCTGATAAGAAAGGATACACAGCTGGATGCTCAATTAAAGCCCCAACATTTTGTAAAATACCATGCTTATTTTCAGTAATTAAAGCATCGTTAAAAATAATTTCTCCTGTAAATTTCGTCAGCCCTAAAATAGTTTTCATAATCGTTGTTTTTCCTGCACCATTAGAACCTACTAAACCAACTATTTCTCCAGGATTTATTTCAAAAGAAACGTCTTTAATTATTTTGTTTTTCCCAAAATATGTATTAATATTTTTAACACTAAGCATTTTATATCTCCTACATTATTTCCCATCAGGTACATACGTTTCATAAAATATCGAATTAACATTGTATCTTATGTATGACTTAATGTACTTAAATAATTTTTTCCAAATAACATATACAACTAATGTTCCTAATATTCCCAAGCCAAAATATACAAATGAGTCAACTATTTCCATAGTGGAGAAATTTTGCTGTTCAAAAATAAATAAATATAGTTGCCAAAAAGGAAAGCCAACTCCAACTAAGATTAGTAAAACAACAATTAATATAAAACTTATACTGGGAAATAAATATGGAATTAAAAAATAATTTAGAGTCAGCATGCCAATTAATGCCATTAAATTTAGTCTCTTTTTTATAATCATTCTATTTTCTCCAATAATTCTCGAAATAGATTCATTATATAATTCTGATAAATCAACCAGAGCTAAAATAGGGGGTAATGGTTCAGCGTTTTCCCAGTGGGATACGGTCTGTCTAGTGACATTCAATGAATCAGCTACTTCTTGTTGTGTGAGCTCTTTCTCTAACCTAATAATCTTTAAATTATTTTCCATAATTACGTCCCCTTATATTCAATATATAGCTCTATGCTGATAAATTTACTAGCAAAATATTTTTAACATGCCCACATAACGGCATTGCATCTTAATGTTAATTATAAATATATTTATTTCGTATAACAAAAAAACCACCCAATTTTCCTTCAATTAAAATAAAAAAAGCTCATCAGATAATTGATGAACTCCATTAAGCATTATTTCACTTCTTCTTACGTCTTAATTTTCTAAGCATTGGAATAAAAATGGTAACCATTAAAACTAATGGGATTTTCATTTTTAAATTCCTCATTTCTTCCATATAACAAGTTAGATTTAGAGGTTTCGCAAGTACCTCAAATATATTTAATTTTGCTTTTTGGAAGCCATTACTAAATATGTTGCCATCCATGGACCAGTCCACCAACCGTTCATTCCATATGTTTTCACGTTAATACTGTCCATCCCAGCCTGATTCAAGACCTCAGCATATTCTCTTTTATTATGCCCGGTATCAACAATAATTAATTTCCCATCATGACCTAAAACACGAACCGCCTCTAAAAGTGCCCTTTTTCGTTCAATTTTTGGTTTGATATTATGAAAAGCCAGACTTGATACTACTAAGTCATATTCTCCATCGCCTGAAGGTAATGACCGCATATCGGCGGTTTTAATATCTACCTGACCTGCTAAATCATTTTCTTGAATGATTGCTTCTGTAGCTTCGATTCCATTATTACTCTGATCATCACTATTCCAAATATCTATCCCCATAGATTTTTTTGTTGATGATAGCTTATCTGACATTTGTAATAGCACACTGGCATGCCCAGTTCCCAAATCTAATACATGATATGAAGATTGTGATAATTCACTATTAATAATTGATGACCATATTTTTTTCTTACCTCTAGTAGAAGTATTAATAAAAATAACTCCCCCTAAGATCATTAGAACACCATATCCAATAGTCCACAAATAGCCATCGTATTGATGAAATACCGCCACGAATAATAACGCAATTAAACCTGCCAGTATATATAGTATTGGTACTAAAGGCGCATCTAGTCCATTCTTCATCAATTTTTTCAAAATGCAATGACCAACTTTCAAAATTTTTATTTCAGTATATCATTATCAAATATTTCCCGCTGTATCATTTGTGCACTATTATTGTAGGTAATTCAAATTTAGGGTTTAGAGGGTCAGAAGGGATGCAAAATATCTTAATTTTATTTTTTACATCATACCCCAAACCTCGCTTCGAAAACTATGAAAAGTGACAACAAGTGACATCTATTCAAATAGAATATGAGCAATATCATTCAAAAGCATTGAACAACGATCCTCTGTACATTTTCTAAAAAAACACAAAAAAACCCATCAAATCAGTAAAGATCTAATGGATTTCATTATAATTAATTTTTAGAATTACTTTGCAATAACAGTCTTATACTCTTCACGAGAAATAACTGAAACTTGGCGTTTGTCACGGCCCAAACGACCGAACTTTACCACACCATCAGCTTTAGCATACAAAGTATCATCATTTCCACGACCAACGTTTACACCTGGATAGATGTGTGTTCCACGTTGACGGTAAATGATTGATCCTGCCTTGATGTCTTGTCCATCGGCACGCTTAGTACCAAGGCGACGACCTGCTGAATCACGTCCGTTAGCAGATGAACCTCCACCTTTGTGGTGGGCAAGCATCGTCAAGTTAGTCAAATTCAATTGCATGATTTTATCCTCCTATATTCGATGTACGATTAAGCAATAGTGTCAATGACAACCTTAGTATAAGGTTGGCGATGACCTTGCTTACTGTGTGAGTGCTTCTTTGGCTTGTACTTGAAAGTAACAACCTTCTTTTCCTTACCTTGCTTAGCAACGGTTCCAGAAACCGAAGCACCGTCAACGTAAGGTGCACCTACAGTACCGTCTGCGTAGACAACTTTATCAAAGACAACTTTGTCCCCTTCTGCAGCGTCCTTCTTTTCGACGTAAATTACGTCACCGGCAGAAACCTTATATTGCTTTCCACCATCCTCAATGATTGCATATGATGCCATGAGTATGAGACCTCCTATTAGATATATTATATAACTTAGACTCACCTTATCCGCAGTCTGTGACTTTAAAACGGGGTTCGAGTGGTTGCAGTTTGTGGAAGCCACAAACACAACAATATTATTCTACTTTATTTGCGTTTCTTTTTCAAGGTTTTAATTACATTTATCATGATTAATATTAACCAAATGGATTATCGTCATCATTATGATAATAATCAAAATTTGAAAATTTACTATAACTTTTTTGGAAAAGCATTTTTGCCGTTCCACGTGAACCAGAACGATTTTTTTCAATAATCAATTCAATTGGTCCATCTTCATCTTGTTGCCCAGCAGCGTTGCTATCACCGTTGTCATCTTCTTGCCGGTAATAATCCTCTCGATATAAGAAACCTACAATATCGGCATCCTGTTCGATCGAACCAGAGTCACGAATATCAGAAAGTACTGGTCTTTTATCCTGACGCTGCTCCACTCCACGCGAAAGCTGCGCCAATGCAATAATCGGAACTTCTAATTCCATCGCCATTTTTTTTATATTCCGCGAAACAGATGAGACGGCTTGTTGCTGTGATTCGTTGGTCGTTCCTTCAACCAATTGGAGGTAATCGATAATGACTAACCCCAATTGACCAGTTTGCTTCTTCAGACGCCGTAACTTGGAACGAATCTCAGTAATTTTAATTCCCGCAGTATCATCAATATAGAGTTGGGTGCCACTTAACGATGCCATCGCAATCGTTAATTTACTCCACTCTTCATCCGTCAATGCTCCGGTTCGCATATTCTGTGAATTAATATTTCCTTCAGACGCCAGCATTCGATTTACTAATGAGACCGCTGGCATTTCCAAAGAAAAAATTGCTACTGGCAAACTTGGATTCATAACTGCCACTTTTTGAGCAACGTTCAATACAAACGCCGTTTTACCAACTGCAGGACGCGCAGCGACGACGACCATTTCTCCTGGATGAAAGCCCGTAGTTAGATTATCTAATTCACGAAAACCGGAAGCTAAACCAGTAATTTTTTCATCAGTCCGTGCATTCCGCTCAATCTGATCAAAAGACTCATTGACGACCTGTGCGATAGCTTGGAAATCTGCGTCACCATCGTTAATATCAATATTATCCAGCGAACCAGACATTCGAGCAATCAAATCACCCACTGATTCTATATCAGTATAACCTGCTTCTGTTCCATCGGCTAAAACATCTAGCAATGAGCGCCGCAGCGATTTATCTTTGACGATCTGTGCATAAGTTGCGGCATTCCCCGCAATTGGTACGACCATCCCCAATTCAGCCAGGTAACTCGTCCCACCTGAATTTTCGAGTTGATTCATTCCGCTCAATTGGTCTTGCAAAACCAATGGGTCAATTGGCCGACCTGCATCATCCAAAGCGAGCATCGCTTGGTAAACTAACCGATTTCTGGTTTGAAAAAAATCATGAACTTGGACAATGCTGCTAACTGTCGCTAAAGTATCTGTGGGGTCCGTACTAATCAAAATCGACCCTAAAACCGCTTGCTCCGCAAAACTATCTTGGGGAGCATTTTTATAATCAACGACTTCATCTGCCATTATTTTAATCCCTATTTTTATTGTTCATCAGTATGAATGCGGAGGTTCGCTTCCACATTTTTATGGAGCTTTACCTTCACATTGCGATATCCTAATGATCGAATTGGTTCCTTCATATCCATCTTGCGCTTATCTAGCTTAATCCCTAATTGTTGCTCCGCCGCAACCACAATCTGCTTTGATGAGATGGCGCCAAATAAACGACCATCTGAGCCCGCTTTAGCTTTTAACTGGATCACTGCATCTTCTCGTTCTAATTTAGCTTTCAAGGCTTCTGCAGTCTGTACTTCTTCAGCGGCTTCACGGTCTGCCGCGCGCTTTTGCCCCTTCAGTGCTGAAACATTAGCATTCGTTGCCACTTCGGCTTTCTTATTTTTAATTAAGAAATTATTGGCATACCCATCAGGGACATCTTTAACTTCCCCTTTTTTCCCGCGTCCTTTAACATCTTCTAAAAATATAACTTTCATTTTTTACTCCTCCTCATCAAGCAGTGTTTCATCTTTTAAGACAGCGTATAACTGCTGACCAGCTTCATCAACGGTTACCCCACTAATTTGGGTCGCTGCAAAACTCAAATGACCACCACCACCTAATCGCTCCATAATTGTTTGTACATTCTTATCCCCATTTGAACGGGCTGAAATACCAACCGTTTTTTCGTCACGCCTTGCAACCACAAAAGAGCGCTCGATTCCTACGATTTGTAATAATGAATCCGCAGCCTGTGCCACCGAAACAGAATCATAAGCCTTTTGATCGTTAGCAACTACGATGGCATCACTACCCAAAAATTGTGCTTTAGAAATCAGATCAGCACGCTGGCGATAATCTTCCATAGAATCTTTCATGAAATTTTGAATTAACTTACCATCGGCACCCACTGAACGAAGATAACTAGCCGCATCAAATGTTCGTGTCCCTGAACGAATCGTAAATGACTTCGTATCTAATTGAATACCCGCCAACAGAGTTGTTGCTTCAATTCTCGATAAACCTCGTCGATTTTTAGATTGATATTCAAAGAGTTCTGTCACTAATTCGGACGTCGATGAAGCATAAGATTCAATATAGACCAATAACGACTTCTCTGGGAATTCCTCACCTCGCCGATGGTGGTCAATAATCACCAAACGTTCATTTAACGCATCGTAGACTTCCTTACTCTCGGTAATAGACCGTTTAGAATGATCAACCATAATTAACAAGGACTGTTCAGTGGCTCTTGCTAAGACATCACTGGGACTCATCAACGCATCAGCAGTCTGCTCATCTTCATGAATAGCACTATATAACATCTGCATATCGGTGTGCCTTTTTTCATCTGGATCACTCACGATCCAAACGGGTTTATCAACCATTTTAGCAAGTCGCCGTACCCCGAGGGCCGCTCCCATCGAATCACGATCACCACGAGCATGCCCCATTACAAAGACTTGATCCGCTGAATTCATTAATTCACTCAACGCCTGCGAAATAACGCGAGCTCGGACACGCGTTCGCTTAGCCATTGGGTTCGTTGTCCCCCCATAAAAACGCGCATCTTGTTGTGGCGATTTAACAACAACTTGATCACCGCCACGTCCCAAAGCCAAATCTAATTGAGTTTGCGCCGCTTTGGCCATCGTCATCACATCATCATCGTGATATGAAATTCCAATACTTAGGGTAATTGGCATATTTTGACTTGAGGTATCTTCACGGACACTCTTTAAAATATTAAACTTATCTTTTTCTGCTAAACGCAGACCTTGATAATAACCTATCAACATATATTTATCTGGCGCTAATCGACGAACATAAATTTCATGTTGTTCCATCCAGTCCGTTAACATCGTCGTTACGTGCGAACGAAGTGTTGACGATTCGGCATCATTCAATCGTTCAGAAATTTCATCAAAATTATCTAAAGAAACAATTCCAAAAAACAGACGACTGGCTTCATATTTGCGTTGTACTTGAGCAATTTCAGTAACATCGCGCAAATAGATCGCTCGTAAATCCGTTTGGACTTGTACTTCAAATGTCCGACCTAGCCAATCAATGGTTCGCCACGTATCATGATCATCACTAGTTGCAGCCTTGACTACCCGAGCAAGGACTGAACTAATTTTATCAATTTTTTGGTCCATTAAACTGGACTGTTCACTAATTCTTTGAATAAAAGGATTCACCCAATCAATTTCAAACGCTTCATTATATAAAATAACCCCTAATGGCATTTGAATAATTGCTTCCTGTTCTCCTCGATTCACGCGGTAAGAAAGTCCTGCAATGTATTTTTGTGTATCACTGCCAATAATTTTTAAGGTGTTAAAGACAAACACCAGAGCACATAAAATAATTATGACCCATACAATCCCAACCAATAAATTCGCTCTAAAAGCTAACACAGTTCCAATTACCGCCATTACGGTAACCCAGATTGCTAAGAGTGTTAGACGCTTATTTTGAAAAAAATCTGGCAAAGATTGGAACAGACTAAAATGTTTCATTTTTGGTCTCCTCTTCACAATAATGTCTTATTTATTATACCATGAAGCACAAATCATGAGTTTTTTACATCAGAATAATCTAATTCCATCATTTCCAATAAAAAAAGTTCAAGAATAGTGATTCTTGAACCTTTAAATTTATCTTTATTTTATCTCAAAATATCATATTACGTTAGACCGCCATTCTTTTGTCAATAATTTGCCCTGTTTTTGAAAGGCAATAATTCAAAATAAAGTACAAGAGAGCGAGCATCAAAAACATCGGAATGATCTCAGCTGGATGTTGAGCATAGATAATTTGTGCTCGATAAGTCATTTCCGGCAACATGATAATAGTAGCCAAGGACGTATCTTTAATGAGTGATACAAACTGTGAAATAATCGGCGGAATCATTTTTTTATAAGCCTGTGGTAATAAAACATGCCATAGGGCTTGCTTTTTAGTCAAACCGTTGGAAAGTGCCCCCTCTAATTGCCCCTTTGGTACCGCGACAATTCCACCCCGAACAATTTCTGCTAACATCGCTGACTCAAAAATGGTTAACGCAAAGATCGCGCTGGCCATCACGCTTAGTTGAATCCCGATTTTGGGAAGTGCAAAGTAAGTGAAAAAGATAATCAACAAAAGTGGCAAATTACGAATAATATCAATGATAAATCCGATCACTCCAGATAAAATTTGAATTTTGGCGTAACGAAGGACCCCTAAAATGGAACCAATCACAAAGCTCAAAACAACTGAAAGGAATGCGACCTGTATGGTCACCCACATTCCCTCTAAGAGAAACCGCATGTTAATCCATGAATATGCCTGAATAAAGTTATCAATCATAATTTAGGCCCTCCGTGCAAGTTTGTCTTCAAGATAACGCATGTAGTAACTAATTGGCATTGTAATTACCAAATAGAAAATTCCCACAATAATATATGGATTGAAGGTATCAAAAGTTAATTGTGAAATCTGATTTGCTTGGTACATTAAATCAAAGCCGGCTACAAAGGCCAAGATTGATGAATTCTTAACTAGATTTACAAATTGGTTCCCGAGCGGCGGAATCACGTATTTAAAAGCTTGAGGTAATACTACTAAGCGCATTGCCTCCCACCAACTTAATCCATTGGACCGTGCGCCTTCATATTGTCCGCGATCAACCGAAAAAATTCCGGCTTTCACGGTTTCAGCGATAAATGCTGAAGTATATAACATCAACCCAATCGTACCCGCCATAAAGCCGTTAATTTTCAAAATATTAGCAATTACAATATAGAAAAACATAGTTACCACTAATAAGGGAACATTGCGTAAGACTTCAATATACAGACGTGCCAAATAATGGGTAATTTTGTTCGGAATCACTTCAACAATGGCAAAAAATGTTCCCAAGATCAGTGAACCAAATAGCGCAATCACACTTGATAATATCGTCCAGCCAAATCCGACTAAAAATTCATGACTATAAGTATTAAATAAATGAATCATAACTTGGCCATCTCCTTCCAGTTCATTCCTGGGACTCCACTAAACCATTTTTTCATCAATTTGGCATAGGTCCCATCTGCCTGCATTGCTTGAATGGCTTGATTGACTTGTTTGACAAGCTTTGGATTATCCTTTTTGACCGCGATTCCATACGGCTCGTGCGTGAAATTACCGCCCACCAATTTTAGACTAGAATCATCTTTGGCCATTCCAGCTAAAATACCTGAATCAGTTGTTAGGACATCACCTTGTCCCGCTTTCAAAGCTGATAAAGCAGTGGCATAATCAGCTAAAGCCAATACTCGGGCCTGGGGTGCTCGTTTTTTAATAACTTCAACAGAGGTCGATCCCTGAACGCCTAGAACAGTCACACTCTTGTTATTAACGTCGTTGATATTCTTAATTTCAGAAGATTTTTTAACCATCAACGACTGCCCCGCTTTAAAATACGGGTTCGAAAAATCAACCGTTTTAGCTCGTTCCGGCGTAATTGACATCGTTGCAATAATCGCATCAATATTTCCATTAATTAGTAACGGAATCCGGGTCCCTGACGTCACTTGTACAAACTCCGGTTTCGCTTTAGGATTGATACGCCGGGTAATTTCCTTGGCTACATCAACGTCGAAGCCTTCCACTTGGCCGGTCTTAATATTCATTAGTCCCATCAGACTAGTATCCGCTTTCGTCCCCCAAACCATCTTATCTTTATTTTCAATCCGATTTAAAACTTGATTTTTATGCTGATCCGCAAAAGTTCGACCACCCATACTAAGCGTTATTCCTAAAGCGATGGCAAAAATACTTCCAACTTTTATGAAATTTTTCATAACCTTCCAACCTCCAGTTAATTATCCATCTTATTAACTCCTATTTGGTGCGTTCACTTCTAAAATTAATGGCTCGTTAATGCTTAATTTGTGATAAGAATTGTTGGGCTCGTTCTTCTGTAGGCTTTTCAAAGAATTGAGCGGTGGGGGTATCTTCCAATATTTCACCATCGGCCATAAAAATAACACGATCAGAAACTTCACGGGCAAAGCCCATTTCATGGGTCACCACTAGCATCGTCATATCGGAATCTTCCGCAATCTCTTGCATTAAAATCAAGACATCGTTGATCATTTCTGGATCCAAAGCCGAAGTCGGTTCATCAAATAGTAATGCTTTAGGTTTCATTGCCAACGACCGCGCAATGGCAATTCGTTGTTGTTGGCCTCCAGAAAGTGATGATGGCATCTTTTCAGCTTTATCAACCAGCCCCACCTTTTCTAATAGTTTCATCGCATTGGCTTTATTTTCAGCCTCATCCATCTTCAAAACTTTACGGGGAGCTAACATTAAGTTCTCTAGAACCGTCTTATTAGCATAGAGATTGAAATGTTGAAAGACCATTCCAACATCTTTGCGAATTTTGTTCATATCAGTTTTACGATCAGCCAGATCATAACCATTCACAATTAAATGACCTTCTTGAATTGGTTCCAAGCCATTAATCGTCCGAATTAACGTTGATTTTCCAGAACCGGAAGGGCCGATCAAAACTACCGTTTCACCCGCTTCAACTTCCAAATTAATATCCTTCAAGGCATGAAAATCACCGTAATACTTACCAACGTGGTTAAATTCAATCATCGACATTATTAAATCCCCCTTAAAATTCATTAATAACTTCATCTATCTGTATAATTTCTCATAATATTGCTATATTTGTCAAATTTTTCTAAAAAAGTCGAGAACAAGCCCCGACTTTACTTAATCTATTTTAACATATTTTTAATAATACCATCGATTGCTTTTTTGGTTTGAATCCAATCGTTATTCACCACCATGTGTGCATATTGCTGAAGGGCAGGTGGTACAGCTAAATCGCGCACGAACTCAGCGCTATTTATTCTTTTTTGAATCCGTGCCAACTGATCCCCCCGTTTGATCAGACGTTGTGTTAAATCGGCTTGATCATCAACTGATAAATATAATACTTCTACTTTTTCCCCTAATTGTTGGGCATAGGTTAAGGCCCCCGCTGTATCTAAAACAATGGTAATTAAAGGTCCCTTTTCCCAAGCTCGATTTAAACCCTCATATGATGAACCATAGTGATAGTGGCTATAGACAACTTCCTCTAAGTAATGGTTACTAGGAAAACTAGCTTCAGTTTCAAAATAATAATCACGGCCATCGATTTCCCCAGCACGCGGTGGACGAGTTGTATGTGTAACTACCTGCGGTAAGTGATATTTCTCGTTTAAATAGCGGGCTACCGTTGTTTTACCGGTCCCCGTATTTCCCGTAATCACGAGCACCTTTTGATTTGCTGCATTTGCCATTTTTTCAATCCTTAGCCTAAATCTTTCGTGAAAAAAGAAACCAAACTATTCTTCAGTATCACTAACCTTTACTGATTCTAGTCTGATTTCATTCACTTTATAATTAATTATGCTTCATTAGCCAAACGATAAATGGCTTCCGCAAAAATCGCCATTCCTCGTGTCAAATCGGCCACTGGATAAAATTCATCCGGTTGATGCATGGTATCTGGAACACCTTCAAACATTGCTCCAAATGCCACACCACGGTCTAACAAGCGACCAAAGGTTCCGCCACCAATCACACGTTCTGCCGCTGGTAAACCAGTATGCTTCCGATAAACATCGAGCAAGGTTGTAACCAGTGGATCATCCCCTGAAACATAATGTGGACCTTGCGCATGACCTTCAATGGCTACTTTGGCATCAAAGTCAGGCGTCAATGCACTAGAAACTGCATTCCCAATTTCTTCAGGGTTAGTGTTTTGTGGGTAACGGAAATTCAAGTTAATAAAGCCATCTTCACCTGCTTCAAAACGTTGGATTCCAATATTCATTGAAAGATCACCCATTAAGTCATCGTGCTTTAAGGCCCCGATTCTAAATGCTGTTGAGTCATCATGTACTGCAGTTCCCAAGAAAGTTAAGAAGCCTTTGGCATTGCCACCAAAGTCATATTGTTGTAGATAGTTTGCTAAGAATGTTCCAGCATTCAATCCCGTTTCAGGCCAGGCACCATGCACTTGCTTCCCGTAGAAAGTAATAGTGGCCAAATGGTCGTTCACTTCAATTTCAGCCTTAACCCGCTTTTCGCTTGCTAAATAACGTTCTAATCCGGCAACTAACATTTGTGGATCTTGTAGGGAAACATGTGCTACCGCTGTTCCTGGCACCATATTTGGTCGTTGACCAGCTTTAAAGTCACGTAATTCAACAGTTCCCCCATTTGTCCCATTAAAGCGAACAACCTGGGAAACATTTCCTTTTTCCCCGTTAATAATTGGGAACTCGGCATCTGGTGAGAATCCCATGGTAGGGTAACCATTTGTTTCAAAGAATTCTTCCATTCCCATCCACTCAGACTCTTCGTCAATTCCCATGACCAAACGGACACGTCGCTTCATGGGAACGTTCATATCTTTTAACATCTTCAATGCATAATAAGCAATCATTGAAGGTCCCTTATCGTCTGATGCACCACGTGCATATAGACGTCCGTCTTCAATAACTGGTGAAAATGGTTCTTTCGTCCAACCTTCACCTTCAGGCATTACATCCAAATGACCAATCACATCAATTGATTCAGCTGCGTCGGCATCGCCTAATTCAGCATATCCCACTAACCCCTTAAAATCACCCGTTTTAAAGCCATCCCGTTGCGCCATACTTTCCCAAGTAGTAAGTGCTTCTTTCGTCTTTGGGCCAAGTGGTGCATCCGGAGTTGCCGCCTGATCATCACGGACTGACGGAATTGCCAATAATGTCTTCAAATCGTTTAATAAATCATCTTCATATTTAATTGACTCAGCGAGCCATTCTGATGCATTCTTATTCATTAGTAGTCTCCTCTAAAATAAATGTTAAGTACTATTTTACACTTTTTATAGCAATTTTTCCAAGAACTTATTGGAAAGTATGGTTTCCAAAATTAATCACTATGAATCTCATCATCATAACCTGATTTCTAAACAATGATAATAAAAAACTACCTTAGTTAACCAACCAAGATAGCTTTATAAATTAACCCATTTACTTATTTAAAACTAATCAGCCGCTAGAGCATCAATCGGGTTCAAACGTGAAGCTCGTCGTGCCGGCATCAAAGCAGCAAGGAATGAAATGACCAAAGCGACTATAATCGTAAAGATAACATTTGACACGCTGACTTGAATCATATTAAACTTCGCAATTTTATACAAAGCCGTATTCAATAAGAATCCAAGACCGTATGCCATCACCAATGCTAATGCCGCTGATAACAAACCAATAATAATCGACTCAGAAGTAAACAAACGGCGAATATCCCGCTTTGATTCCCCCAAAGCTCTTAAGATTCCGATTTCTTTCGTCCGTTCAGAAACAGACATATACATCGTAACAATGATCATCAGCGCTGACACAATTAATGAAATTCCTGAAATGGCAGCTAAGACATTCGTTGCTAGACTCACAATTGTATTAATAGTGTCTAGAATTGAACCAACCGAAATTGCCAAGAATGCCTTTTGACCATCAGCTTGAATGGCATTAATATCCTTTACGGCCGCTTTAACATTTTTAGTGTCCGCAATTTCAACTGAGGCATACGTATAATCGGTATTAGCCCCAGCTTCTTCCAAAACTTGGTGCATCGTAGCCTCGGTCGTAGCAGCCATGGCCCCCGTTTGTGATTCGGCCACTCCAGCCACCTTAAAGGTTTTAGTAATTGGTTTTGGCACATTATTTTCATCGTATGCCACAAATGTCAAATCGACATCTTTGCCAACAATTGACTTCCAATTATCTGCACTAACCTTTTGGGCAAATGTCTTCTTATCGACGACGATTTCTCCATCCTTAGGTGCGTGTCCGGCTTTAATGATTGAATCACTATAAGCTGGTGTCCAGCTTTGATATTGTGGAGTTTGAATATCATTTCCTTGATATGAAACCGTCACATTCGTAAACATGTAACCAGGCGTAACCTTTTTAACATGCTTAACATCTTTAATCTGATTCAAGTAATCTTGTGACATCGTTGCTTTTTTATAATCTGTCATCATAGTTTGCATGGTACTCTGCATTAATTCAGATGATTCTTTACCCTTGGCTTCTTTATTAGAAACCACATTTTTCATGATGGTTGGATAATTGGGATTAGCTAAATCCCCAACTTGCTTTTGAATATAAGCGTTAACTCCATTCCCAATTCCAGAGAAAAGCAAAACCGCAAAGAGGCCAATAGCCGTCCCAATCATAATTAACGAATTACGCCAGAAGTTATGCGAAAAATGCTTCCAGGCATTTTGGAAGCTAGCTGAAAGTGGCATTGCTTTAGATTGAATTTTTTCTGTTCGTTGTCCCACTGGATAAGCATCATGAATTCGTGAATTTCCATCTACTTTTCCATCTGCCAAATGGACAATTCTAGTTCCATGGTTGGCTACATCTTGGGAATGCGTCACAGCAATCACCAGCTTACCGTCTTCAGCAATTTCTTGTAAGAGTTCCAAAACTTCAACTGTATTTTGTGAATCCAATGCACCAGTTGGCTCATCAGCAATAATGACTTCTGGATCTGGAGCCAAGGCCCGTGCAATGGCCACTCGTTGTTTTTGTCCACCCGATAATTGGTTAGGATGCTTTTTCATTTGATCACCCAATCCAACTCGTTCCAACAGCTCCTTAGCCCGAGCTTCTCGTTCACTATGACTTAAAGTTGTCATATCAAGCGAAATCAAAACATTGTCCAACACAGTTAAATGTGAAATCAAATTGTATGATTGATAGATGTACCCAATCGTACCTCGACGATAAGCATCCAACATCTTTTCTTTTCGATGATTTAATTTCTCGCCCGAAATTGTCACACTACCTTCAAAGTTACGGTCCAATCCGCCAATAATGTTCATTAACGTCGACTTTCCGCCACCAGACTCACCCAGTACCGAAACAAATTCACCTAATTCAAAATCTAAATCAATTCCTTTTAAAACTGGAAACTCTTCTTGACCTAAGAAATATGATTTCTTAATGTCTCGTAGCTCTAAATATGCCATCAACATACCCCTCTATTTTCATTATTTGTTTTAATAGTTTAAGAACCGTATTATACTAGTCCTCCACAACATTGTAAAGTTACTTACCAAAAATTTAGATTGAAATTTGGTTGGTCTTATCTTAACATTTTTTGATTTATATTTCGGATCATTACACACTACTTTAGTATAACTTTAGATTTATCGACCATTTTAGTCATTCTTCACAACTCATTGTGCATACGAATCAAAAAAACGAAACTGTAATTGTCAGTTTCGTTTTTAAATTTTTTAATTTATTAACACATTTATTTTATTCAAATACCATTTGATTTGTATACAATTCTGCATAGAATCCCTTTTCGGCTAAGAGTTCCTGATGATTTCCTTGTTCAATCACTTCACCATCTTTTAGGACGACGATTTTATCAGCTGATAAGATCGTCTTCAAACGGTGTGCAATCACAAAACTAGTCCGGCCTTGAATCACAGCTTCCATCGCCTTTTGAATTTTGGCTTCGGTCACAGTATCAACATTAGACGTGGCCTCATCCAAAATCAGCAAATCTGGATTAGTCAAAATCGTCCGAGCAATTGATAAGAGTTGCTTTTGTCCCGTTGAGAAAACCGAATTTTCATCATCCACAGTTGTCTCATATCCTTTTGGTAACGTTTCGATGAATTCGTGAATATTAGCTTGCTTGGCAGCACTAATCATCTCTTCATCTGTCGCATTGGGTTTTCCAAAGACAATATTATCCCGAATTGTTCCTGAGAACAAAACGGAATCCTGCAAAACAATTCCCACATGATCACGTAAACTCTTTAAGTCCATTTCCCGCACATCGATTCCATCAAATGAAACCGACCCCGCATCAACGTCATAAAAACGATTGAGCAGGTTCATGACCGTCGTTTTTCCAGAACCAGTTGGCCCTACTAAAGCAACCATTTGACCTTTATTAACATCGACGGAAACACCATGGAGAATTTCGCGTTCTGCTTGATATCCAAAATGAACATTATCCAATTTAACTTGTTTTTCAATTCCTGTTAGTACATGGCCATTCGTTGGCGAAACTTCATCAATTTGTTCAAAGACTTCAGATAAACGATGAGCTCCAGTAATCGCCAACTGTAACATATTATAGGTTGAGGTAATGTTAGTAATTGGTTGGTAGTACTGTTGTGAAAATGACATAAACATCACAATCAACCCTAGTGCCGTGGCTCGTGATAAATCACCATTTAAGGCCATTGCACCACCAAAAAAGATGACCACTGCCGTATTAATTAGGCTCATTCCAGACATCAACGGGAACAAGATTCCAGACCAGACTTGTCCCTTAAATGTAGCTTTTCGCACTTTATCATTATGTTGTGTAAATTGGGCAATTGATTCGGCTTGCAAACCATTAGTAATAATTACTCGTTCTCCATTAATTTGTTCATTAATGTAACCATTCAAATGTCCGACTTCACTTTGTTGCAAATCTACATATTTCTTAGCTTGAACAATCACCAAAACGGCAATCAAAAGTGCAATCGGTGTTGATGCCATGGTAATCCAAGCCATTTTGACATTTTGTTGGAACATCATAATGATAATTCCGACCATTAAAGCAATTTGAGAGAATAACTGGAAAATTGCTTGATTCATGGCATTAAAAATATTATCCAAATCCGAAGTAAAGCGGGCTAAAATTTCACCGTCTTGATGTTCATCAAAGTAGCGAATCGTCATTCGTTGCAATTTTGCAAAGAGACCCGTTCGCATATCATTTACAGAATTGGCTGATATTAGAGATTGAATAATCCCCATAATCAACATTGAAACTGCCATCATCATAACAAATGCAACCATCATCAATAGGGCATGATGGAATTTATCTAAGTTAGCATGCGCCGCAGTCATAGGATTGAGCTTAACAAAGAGATAATTTCCCATCTCTTGTATGGAATTCCCCATATAAACAGGCGCCTTAACTTGTAGATATGTTGATAGAACAGTGAAAACCACTACCAAAAACAACCCCAATTTAAAACGCTTAAAATAATGTGCAAAGAACTTAATTGCTTTCAAAAAATCTGCCATTAGTTATTTACCTCCTGCGCTTTTTGTGTTGCATAAATTTCACGGTAAACATCGGAATTTTTGATTAATTCTTGATGCGTTCCTACACCGACTAATTTCCCTTCATCCAGAACCAAAATCCGGTCAGCATTAATCACAGAAGAAATCTTTTCAGCAATAATGAAAGTTGTTGTATCCTTCAAATCATGATCCAACGCTTCTTTGACCAATTTTTCAGACTTAGCATCTAAGGCAGAAGTTGAATCATCCAAAATTAATATCTTTGGTTCAGCAATGACTCCCCGTGCGATCGACAAACGCTGTTTTTGACCACCCGAGAAATTAGAAGAACGTTCTTCAACCGGATGATCGTAAACATCTTCATAACGTTCCACGAATTCTGCGGCTTGCGCAATTTCCGTTGCCCGTTTCATATCGGTTTCATCAGCGTCCTTTTTCCCTTGACGTAAATTATCTGCAATTTTACCTGAAAAGAGGGTTGCACGTTGAAGAACATACGAAACTGTTTGGCGTAATGATTTTTCATTAACTTGCTTTAAATCGACGCCTCCAATTTTCACCGTTCCCTGACTTGGATCAAATAAACGGGCCATAAGTTGCGCCAAGGTCGTCTTACCTGAACCAGTAGCACCCACGATTCCAATCATTTCACCCGCTTGGGCTGTAAATGTAATATCCTTTAAAACCATCATGTCATCGTCTGGATAACTAAATGACACATCTTTAAATTCAACAGATCCCTTTAATTCCTGCTCTGGTGCGTCAAGATCAAAGGTCATGGTTGGCTTAGTATCAATAACTTCTTTAATTCGCTTAATTGAAACCAATCCACGAGCTGCAAACGACATCATCATTCCACCAATAATGACGGCCATCATAATTTGCATCAAATAATTCGTAAATGATGATACACTCGCAATCCACAAAGGATGCTTATCCACTTGACTTCCAACAAACCAAATTGAACCTGCAATGGCTAGTTGACTAACCATTGTAAATAAAGGTGACATAACCGAGAATAGATAACCAATTTTGACATTGATCGCATTCAATTCACCCGAGGCAACATCGAATCTCTTTTGTTCATTTTGCTCTTGATTAAATGATTTAACCACGCGCACACCTTGGAGATTTTCTTTAGCTAAATTATTAGTCTTTTCAATCAGACCTTGAATCTTACCAAATAAAGGTCCCATTTTAGTAAAGACAAACATAGTAATTAACATCACAGTAATCACCATAATCACAATAATCCACCAAAGATTTGGTAACGTTTTAATCGCTAAATATAAGGCCCCAATGAATAAAATTGGCATTCGAATCAATGCTTGAAGCGCTGTCATAACCAAAGTTTGAATTTGTTGAATATCATTAGTCAAACGTACAACCAAATTCCCCACTGAAAATCGCTCAATATCTGCGAATGAAAAAGTTTGAATTTTACGATACGTTTGTTCGCGAACATCGGCCGCAATATTTTGTGCAACCTTCGCCGCAAAAATCGCATTGATTGTCCCCGCAATCAAGCCAATCACCGCAACCGTAATTAATTCAATTCCAATTGAATTAACTTGGCTCATCTTATCCTGCGTAATTGCCTTCATCACTTCTTGTAATAGTTTTGGCTGCCAAAGTGCAGCTCCGGCCATCACGATCACTGATATAATCGTGATTGCCAGATCGCTTTTGTATTTGCCAAAATAAGGTTTTAATAAATCCATATAACGTTCTCCTTATCTAGTTTCGAATAAATCTTTGAAAAACCACAGTATCGATTAGTCTAACCTTTTTATAAAATTAATTCAAGTCGGTTTATCCTAATTTAATTAAAAAAGCGCGATGAAGCTCCACCTAGCAACTACAGACCATTTTTATCCTAAAATTAGACAAAAAATGGTAAATTTTATAATAAAAAAACGAGTTAATCCTAACTCGTTTTTTACTATGATAAATTAACTCTGAATGTATTGATTTAGCCGTTGAACTTGCACGGGCGTTAGCACTACTTTTAGTTGCGTACCTTCAGCTAAATATTCAGTCGTTAGTACATGTGCTGATTCGTTTAGTTCTGCGACAACTTGTCCATCAGCAAATGGTATCAATAATGTATATTCCTTGAGATCAGCAAATAATTTTTGATGCAGTGTCTCGACCAACAAGTCTAAAGAATTGTTGTCTAATGCCGAAAGTGTGAGTGTATCAGCCGTACGCTCAGGATATACACTGCCCATTATTCGGTCAGCCTTATTATAAATTGTTACCATTGGTAAGTCAGTGATCCCAATTTCCTTCAAAGTTTGCATCGTTGTATCCATCATTGCTTGATAGTTTGGATCCGAGAAATCTACCACTTGTAGCAACAAATCAGCTTGAGCAGCTTCAGCTAAAGTTGCTCGAAATGCCGCGACTAAGTTATGTGGTAATTTGGATACAAAACCGACCGTATCAGAAAGCAAAAAGCTCTGATGGTCAGGCAAATTCAATTTCCGTACCGCTGTCTCCAAGGTAGAAAAGAGCATATCTGCTTGAAAAACCGTTTTCTCCTGATTTTCACCATAACGTTTCACCAATTGGTTCATGTAGGTTGATTTTCCTGCATTGGTGTAGCCCACCAAGGCAACACTCTTAATTGCTTGTTTATCCCGATACTTTCGTCGATTTTGGTCGTCAGCCTCGATATCAGTGATTTCTTTTTTAATCATTGAAATTTGATGTTCGATCAACCGTCGGTTCGTTTCTAATTTAGTTTCACCCGATCCACGGCTGGTGAAACTACCACCCCCACCACCGGTCTGTTGATCTAGTCGAATATTCATACTAGTACGCAAGCGTGGCAATTGATATTGTAACCGGGCCATTTCAATCTGCAATTGAGCTAAACGAGTTTTGGCACGTGAGGCAAATATATCTAAAATTAAAGCGGTCCGATCCAGAATCGAAACCCCAATTTGAGTTTCCAAATTCCGAATTTGCGATGGTGACAATTCATCATTTGCTACCACCATCGAAACTTGATGAAAGGCCACTGCTTCCTTTAACTCCTCGACTTTTCCTTTTCCGAAATAAGTCGCTGCTACCGGTCGTTCTAATTTTTGTGTAAGGGTTGCGATAACTTCCATTTGATTAGCTTCTGTTAAATTAGCTAATTCCGTCATCTGATAATCAAATTGCGGATCATTCCGATCTAAACCGATTAACAGGACAGCTACGCGAGGGTTTTCCTCATTTTCATGCATTCAATCACCAAACTTTCTCAATGTCATTGAAAACTTCTAAATTCATTTGTTCATCATCAACGGTCCATTTTGAAATTGAGCCATTGTACATACTTGAATACGTGTATTCTCGACCGGCATATTTTCCTGACAAATTCCGAATCAAAGTTCCATGGGCCACAACCAAAATATTTTCACCATCTTGCGTATGTTCACGTAGATATTTTAGGCCATTTTCAAGTCGTTGCCAAAAAGCTGTTGCATTTTCGGCATCTCCTTCATCATCCGCTGCAGCAATTGCATCTAAAACTTCTTCTTGAGTCATTGCTTGCATTAAATCCCCATAATCGGCAATATTTTGTAAGTTATACCTTTTTTTAATAGTAGTCGCAAGCTCACTACTTGGCAATCCTTCAAAAGAACCAAAAAATTGTTCTCTAAACTCAGGTAATTGGATTGGATTTAATTTTTCTGCCGTAGCTTGGTTATTTTGCATAATATATTCGGCAGTATGCACCGCCCGTGATAAATCAGAGGAATAAACGTGATCAAACTTCACATTTGCTAAACGACTTCCAGCGGCCAAACCATCTGTAATCCCCTTATCAGTCAACGGTGCGTCTGACCACCCTTGCATTCGGCTATACTTATTGAGGTATGTTTGTCCGTGCCGGACTAAATAAAGATTAAAGCTCATAATTCACTCCCCTAACTGTTACTTTTCTACTATTATATCATGTTATGATATGCAATCGATATTGATCTAAGCCAATTATTAAAATATTATTCATTTTTTTGATTAAAAAAGTCAAATGGTTCACACCATTTGACTCAAGGTTAAACATCATTTATTCACAACCGAAATAGCATCTTCTCCATTTAAAATGGAAACAATATCATTTGCTGCATCAATAGCCATTTGACGTTTGGTTTCCACAGTATTTGATGCAATATGTGGTGTTAGTAGCACATTATTTAAAGTTAGTAACGGATTATTAAGTGGTAACGGTTCTTCTTCAAATACATCCAGTGCCGCTCCCGCAATTTCATGCTCTTGTAATGCTTGAACTAGGTCTGTTTCAACGATAATAATTCCACGGGCCATATTAATAAGATAGGCCGTTGATTTCATCGCTTTAAATTCCGCCATTCCGATTGAGTGCTTTGTACTATCCATTGCTGGTAAGTGAACCAAAACATAATCGGCATTCGCAAATAATTCCTCACGCGAAACCATTGTCACATTTTCAATTGCCTGCGCGAACGGATCATGCGCGATAATTTTAACATTAAACCCGGCTAATTTTTGAGCAACCGCATGTCCAATTCGGCCAAAACCTAAAATTCCAATCGTTTTACCCATGACATCATTCCCGGGATGAGCTTTTTTATAGTTCCATTGTCCATCATAAATCGATTTCGTATTCCAAAAAATATTTTTACTAATTGCTAATAATTCAGTTACCGCTGTTTCTGCCACTGAATCATTCAATGCAAACGGAGTATTGACAACTTTTATTCCACGGGCCGTTGCTGCTGGCATATCTACAGCATCATAACCCACCCCATTTCGAGCTATTACCTTTAAATTCGGCATAGCATCCATAATAGGAGCATCAAATATTTGGGTTCCAATTAAGACCGCCGCCGCTTGAGCGCCTTCTTGCATCATCTGCTTGGCACTGCGACCAGTCCCATGAATTATCTCTAAACCTGCGTCAGTTAAAATTTGTTCACCTTCGGCTGGAATTGAGTCAGGTAGTAATACTTTAGTCATGATTTTCCTCCGTTATTTATGTGTTAAAAATTGAGTTAATTGTTGTTGATCAGGATATCCATCGTTATCCCCCATGGTTTGAACTTGAAGTGCTCCGACGGCATTCGCTCGAATAACTGCTTGTTCCACCGAAAGACCTTCTAATAACCCTGTAATTAATCCCAGCGCAAATCCGTCTCCAGCACCAACTGTATCCACCACCTTTTCAACATGAAAACCTTCGACTACGTAACTTGAACCATTTTTATTTTTGACATAAGCACCGGCTGCTCCTAATTTAACAACTATGGTTTGCGTTAAGTCACTGTTATTAAGATAAAAGTCAGCAATTTTTTCCGGATCACGAGTACCGACTAAAATTTCACCTTCGTTAATCCCAGGTAAAATAATTTCCCCATATTTAGCTAAATCATTAATTGTTTGAATCATCTTTTCGGATGAAGCCCATAAGGCCGGTCTTAAATTAGGATCAAATGTCGTTCTGATCCCTCGTTCAACAACTGTTTTAGCAAAATAGCGAAAGGTTTGCTCTGCCTGATCTGAAATAGCCGGAAAGATACCCGATAGATGTACCATTTTGACTTCTGAAAAATCAATTTGATCAATCTTATCCGGACTTAAATGTGCAGCTGCTGAATTACGTCTGAAATTATACGTTTGGGGATCTCCCTGACTGATCAACTCTTTTAGTTGAAAGGCCGTCCAGTTTACTGGATCTTCGGAAATGTATTGATGCCCTACACCGTATTTTTGAATTTCTTGGATCGCAAATTGTCCCAACGGATCATGCCCTACCTGTGAAATGTAATCAGTTGTATGACCCAAACGACTGGCTCCGATTAAAACATTTAGCTCTGCTCCCCCTAAAAATTTGTAATAATTAATGCTATCAATTAGTCCCTGATCAACATCCTTTGCCATAAACGTTACAATTGGTTCACCCAATGTCAATAATTCACTCATTTCATTTCTCTCCTCAAAAATTCATTTAATTATCCAAAAAAGACGAAACCCAATAATGCATTGATTATAGACACAATCCACATGACCGGGACACCCATCTTCAAATACGTTTTTGCGTCTAACTGCGAATAATTCAATGCCCATGTATTCCATGACTGCGTCAAATCGATTGATACCGCCATAATACTAGCTGTGTACAGTAACGGTAACAAAAGATTTGGTGAAAAAATCCCGGTGGCTGCTAATACGGAAGCCGTTGCAGCTCCAGCTCCCCAAACATGAAGTGGTCCTCGAAATAAAGCTAGCGGTGCTAGTAATCCAATTGCTAACGCCAAAACTAACGGACTGTGTGGAACAATCACCTCAATCATCCCTTTAAATCTTGGTACATTAATTGAGGCTGCACCCACAAACATAATTAAGGCCATCAAAAAGAAAATTAATCCCGAAATATCATTAATGGCTTTAGTGGTTGTCATATTAATAAAGTCAATTAATTTATGCCATGATCGCATTTTACCAGTTATCAAAAGTGCTAAAAGCGTAGCCAATAATAACGATGGGATTGCATCCCAATGAAATAACATATTAAAAACAACCGGTAAAATTGGAATCACATACGTTACTGGATGAGCTTTTTGAATGACAGTGGTGCTTACTTCCGTCGCTAATGTATCAATATGTTCATCTAAGATACTGCGTCGATTTAGTATGATAAAAATAATCACTGCAAGCAGTTGAATGATCATTGCTAAAATACCAAAGATTAAGTATTTTCCCGAAAAACTAACGGAAGGGAAAAATGCTTTAATTTGATTGAATAACACCACATTAATATACATTGGCGCTCCAATCGCCATGGTAAACGCAGGAATGGCGACCTTCTTTGGAACTCCGATGGATAACATGATTGGTATTAAGATTACTCCCATCGCCATCACGGAACCGACACCATACGCAGATGAAAAAATTAGTGCTGTCACTAAGACAATAATGATGGCTGCCAAAACTGGCGCTTTTCGTCCAATTTTTTCAGTCTGAGCCGAAATAGATGCGGCAATTCCTGACTCTACTAAGACTCGACCAAACCAAGATCCAAAAACAATATAAATAATGGTAGGTCCATAATTCAAGGCCGGTTGCGCAATAACTTTCTCCATAAAGGTTGAAAATGGAACTAGGCCAATCACTGACCAAAGAATTGTCATGCCAAAGAAGCCAATTAATAAATTGCCACCCTTAATGATATAGCCTATGAAGAGGATGAATGTGATCAATAATAAACTACTAATAATAATGTTTGTCATTTCAATGGGCTCCTAAATTATCATTAAGCATCGAAATCCCCTTTTGCAGAATTTGCAGATCTGCAGTGGGATACTCTAAAGCGACGGGAACAGTTTGGGGTAAAACTTCTAAAATATTTTGCCACATAATTTCGCCTGCACCAAGCAAAACCGTTTGGGCGGTCTGTTTGAATCCAGTCCCATCTTTTACATGAATATAGCGAACATATTTAGCTAGTACTTTTGCTGCCTCCAATTCATCATCACCCACAAACCGCCAATTCCCCATATCATAAACATATCCAAGATCTAAACCAGCTTGAGCCACAGCATCCATGAACTTTTTAATCACAGCTAACCGACCAGATGTTTGTGTTTGATCATTTTCCACATTAATTTGAATACCTAACATCAGCCATTTTTTCAATTCCGCGATGATTTCGTTATTAAAGCCTTGAAACTCACCAATGTTAAATTTGATAGCATAAATACCTAATTGTTGAGCTTCATGAAAGTATTGCTCCAAACGTGGATTTAATTTCCCATTCACAAATAATTCATCAGGTACTGAGTAAAATAAACGTATGGGCGTTGTGAGCATCATTTTCTGAATGGATGAAGTCTCATTTTTAATCTGATCAAAATATTCACGACGTAATTCAACCGCCGAAATTTTCAAATTGGAAGCCATTTGCAACATTTCTGTTTGTTGCATACCTTGTTCTCTTTGACTAGCAAATACCAAGTTATTTAACACTAAATTTGAATTTATCATTATCCATACCTCAATTTTGAAGGAAGAGTTCGTTTTTTGTTTACCGGTTTACGAAACCGGTTTCCAAAATATATAGTAACCGCTTACAATGTTTTTGTCAAACATTTTTGCTACATTTATCGTATAATTACCGTATGAATAAAAAAATTACAATTAATGAGATTGCTAAAATTGCCAATGTTTCAAAAACAACAGTTTCACGATTTTTAAATCAAAAATTCGAGAATATGTCTCAAGCTACCAAAGAAAAAATCGAAAGAACTATTCAAGAATACGACTATCAACCTAATCGACAGGCTCAGACTCTGAAAACTCAGTCTTCCTTAACGATCGGTATTTCAGTTGCCGATTTATCAAATTTATATACTTCTCGGCTTCTAAAAGGAATTAGTCAAACTTTTCAGGATACAAATTACCAACTTTTAATTATGGACGCGGATAATCACCAAGAACGTGAAATCAATAATATCCAGGTGCTACTAAATGAAAATGTTGATGGCATAATTTTACAGCCACTCTCCCATATTCCTAGCCAATATCAATTATTAGTTGATCAAGGCCTACCTGTGATTCAAGTGGATCGCTATGTTGAACCATTTACTTTTCCAGCGATTGTCTCCGATAATTTTCAGAAATCATTAGAGATTGCCGATCTAGTCCAAGCCAAACAATATGAGCAAATTCTGGTATTAGCCAATCAAATTTCTGGTATTAGCAGTCGGATGAATCGCTTTGATGGCCTGTCAAACGCGCTAACTGAGAGTAATATCTCAGTGAGTTTAATTGAAATTGACTTGGATTCTGATTGGCACACCAAAGTCATGCAATTTATCGAACAACCTCAAAAAACAGCTATTTTTGCTTTAAATGGGCAAGTTTTATGGGAAGTTGTCCGTTTTTTACAAAAAAATCAGATTATTTATCCCAAAGACGTTGGTTTAATTGGCTATGATGATGATAATTTTGCCGATCTAATTCAGCCCGGTATTTCAGTCATCAAACAAAATCCACACCAAATTGGGCAAACCGCGGCTAAATATTTGCTGGATCAACTTCAAAATAAAACACCGATGAAGCCTCAAAATATTCGCATTGCAGCAGAGCTAGAATTAAGGCATTCATTATAATTTAAAAAGACTCAGACGTTCGAAATACAGAAAGTCTTGAGTCTTTTTTGTAGCCCCAACTGCAAAAAAAGACCGTATTTAATCACAATCTATTACGACATAAAAAGCTACAAAAAAGCCGTCATATCAACGATAAACGCTGTACAACGACTTTTTTAAAATGTATCATTTATAGCCCAACAGGGAATCGAACCCTGGATTCCGCGCTGAGAACGCGACGTCTTAACCACTTGACCATTGGGCCATTGAGTTGATTACTCAACAACAATATATAAATATACAGGAATATTATATTTTAGTCAACAGTTTTACGATTTAAAATCAAAAACCACTTTAATGGGAGCATGATCGCGCCGCTCACCAGTGTCTAACACTGTAAAATCTTTTAATTGCGACCGTAATCGCTGTGAAGCTAGATAATAATCAATCCGCCATCCACTATTATTCTGCTTTGCCGTTCGACTAATTTGCGCCCACCAAGTATAAATTTGTTCTTTCGTGGGATTCAAAGTTCGAAAAGTATCAATAAATCCGGCTTCTAATAACTCAGTAAAACTAGCTCGTTCCTCATCCGTAAATCCTGCAGAATGGTGATTACTTTGTGGATTTTTAAGATCAATCGCTTGATGAGCAACATTAAAATCGCCACTCACAATAACCGGCTTTTGACGATCCAAGCTTTCCAAATAAATTTTAAAAGCGTGGTCCCATGCTTGGCGATCTTCTAAACGAGCTAACTCTGAACCAGAATTAGGAGTATACACTGTGGTCACAAAATATTCTTCAAATTCAAGCGTAATTATGCGGCCTTCCAAATCCATGTCACCTGGCGCACCAATAGTCGGATAGTCGACCTGCAATGGTTCTTGCTGGCTCAACATTAACGTTCCAGCGTAACCTGGACGCCCCATACTAATATTTGCATATTGAAAATAATCTGGAAATAATTCGCCCATTACCTCAGTTTGTTTTTTAGTCAATCCGGTTTTTTTAGCTTTGGTTTCTTGAATCGCAAAAACAGCGGGTTTTTTTGCTGCTATTTCTTGCAAGACTGACCAAGTCATTTCCCCACGAGCTGATGTATGTTCCACTGCCGCATTTAAACTATCAATATTCCACGATATAAATTCCAAAATGATTCCTCCCATATTTAACGTGTCTTAAGCATACCAAATTCAATTCATTGTGCAAATAAAATCCCCATCCAAAACACAAGCTAATCCAATGCGATACAAAAAAAGCACTGCTCACTAAATGAGTGTGTGCTTTCTGATAAGGTGTCCCCACCTTATTTCACCATAATAAGTTTAGTTGATCCACCACGACAACTAAACTTTTTTCCATCTGGTCAAGCCATCACACTTGACCATTCTCCCACTAAATTCGAGGCCTTCAACCCTCGAATTTAGTCATTACCGGACAACAGGGCATCGCACCCTTTTGAATTCAATCAAACAGTCCTAGGTTCCTTAACTCCTTGACTAGTTGCATCCCCGGTAACAATTATATTATACGCTCTACCACTTAATTTTGGTATCTTTATTCAAACCTAGCAGACGACTAAATTCAGGTAAAATTTGATCTTCAAATCCATCTACATTCACTACATCTGGCAACATACCTTCTGTTAACCCAACCAATGCTAAGGCTTGTGAATCCCATTGGGCATGTCCCAAGTCGTATAGTCCTGTTCGTGCCGCTAAATGAGGCATAATTTGGTTTTTGCCTGTAAATAGGTAATGGAGATATTCTTGAAAACTAGCAAAATAAGCTAATTGTTCATATTGATCCGCATGTTCATTTTTAAACCATAAAGCCGCCAACAATGGAGTATTCAAAGAAAATTCAGCTCCAGCTTTACGTTCTAATTGACCCGCAATTCCATTCAGGCGCATGGCTTTTAAATAACCTTTAAATTGCGGCTGCAACTCAGCACGGTAATTTCCTGCTTGTAAAGTCTGCCCATTGGCATCTAGGAACGCCCAGCCGTCAATATTATCATGTAACTGAATTTTGGTGATCTCAGAACGTTCTGGTAAGTGGTTCGTAATCCGCACTACAAATGCTTGAAAAAATCGTCCCATTGCTTTTAGATCCATGATTTGGAGCTGTTCATCCCACGAATGTTGATAGAATTCGTTGACCTCGTGCTGATTACCATTTTCATCTTCGATAATTCCCACGATTTGCTCACCGGTCATTCGGATTTCTAACGTATATTTCATCTCGGTACACTCCCGTTAAGCCGTCCTATTTCAAATGCCAGTCATTTAACATATTATTAACATCATTCGCTAATTTTTGATTAATATCACTCGTTACTGATTGCACGATTTCATCTTGAGTCTTTTTTTGTGCATCCTTATCATTTAAATAGTCTGGATTCTTTTTAACTTCCGCTTGAACAGCTTCAGTAACGTTTTCTTTAATCTTATCTTCTAAGCCAGAGTTGGAAGCTTTAATCTTATCTTGAATTTCTTGATCTTGTTCATTTGAGATAATGTACCAATTTTCAGGTAAGACAAATGTATATTTAACATCTGGTTCTGTAGTCGTTGGCAAACCAATCAACATAAATTTCGCAAAGAAACTCTTGGCCTGATAGTTACTAATATGCTCTTTTACTTCTGCGGTCTTTCCCTTCACAACATGCGTCGTTCCAGTTTTGGGTGTAATACGATAATTTTTGTTATCCCACTTGTAGTGATATTCAAACTTAGAATTTTTTGCCTTAGTTGTCACGATAAATGAATTATCACCAACTTTCGTTTTAGCATCCATTTTAATCGTTTTATTCAATACTTGATGTTCCATAAACCAATGATTACTAGGGGCCATTGAAATTCCAACCGCACTACCGATCATTAAAATGGCTCCAATGATGATTAGGCTCCACCGTACAATCTTATGCCGGAAATATGTAATTCCAGCTAGTCCTAATAAGACAACTCCAATAAATAGTAAAATTAACATTTTTAACCTCTCAATGTGTGGATACAATCTTTTAATACAATAATACCATATTATGAATCAATACATAATTTGTATAAAAAAACGACACCTTTATTTACAAGATGTCGTTTTAAATAATAGCTCATCAGGGAGTCGAACCCTGGATGCCGGTGTGAAAAACCGGAGTCTTAACCGCTTGACCAATGAGCCATAATTACTTGTTGTCGCTTAACAACAAATAATATAATACCAAGAATTAGAATGCTTGGCAAGTCTTTTTTGAAAATAAATTTAAATTTATTCAAATTCAGCATTTTTTTGCATGGTGGCGTGAATCACATTCGTCACTAAGCCATTCAAATTACCCGCTTGCATTACTTCCCAACCGGCCGCGGTTGATCCACCTGGTGTCATCACCAACTGAGCCAAATCAAGGGCCTTTAAATCATCTTGTCTCATTTTATCAACAGTACCACGGAAAGTTTGTACGCTTAGCTTGGCTGCCATTTCTTCATCTAAACCGGCCGCTTTACCAGCTTCGGTCAGCGCTTGGATAAATCCAGCGACAAAAGCGGGACCAGAACCAGCTAGAGCACTTACTGCTCCAAACTCAGCTTCGGGCATTTCATCCACCCGTCCCAGTTCTGCCAAAAGTGCAAAGACTGCACCTTTTTCTTCCGCTGTAATTTGTGATCCAGCATACATCGCGGTATAACCTTGTCCTACCGCCACGTTAACATTGGGTAGGGCACGAACAATCTTAGCTTGGCGACCCAATGCTTCTTCAAGCATCGAAACTGAGATCCCACCCAAGACGGAAACCACAATTTTATGAGGCATCGCCGCCAGAATGGGCTTGAGCTCATCAGCAATCGCCGTCAAAGCGGTGGGTGGTGTTGCTAAGACCAACATATCACTCACTAAGGCCGCCTCACTAATACTCTGGAATGGCTCCACTTGCCAAGCTTGCGTCTGTTCTGGTAATTGATGGCGAACGTAAGCGCCTTGCGTCACCTGATTAGCATCTAACTTTGACCAGCCCTGCATCATAGCTTGAGCCATATTTCCAGCACCAATAAATCCAATTTTAAACATTATGCGAAGCCCTCCCTTTCTGATAAGGTGTACTTTTGATTATGAAAGCTCATTGACATGATCAAACCAATTCCAATCATGTTTCCAACTAATGCGGAACCTCCTTGGGAAATAAAGGGTAGGGGGATTCCAGTTAACGGTACTAATCCAATACTCATTCCAATATTTTCGAAAATATGGAACACTAACATCATGATAATTCCTGCTCCAATATAAGCATAGAATTGATTTGAAGTCTCCATCACAACTTGAAAAATTCGATAGATCAAAAGGAAATATAATAACAAAACAATTAACGAACCTACAAAACCAGCATTTTCACCAATCACTGAAAAGATCATATCTGATTCACGAACGGGCACATTCACGTGTGAGACATTAAAACCCGTTCCCGTTAATCCACCAGATCCAATCGCCGTCATCGAATGCCATAATTGATAGGCCGAGTTAGAAGTATCCCCCTGCGGCTTCAGCCATGCATCAATACGCGCAAATTGATATGCTTGAAAGCCAAATTTACCTAAAATATGCCGACCGACATCTGATGCTACCAATGCAATGGCTCCACCACCTAAAACAGCACCCGCTCCTATCACAGTACCTAAAATACGCCATGAAATTCCCGAGACAAGCGTCATTCCAAAAATAATTGCTAAAAAGACTAGCATCGTTCCAAAGTCATGTTGCAACAAGACAAGAATGATAATGGGTAAACTCCACATAACAATTTTACGTAAAAGCAACAAGTCATTTGCTAAAGTATGTTCACTATATTCCAGATTGTGCACTGCAATGACGCGGGCCAGCATTAAAACGAAGGCTGGCTTCATTACTTCGGACGGTTGAAACGTTAGCGGTCCTAAGGCAAACCAAGATTTACCTCCAGTTGTCATAGCATACGAGCGACTATAGAATATTAGCACTGCCACCATTAAAAAGACCCCAACGGCAAAGATATATGGCGAGATCCGCCATAATCTTTCAGAATCAAATTGCATGATGAAAATGACTGCACAGATCCCCAAAATGTACCAAATTCCTTGCATAACCATCATCCGCATTGGATTGGCTCCACTTGAGTCATGAACGACCGCTACATAAATCGATGCTAACCCAATAAGCGCCAGCATCAACACCACAAAAATAATGCCCCAGTCTACTTCACCCTTACCGCCTAAAATTCGTTTAAACATTTTCTTTTACCTCTTATTTATCTTCATCCAGCATATAGCACTTAACTTAAGTTAAGCACAATTTAGTTTAGTGATGAAGATTATATTCAGCAATTAAAACTTCCACGCCCTCATCAAATGATTTAACAATTTGTTTATGATTTGGTCCAATTTGAACTTGAATTTGTTGACCACTTTCATCAATTTGTCCAAGGGTATTTTTATTAATTTTAACTTCACTGATTTGATCCGTGATCGCCTTAATTTCGACATCAATTGCCTTATTTTTACGATTTGACATATTGTTCCCCTTCTTTCATTTTAAATATATTAAAAAAAGCATATTACTTTAATTATCGTGCATATGTTCCAAAAGCTCACCAGCTCCACGGGCCACATTATCCAGTGGATGATCCGCAATAAAGACCGGTACTCCTAGTTCAGAAGAGATTAATTTATCCATATTACGCAATAATGCGCCACCACCTGTCAAAACGACCCCACGATCAATTACATCGGCCGCTAATTCTGGTTGAATTTCAGCTAAAACATCATGAGCGGCTTTAACAATTTGTTGTAATGAATCATGCAAAGCTAATTCCACTTCATTTGAATTAATTTCAACCGATTTAGGCATTCCATCATAAATGTCACGGCCTCGAATAATCATAGTCTCTGGTTCTTCAGATTGAAGGGCATTTCCTAATTTAATTTTAATTTGTTCTGCCGTTCGTTCTCCAACCTGTAACCCATGCTTCCGTTTGGCAAAGCTGGTAATTTCATTATTGAATTTGTCACCCGCGACGCGAATTGATCGGGCTGAAACAATATCTCCTAATGATAGGACTGCAATGTCAGAAGTTCCACCTCCCATATCAATCACCATTGAAGAAATTGGTGAAAAAATATCCAATCCAGCTCCAATTGCTGCCACTTTAGGTTCATATTCCAAATAAACTTTAGCGCCTCCAACTTTTTCAGCCGCTTGCATAATCGCCTTTTTTTCAATCTCAGTGATATTTGTCGGCGCAGCTACCATAATATTAGGTCGTGACATTACACCTTTCACGTTCAACTTTTTAATAAAGTAGGCCAGCATTGCTTCTGTCATATCAAAGTCTGAAATTACTCCATCCTTTAAAGGACGCACAGCACGAATATTACCCGGAGTTCGACCAACCATCTGGTAAGCCTCGGTTCCCACTGCTAAGACTTTATCCGTTTTCATATCGACAGCCACAACGGATGGCTCATTTAAAACAATGCCCTCACCCTCGACAAAAATCAATACATTTGCAGTCCCTAAATCGATTCCAATTTCTTTAGCCATCCCTTTTTTACCTCTTCATTTAAAATATATCAATTTTTTGCTGATTAATTCCTATTATAGCAGAATTTACCCGAGTTTTTAGAATCGATCAAAAAGAAACTCGGTAATTCTTCTAAATTGATCCGGAATTTTATTCTTTTAAATTGATTTATTAAATCTAACCCCCTATCCCATTAATCAACTCAAACCGAATCATTTTGATTCATTTTTATAACTCTATTTATCTCAATCGGTTTTTGATAAAATAAAATTAACAAAAATTGCAGTAGGAGATAATTTTATGGAATACTCGTTGGAAAAAATCGCCCAAATCGTCGGTGGTGATTTATCTAATCCCCAGAACAGTCAGATCACCGATGTCACCTTTGACGGTCGAACCGCCAAGCCAGGTACGCTCTTCATTCCTATCACATGGGGAAATGATGGACATAATTTTATTCAAGGTGCCATTGATAATGGTGCTACTGCTACCTTATGGGCCGAAGATCACCTCGAAACGAAACCCCAAGACTTTCCAGTAATTTTGGTAAAAGATACACTAAAGGCGTTTCAACAATTAGCCCAAGCTTATCTTAAATCCGTTGCACCAAAAGTAATCGCCGTTTCCGGTTCCAATGGCAAAACCACCACCAAAGACTTTATTGCCGCCATCGCTAGTACCACTTTTCAAACGGTTAAAACGCCTAAAAATTTCAACAATGAACTAGGGGTGCCGCTAACGATTTTAGGCATGCCATCTGATACTGAAGTTTTGGTCATCGAATTGGGGATGGATCATCCCCATGACTTAGATGTCCTTTCCAAATTAGTAAATCCAGATATTGCCATACTGACGATGATTGGTGAGGCACATATTGAATTCTTTAAAACCCGTGCACGCATTGCTGATGGTAAAATGGAAATTGTTAACGGTTTGAACCAAAATGGGACTTTAGTTTATAACGGAGACGAACCGCTCCTGATTGAACGCGCCACGCACCAAAGCTACCAAACCAAAACCTTTGGATTAAGTGAACAAAATGACCTCTTTGCTTCAGAAATCAGCTTGAACGCGCAGCACGCACATTTTAAAACCAACCAATTTTCTGAACAATTCCAGATCCCATTAACTGGTAATTACAATGTTAGTAACGCGCTAGCTGCGATTAGTGTGGGACAATTGCTAAAAATTCCAGTCCCTTCAATGCAAACTGCCCTCCAAAAAACGATGATTACGGAAAATCGTACTGAATGGTTAACCGGTAATTTTGACGGTCAAATTCTTAGTGATGTTTATAATTCCAACCCAACGGCCGTTCGGGAAGTCTTGAAAAGTTTTGCATCGATTCAAAAAACTGGAAAAAAAATCATCGTACTTGGTGATATGCTCGAATTAGGTGCGGCCGGTCCTAAATTACATGCTGAGCTTGCACCAGATATAATTGCTGCCAAACCAGATGCAGTTTACCTGGTTGGTCCAATAATGCAAAACTTAGCAAAAGCTATTTTACAACAAGCGCCAGATATGCACCTGCAAACCTTCTCAGAAGCGGACATGAACCAACTTATTTTAGATTTGCAAAACCAACTCAACCCACATGATCAAATACTGCTCAAAGCTTCCCACGGACTGCACTTAGAACGAATTGTAACCGCCCTAACGGATTAATACTCTCAAAAACTAAACGACCAGGACCATTTTTATCAATGTCCTGGTTTTTTCATTGTAAACAAAAAAGATCGATAGTTGGTTTCCCCACCATCGACCTTGCTAGATCAAATCTTAGAGCTATTCAAAATTCAACGTTTCGTTTTTTTCAGGTTGTTTTACCGTTAACCCGACTTTTCGTAACTGATCAGCCATTAAACTCGACTTAAAAGTATGCCATGGAACCGTTACTTTAGCATTGACGAGGTGTGCAATTTTAGTTAGATCAGTACGCGTGGCATGTCCACTAGCGCCTAATTCAATTAATGTACCCTGCTGTTCCTGTAAAAAATGTTCCATTTGTGAAAACCGTTCATCATAGCGTCCCAGTGGTTCACCGTTCATATGCAAATAAATAAACGGAGCTCTCAACTGGCTCAATTGTGCGAGGTTATGAAAACGATTTTGTACCACAAACCGTTGCGGAGTTTCTTTGATCATTTGCCAACTAATATCGCTACCTAAAACGAGCCCCGCAAAACTATCCAATTTTTTTAAAATCTGAGCATATTCAGGTTCCCAGACCATTTGTCGACCAGCAGCTTGGGCTGAATTGTACAACGCAACTAGTCGACGTACGTTCCGTTCATACGGATTTATAACAATTAATTGATCGGTTTGCAACATCTTTTGTTGAAATTGCTGTTGAAGTTGCATCTCAGTATTTCGTTGCAAATTTTGTGACTTGGGAAAACTAAATTCCGTTCCCTCCATCAAAAGTAAATCCACCGTTTCATTTTGCAAAGCGTGCACCCAGTGAGTGACCAAATCCGCCTGATCTCCGTCCCAACGAACATCGCCACTATGGACAAAGAGATGTGTCCCATCTGAAATTTTAAACATCATAGCGCCTTGAATATCATGATCTGTCACATATCCCGTCACTGTAAAGGGACCAAAGCTCATTGCCACTTCAGACTCCAAAACCTTAATATTGGCCACGGTCGGCTTTTCCCAACCCAATGTTAATAAAACTTGATATAAATCATAACTAGCTTGGCTCATATAAACTAAGGTATTTTGCTTTAAATAGCTTAAAGCCCCCATATGATCAATATGTAGATGCGAAATAAAAACAAAAGTTTTCAATTCATCTGCTTGTTGATCCGTAAATAAGGTTGGTAATTTCGGGAAGTATCCGATCGCATACCCATCGGCATTAGCTTGCTGCTCCGGATTAAAATTAATTCCTAAATCCATCACCAATCGCGTGGTTCCATTAACAAATGACACCACATTTCCACCAATTGTATCGAGGCCATTTAAAAATTGGACCGTTGTTTGCATTTATTTAGCTTCCTTCACGATTTTTTGCGTTTGTTGCTTCAAAGTCTTCAAGGCGTCCTTCGCTGGAGTTTGCTTCGTAATCATTTGGTCGACCGCTGCTAACAATTGATTACGATATTCTTGAAAACCAGTAAAGGCTGGATCAGAAAAGCCATACTTTAAGGAATTTGAACCGGCTTGCGCCATCGGATTAGCTTGCAAATACTTCTTGTAATCCTTAGAAGCGGCCCCCTTCTTAGTTACAGGTAAATATCCTGTAGCTTTAGCCCATTTCACCGTTTCTTTATCAGACATGACATATTTCATAAAGGCAAAGGCCCCGGCCGCTTGTTTTTTATTGGCTTGAGAAGTCAAAACGAGATTATTGCCAGCAAACTGGGTTGCTGTTTTACCTTGATAAGAAGGGACTACCGCTGTACCCCACTCCATGCCATCAGGAGCGGCTTGCTTGGTAGCCGCAATTCCGGCAGAAGAGGTAAAACTCAAAGCCGTTTTACCATTGACAAAGTTATTGGTACCATACATATCAGAACCAGCAGACTTGGCATAACCTTGTTGTAACAGTTGATTTAACATATCAGCCGCCTTAACCGCTTTGGGGTCGTCAATGTGAATCTTGCCTTTAGCATCCACTCCTTCGACACCAACTGCGTGCATTAACCCATTTAACTCCATATCATAAGACTTATCAAAGCCAACGGTTGCAATGCCATCTTTGGCTAATGTAGGTGCCATAGCTTGAATATCATCCCAAGTTTTAGGCACACTCAAATTATATTGATCTAATAAAGTTTTATTGTAAAGCATGATTCGGACCGAAGCTGAAAACGGCATCGCATAATAATGCCCTTTATATTTAGTTTGTGCTAAGAAGCCTGGATAAATATTTTTCAAATCTTTTTTACTCCAGCCTTGTTTCCCTTTGACCTGTTGATCTAAATTTTTGACAATTCCATTTTTGGCATAATCCGGAACTTGGGTATAGGTCGCTTGTGCCACCGTTGGTAAAGTTTTTGACTTAGCTGCCGCCATCACCTTCTGATTTAAAGTCGTGTAGTCCCCTTGACCGGTGATTTCAACTTTATAGTCCTTTTGTGAAGCATTAAAATCTGCGACTTCATCCTTTAAAGCATCATTATAAACACCATTCATAGCATGCCAAACTGTAATTTTGGTTGGTTTTTTAGCGGCGCTGACAACATTAGTCAGACTGACCGAAATTCCTGCGAAGGTCATCACCATGACTGCCGATGAGACTGCTAATTTTTTGAATGTTTGATTCATGACTAACCAGATCCTTTCAAAATTCCAAGAAAACGATAAATATTGCTACTCCTCCCTAGCCGATTCAAATCAACTAGGCTGCTGTGGTCATAGTCTGATCGGGCCCTTAATCAGATTAAGCCTTTATCAGCAGTCATTAAAAATATAATTCCATATTCCTAATGACCACTCATAAAAGTGATCTGTGCAAACTAACCTTTTAAGCCATTATTACTAATACCAATTACAACGTATTTATTGAAGCACACATATAAGAGTGCCATCGGTAAAATCACAAAGGTTGAAGCCGCCATTAGTTCCGGATAATTCACCCCTGAATCTGTTGAAAACGCTTGTAATCCAACTGGTAATGTTCTGAGATTTTCGGTATTGGTCACAATTAATGGCCACATAAATGAATTCCACGAACCAATCATTTGAAGGAGCAAGATGGCTGTGATCGATGATTTTGCATTTGGCACTAAAATTTGCCATAAAAAAAGCCAATCTGATGCGCCGTCTAAACGCGCTGCAAAATAAAGTTGTTCTGGAATCATATTGAAACTTTGCCGCAGGGTAAAGACGGCAAAGAAACTCCCTAACCATGGAATAATCAACGCTCCATAAGTATTGATGAGTTTCATTTGGGATAAGGTCACAAAATTTGGAATAATTAGTATCTCAATGGGCACCATCATTGTCATTAGTAAAAGACCAAAGAGCACTTTTTTACCACTAAAATTCAATTTAGAAAAGGCAAAGGCAGCTAAAATCGCCGTAAAAATTTGGCCCACCGTTGTCGCTAAGGCCACAATCACGGAATTAATTAAATATTGCAGAAATGGGGCGGCTTGCCAGGCATGACTCCAATTTTGCCAAATCAATTTTTTAGGCCACCACGTAATGGGAGTTTGTAGGCTTTCAAAACCCGTTTTAAAAGCCGTTGTGATCATCCAATAAAAGGGTAGTAGCATCGAAAACGCCCCAATACTTAAAACTAAATAAATGAATATTTTATTCACCGATATTTTCATCTTATCCTCCTAGTAATGGACATGACGTTTACTGATCGAAAATTGGATGAGGGTCACCAATAAGATAATCAAGAATAAGATAACGCCCGCAGCGGCAGCTTGACCATATTGATTTTGTTCATAAAAAGCCCGATACAGATAATATACCAATGTTATTCCTGCATTCGCTGGTCCCGGTTGTCCGCCAAATAATGCATATACTTCATCAAAAACTTTAAATGCAGCAATCACCGCATTAACAGTTACTAGTAAAGTCATGGGTGAAATCATGGGGATGGTAATATAGCACCATTGCTGCCACGGCTTAGCTCCATCTAATTTAGCTGCATTATACAAACGTTGGTCCACATTATTTAATGCCACTAAAAATAGCATTATGTTAAAGCCTAATCCTTTCCAAATGGCTAAAATAATTAAAGCCAATAATGCAAAATGTGGATCGTTTAACCAATCAATCGGTTGAATTCCCAACCAGCCTAGCCCGTGATTAAGTAGGCCCGCATCTTTATTGTAGATCCAACGCCAAACCATTGCGATTGCTACCACGGAAGTCACAAAGGGAAGAAAGTAGATGGTTCTAAACCACCCTGCTAACCAAGTAATCTGATTCAACAATGTCGCGATTAGTAAAGATAATCCGATTTCCAAAGGAACGACACCTAAGACAAAAATAAATGTGTTTTTTAAAGCTAATTGGAAATTAGGATCCAGGAACAAATCCATGAAATTACCCCAACCAGTCGCTAAAACTTCATTCGTAAAGAAATTATATTCTGTAAAAAAACTCATGGTAAAGCTAGCGATAATCGGATAAATTCCAAATACCAACACAATCAGCAACATGGGTAAAACATATAACCAACCTTTAATGGTCTCACGCCAAGTTGGTCTACCAATCTTAAGCATGTTGAACCTCCCTACTTTGTTCAGCATAGATTCTTCGACCTTTAGCATCAAAGCCATAGATTTGATCAATTGGAACATAACCCATTGTTTTTCCCAATTTTTGATGTTCTGATTCCATTTGATTGGCAATTACCTGATAACCGTTTAATTGCAAGTCGATGCGTTGTTCTTGACCAAAATACTGAATTTGATTAATCTCAATCGGGATTTGAATATGCGGTTGAGCCATCGGTTTTAGTGAAAATGCTTCAGCTCGAATCCCCAACCGTTCAATTTGTGCGGCCCCAGTCCCAAAAATTCCGCCTACTGCAGTGCGCAGCGCCTGAACCGGAATCACATTTAACCGTGGTTCTCCAATAAATTCGGCGACAAATTGATTTATCGGATTGGTATATAACGTCTGTGTGGCGCCAAATTGTTGAACAATCCCTTCATTTAAGACCATAATTTGATCAGCCACATGTAGTGCTTCATTTTGGTCATGCGTTACAAAAATCGTGGTCACGCCAGTTGCAATCTGAATCCTGCGAATTTCTTCACGCATCTCTACTCGTAAGCGTGCATCTAAATTCGATAGTGGTTCATCTAATAAAAGTAAAGTTGGTTCTTTCGCTAATGCTCGGGCAATTGCTACTCGTTGCTGCTGCCCTCCAGATAACGCGGCTAGTTTTTGATTGATTTGAGGCATAACACGTACTAATTTTGCTAGTGCCAATGCTTTTTCTTGTCTAATTTTTTTAGGGATTTTCGCCATTTTCATCGGAAAAATAATATTATCTAGAACGGTTAAATGAGGATATAATGCATAATTTTGAAAGACCATCCCCACTCCCCGTTTTAGTGCATCCTGTTTAGTTACATTTTCACTACCAAAAAAAATTTCACCTTGACTGGGTTGCAATAAGCCGGAAATCAAATTAAGAGTCGTTGATTTACCACCTCCTGATGGTCCTAATAGAGCAATCAATTTCCCTGATGGAATGACAAAATCCATATCATGCAAAATTTCATTTTTTTGATCATACGATAATGTTACATGTTTAAAACTAACTTCCACAATCTTTTCCCGCCCTTTCGTTACCTTTGGAAATAAATTACGCTTATATCAATTTATCCGTCTGGTTTAGAACTTAATTTTTGATAACCAATCACTTTAATATTATGTGGCGGATTGATTTCAAGATCAGGATACGCTTCTAAATAGTCTGCCATTAAATCAGTGATCTCGACAGGAACTTCACGTACAATCTTATTAGCTTGATACATTTTAAAATTACCCGCCCCGTTAGCTCGATAGCTATTCAAAGCGACTTCATAGTGACGCTCTAGTTGCAGGGGGCGTCCCTGAAAAAATACGTCTTTGACACGTTGATTCATCGGTTGACGCATATCGATGGTATATTCTATTCCACTCCAAAGATCATAATTATAGTGTTGCACCTTGGGCCGCATAAAGTGGTGATTTACACCCAACTCTAAGGCACGATTTAGTTGAAAATAACGGGCACTCACTTCAATTGCATCAACAATTTCTTGCCCTGTTAAACTCTCAACTACCACGATATTCGGATAAAGGTAGTTGGTCATAATATCCCGTCTAGTCACACAGTTAGGTAAGCCCCGCACTTCATTATTAAAAATAGCTGTGTTCGCAATTTGCGTCTTCCCAAACTTCATTTGAACTTGATTCACGAACGCAACAAAAGGATGACTTTCAATTCGGGCTAGATGATGATTAATAATTTTCATATTCAATCCCACTCGCCCAATTGGTTGATCCAACCATTGGTTAATTTTGGATTGTAAAGGTTGAATTTGAGTCAAAATACGTGGCTCTTCCGGAAAGGATTTAGTTGCGATTAACCGTGCACGACTAGTTTGCAACTGCCCTGCATTCAAAGTAAAATCCATCACACCTATGGCTTCTCCACGATAGCCCGGTTGGGTGGCAACGAGACCATTAATTTGCTGGGCAATTAAACGGTGTTGATGTCCTGTGACAAGTGCATCAACACCTGATAGTTGGCTGAGTTCATAACCTTGATTCTCCCCTGTAACATGTCCTAGGGCCTCACCCGTTTCCAAATCACGTTCAAATCCACCGTGATAAGCCAAAATTAAGAGATCCACTTGAGGCTGTACAATTTTAATATATTTTTGGGCAATTAACACTGGATCCTCAAAAATTAGACCTTGTATATTTTTAAGCGGTTCCCAATTTGGAATAAATTTGGTTGTCAACCCAATAACACCCACTTTAACCTTACCTTTGCTAAAAATCTGATAAGGCTGTCCAATAAACGGTTTTTGGGTCGCTTGATCAATAATATTGGCATTTAAAACATTATTTGCTTGGAGAGCACGTTCCAAATAATCACGACCATAGTTAAATTCATGATTACCGATTATTCGAACATCGTAACGTGCTAATTTAGCTAAATCATCATAGAGCGGCAAAAATTGTGGTTCTTTCTTTTCAAGGTAATTTGTTAAAGGGGAACCTTGAATAAAATCACCATTATCAATTCGAATTATTAAATCATTTATACCTAACTGATCTGCTTCTTTTTGCATGGCTTCAACTGCTCGTGTTAAACCAAACCCATGATTTTTTAATGGTCGTCTAAAGTCATCGGCATTAAAATAACCATGTATATCAGAGGTTGATAGAATTTTTACTTGCATACCTTTCCTCCATTCCTTTGTAATTAACATTCAATCTATCTATTAGCTTACTAATAAATCACGAACTTTTCAACGTTGTTTTGTTAAAAATACGCTATTTTACAACCTAATCACGAATATTAAACGGTTAAATGTATTTAAATACAGTTTTTTGCTAAATAAATTAAATTTAAATTGGAAGATTAAACCGAATTCCACTAAAATATAATTTTTGGTCTGTTTTTGACGATCCAGCTAAAATAATTAAAAAAGTAATAAAAAAATCCAGTCGTAGCGAACTGGATTTTAATTAAATTAGCTTAATTATCTTTAGTCATTGGAACGGCTTGCCAAAAATTAATTTCATCTTCGTATGCTTGCTGATAAATTTTCGTCCACGCTGCCAATTGTTCAACCGAAAGAACGCCAATATCTGGAACCAAGGTATTCAGAGTCTGCCATAGCCAATGGGTTGTTGCCATATAATCTTGACTGGTATAGTAATTAAACCAATCTTGAAATGGTAGCGCGGCTTGCTCGGAAAACTCACGTGCCAACAAATGGTAGGACTCTGTACAGGGTAACAACGCTAAAATTCCGGCAACGGGATCTGACTGACTAACTGCAACTTCAATATGCTTTAAGTAGGTTAAATTGTGGTCTCCCACTGAAATATTTGACAAATCCTCATCTGGTTTTAAAGCTTGATGGGCCTCTGCTTCCAAACCATTGCCATGGGGTTGTTGCGCTTGGAGCGTTTGAGGTAGTTTTTGAGTCACCGTCTGAAAAAAAGCATCAAATTTATCTACATAAAAATGATCTTGTGCGACATAATAGTTGCGAGCATTTTGTGATAAGGTTCCATTAATTAACGCTTGAACAAAAGCAGTGCCAGCAATCGTTTGTCGTTTTGCTTTTGATTTTGATAATAAATACTGATTAAATTTCATACCACGCTCCTTTGATCGCTTCAATGGTTAATTTAGGCGTTGTCGCCTGCGTTAGGAGTGAAATTACTGCCACGCCATCCAAAGCAAGTTGGGCCAATGCTGGTACAACTTGCTCGGTAATCCCCCAATGGCTACAATCGGTAGTTTATTCTCCATTAGCAACGTTTTTAATTTGGTGAGCCCAATGGCTGGTGCGGCATCAACTTTGGATTGTGTCGCAAAAATTGGCCCAATCCCCAAATAATCTGCTCCGCTCTTTTGAGCAGCTTGCAATTCTGTTGCATTTGAGACTGACAGACCGATCAACATCGATGTCGTCTGTGGGAGTGCTAGGGCCGCTTGAACTTGATCACTCTGCCCCACATGCAACCCATCAGCATGAATTAATTGAGCAAGCTCTATATCATCATTAATAATAAACAGTATTTGCCACTTTTTAGCCGCTTTTTGTAATATTTGGACGACCTCCAAACGTTCCGTAGCGCTCTGATAATGGAAACCCTTATCTCGGAATTGATACGCTGTTATTCCTGCCTGCATTAAAACGATAATTTTTTCTGTGAATTCAACTAACGTTAAGCCAGGATAGTCTTGTGGCCCTGCAACTAAATAACATCGTAATTGTGATTTTTTCATTTTTCCCCCGTCACCCAATGATTTAACGGACCATGTCCATGCCCCACTCGAATGGTTTCTTGAATCGCTTGATTCATAAACATTTTTGCTCGGGGCATAATCACAGCCAAATCTTCATCCCGTGCTAATCCAGCTACGATAAACGCTGCCAACGTATCCCCGGTTCCGTGAGTCCGATTTGTTGCGATACGTGGCGCTTCATACCAAGTCATCGTTCCATCTGCAAATAACATTAAGTCTCGCACCAGCGTGCCGGCTTGATGACCGCCTTTAACTAATACATTTTGGGCTCCCAAATTTTGTAAATCCTTTGCTGCCCGCTCCATCTCTTGATCACTCTTTATTTCACGTTCTAAGAGAACTTCCGCTTCAGCTAGGTTAGGAGTGATAACTTCGGCTAGTGGGATTAGTTCGTACTTAACTAATTCGATTGCCGCTGTTTCCAACAATGGTACTCCACCCTTTGCCACCATCACGGGATCAACAACTAAATGTTTAACCGGAAATTGATGAAGCCCATCAATGACAGCTTGAACGCGAATTTGATCAAAGAGGGCACCCGTTTTAGCCGCGGTAATATCCAAATCCGTAAAAATTGATTTGAACTGTGCCAAAATGATATCCGCCTGAGTTGGTTCAATTGCCTGAACCCCTTGTGTATTTTGTGCGGTAATTCCTGTGACAACTGTCGCAGCATAGACTCTTTGATTATGAAAAGTTTTTAAATCGGCATTAATTCCAGCACCGCCACTCGAGTCAATTCCCGCGATGGTCACTACTTGTGGTATCTCAATCATCCTTGCTTCACCTCACTGATCTGTTGCATCTTTGTCCATGTCATTTTATATAATTGATCCATTAAGACCGGCATCAGTTGCCCTGGTTGATGCTCAACCTGATCACTTGCTAATGTACCAGCTGTCGCCATCAGCATGGTCGCCGTCAACCCTGCTTGAACATAATCTTGGGTGACTGCAGCAAAGCAACCAACAAGACCACTCAATAGATCACCCGCTCCGACATTCACCGCCAATAAAGGATTATCATTCTCCACCAACCAAGTTTTTTCACCATCCGTAATCACATCAACAACCCCCGTTTGAATAATCACGGCGCCCGTTAATTGCGCTGCGCGTTGCGGAATATTTATCTGCAACGATGCCTGTGTATCGGCATCAATCCCTTGACCTTGACCTTTTGATTCGGCAAACCAAGCTATTTCAGCCGCATTACCTCGAATTATGTCAAATTTTACTGCTACCCTTAATCGTTGAATAAATGAACTCCGATAAGGCATCGCTACCGCTACTGGATCTAAAATGACTGGCTTCCCAGCTCGATTCGCCATTTGTCCCATTAAAATAACCATTGGTAAGTCTTTTTCCTGTAAAGTACCAATATTAATCACGACTGCCTGCGCAATTTCAACCAATTCTGGAACTTCTAGCACTTCTTGCGTCATCAACGGTGAGGCCCCAATCATACTAATTCCATCGGCCACGTGTTGCTGCGTCACAGTATTAGCATAGTTTAAAATCAATGGTTTTTGCTGTTTAACTGCTTCCAATAACATTACATCTCCTCCACTTTAAGAAAATTAATTGATCTCATTAATAATTAAAAAACTCAATTAATTTGCCACGTCGCCGTCACAAATTAATTGAGTTTTATTTTATTCTCAGTTAATATGTCACTTCCCTCCGCAAGTCTTAACTTAATCAGGTTCAAAGGGTCCGGTTAACCGTCTCAGCAAATGCTCCCCTAGTGAATAAAATATTTAATTATAGTCTTATTCTAGCACGCTCCGCATAAATGTTCAATTTATGCTGCGTGAATTAAAAAAAGGCCGAAACAATTAAGTTTCGACCGATCAAGCATATATTAATTAACTTGAAGTTATTACCTATTTTTCAACTGCTTGTAATGCTTGGTTATTATCCAATTGAGATTTACCAGCTTTTCCGTGCTTTTGCAAGAAGTACATTCCAAGCCACAATAATAGAACTGAAATAACCATAAAGATGCATAAGATACCAATTGAATGCCAAACCTGACCAACCCCTAATCCAGATGTCATCGCTTGACGCAATCCAAGAATTGAGTATGTCATTGGTAGGAATGGGTGAATGACATTATAGAAATTGCTTGTCATTTCCATTGGGAAGGTTCCACCAGAACCACCAAGTTGTAGCATCAAAAGTACCATTGCAAGGAAACGACCAGGGTTATCAAAGACCATTGATAGGAACATAACGATCGCCATCGAAGTCAATGAGAAAATAATCGTTACCATAAACATCTGTACTGGATGCTCTGCCTTTAATCCAGCCAACATCATTAAGAGTGGCTCAATCACTGCCATTGCAATTGCCATAATCGTTCCGATTGTCACCTTACTGAAGAACCAAGCCGTAGCTGATTGCCCCGGAGTTGAAACCTTACGAATTGGGAATGCAAAGTTAAAGACAATTGCTCCAACGAACAAAGCAAGCGACAAAACATATGGTGCCAAAGCATATCCATAGTTTGGTACTGAACTATACTTCGAATGTGATAGTTTAGCAGGTGAAACGAATTGCTTAATATTACGGTCTGTAATCTTAATACCACCCGCTTTATCAGCTCCTGCTTGAAGAGCTGAAGCTAAGGTTCCGTTTCCATCCTTCAATTGGTTCGCACCATCTAGCAAAGCGTCAGAATTATCTGCTAATTGACTCGTTCCAAGGGCTAATTGATCAACCCCAGAAGTTAGGGTTGGAATTTGAGCTTGTAATTGACTCAATCCACCATATAAGATATTGGATCCAGCAGCTAATTGACTAACACCAGACGTCAATTGTGGTACTTGTGCATTTAATTGACTCGTTCCAGTAGCTAATTGTTGTGAACCATTAGCTAGTTGGCTAACACCAGACATCAATTGTGGTACTTGTGCATTTAATTTCTTCGTACCGTCTGCCAACTGTTGTGACCCTGAAGTTAATTGACCATTGTTAGCTGTTAATTTAGCAGATCCCTTAGTTGCCTCAGAAACACCACCAGTATACTTTGCCAAACCGGCTTGTAAGGTAGCTGATCCATTAACAGCCGTTTTCAAGCCATTATTAAGTTCGTCCATACCAGCAACTAATCCCTTTGGAGCATTAAATTTTTGACTCAAAGTTTGAACTTTTGTCAACAACTCCTTAGTTTGATCAAGATTAGTTTGCATTCTGGTTAAGTCAGCAGAACTAATTTTGGAATTCATTTGAGTTTCAACACCAGTTTTAATGTTGTTCCCGACGGCTGTCCCATACGCTTGATATGATTTTTTTGATGCTGATTCAAACGCCGTTTTTTGTTCAGCTGTCAATGGATTACCAGCATCAGCCATGGCTTGCTCTACATCACTAATATACGTCGAAGATGGTGTGGCCATCACTGAGATTGCTACCAATCCGCTCAAAGTTTTGTCCAAATTAGCTAACAATGGTGTTAACTCATTTAACTTATCTTGCATAAATTGAACTTCACCTAATGAGTGATCAAAAGGAACTGCATTCAGTTCGCCCTGAATTTGCTTCAGACCATCATCCAGTTGTTGACTTCCGGCTTGTAATTTATTTGAACCATCACTTAATTCTTTTGCACCTGAGTTCAAATCACTATTATTAGCATTTAATTGGTTTAGTCCCCCATTAAGATTCGAAACACCCTTGGTGTATTCACTTAATCCTGAATTTAATTGACCCGCTCCGCCAGCCAATTGGCTCGCTCCACCAGCTAATTCACCAGTTTTACCATTTAAGGTTTGCAATCCCGCATTCAATTGACTCGCTCCGCCAGCCAATTGGCTCGCTCCACCAGCTAATGCGCCAGTTTTGCTGTTTAAGGTTTGCAACCCATTATTCAAGGTACTTGAACCACCCGTTAATTGATTAACACCACTAGCCAAAGGAGAAACCCCTAGCTTCATAGTCATAATTCCATCATTAACTTGAGCTACTCCCCCAGTATAAACATTTAACCCATCAGATAGCGCGATTGAACCATCATTTAACTTTTGGGCTCCCGTAGCTGCATCTTTAAAGCCTTTTCCAGCTTCCATCACCTGATCGAACATCACCTTCGTGTATGCTGTGGTGACAGCTTCTTTAACTTGACTATTTAATTGTGCAGCCCCAGTATCACTGACCACTGTGGCAATATAATTCAAAGAATCATTCGTCTTGTATTTGATTTCCATCTTTTTAGGATGAGCATCTAATACAGTAGCAGCGTTAGCAGAGAAGTCCTTGGGAAGGGTCACAACTGTATAATACTTTTGCTCCTTCACACCTTGATCCGCTTGCTCCTTAGAAACAAAGCGCCATCCCAATTGATGATTATTCTTCAATTGTTTGACCATATCGGCCCCGGCATGCATATTTTGACCTTGGTAGGTCACTGGCTCATCTTCATTCACCACCGCAATGGGTAAGTTTCCCGTACTTCCATACGGATTCCAAACTGAACGTAAGAAGAACACACTGTATAAAAATGGAATAAACATAATTGCAATCAGTGATATTCTAATTAATCGGTTTGCGAAGATAAATTTGAATTCATTTTTAATCATCTTCATGATTTGTTACTCTGTCCTTTCTCACACTTAAAATTGATGTTTGTTTTCATCATAATCAACAGCTTAGTCCATTTTATTCCAAAGATCAAGTGAGAATTCTATTACACTTTTTGAACTCTTCTAATTGGCAAAACGTTATACATCAACCCTTCAGCGGTCGAAAACAACCAAATTAAAACGTTTTTATTATCGAAATATTCGTAAAAATTATATTTCGATAATGGTAGCGTTTCGGTGCAAAAAACGGTGTGAATAATATTTATTAGCTAAATGAATTGATAAAAATAACAATAGATATCATTATACCGCCAAATGAACGAACTTCATATCACAAATTGATGATTGCTGATTTATCTTTCAATTAGTTTAAACTTTGAAAGAGGGCTCCTATGTCAATAATTCGGACATAAAAATACGAATAAATTTTGAAAAACGTTTTAATTATTTAACGTACTGGTAAAGTATGTGATTTATCTAAAAAAGTGCATCCTTTAATGTTTCCATGCCATTCTAAACAACCCGTCTATACTTATCGTTTTAAACGGGATATTAATATGATTTATTTGTAGCTACGCTACAAGGGAAATTCGATCACTGTTATACCAGCGAATATAGCTATCAATGCCAGCTATTGCTTCATTAATTGTCTTAAATTCTTGAAAATTAATGTATTCACGCTTCAAAATTGAGTGAAAGCTCTCAATTCTTGCGTTATCACCAGGTTGTCCTTTACGAGAATAAGAATGCTTAATCCCAAAACGAGTTAAAGTACTTTCAAATAAATCGCTTGTATACTGACTCCCCATATCGCTATGAATAATGCTTGGTTTAACAGACTTTACTGCGACTTGATTAATGACGTCGGTTGCTAATTCCTTAGTCATATGACTTCCAACTTTATAAGAAATAACCCGCCGGGTTACGGGATTGTACACACTAGCTAGATAAACCCAAGTATTTTTAACGGGAATATACGTAATATCTGTTAAAAGAATATTGGATTGATCAGGTAATCCTTTAATTAGATTTGGTCGTTGATCATATTCAGTATGTGTTTTAGGCTTATTAATTCGTTTAGTCATCCTAGACCTAATTTTTAAAGCGTACATCTGTTTATAAACCATACGCTGGCTAATTTTAATTTTTAACTGACGATTTAATAAAATTGTTAATCGCGGGTATCCATACATAGGATATTTTAACCATGCATCTAATACCTTTTGCTTAATGAAATTGCGACGAAGAAGGGTTTTACCAGGCTTCCAATGTATATAGCCATAATAAGTCGATCGTGGAATTCTGAGGACGTTCAAAATTTTAGTAATGCGGTGCCCAACCTGTAGATTGTCATTAATAATTTTTAAGGTAGGAATACGTCCTTTGATGATCAATTTTTCGCCATAAGCACCGCTGCTCGTTTTAAAATATCAAGTTCTTCTTTTAGTTGTTTATTTTCTTTAATCAATGCCCTTTCATTTGCTGACAATACTTTCGTATTGTTAGGATCGGCTTGATTAACCCATTTAGAAACCGTTGAAACACTAACGTTGTATTCTTTTGCTAATGAATTAGCTGAACGACCAACTTTATGCAAGCTTACGATCGATTCTTTAAAGTCATTTGAATATTTGATAACCATAATAAAAAGCTCCTTTATGATGTATTATATCGAACAATTTGTCCGTAATTCCATCATAGGAGCCGAGCCTTACTGATCAGACAGTTTGTAAATATATAGGAAGTAACGTACTTACTTAACCACTTAAAGTTTAAATAATTATATATTTTTATGAAAAAAACTAACGAAAAGCATGGAGTACGCTATAATGAAAAGCAAGATTTGAAAATCTAATTTCGATTTAAGGTAACAGGTGATTTTACATGACTGATGAACAATTCCAACAATTAAAACGCTACAAGGAGCTGTTGGATGTAGGCGTCCTAGCACCCAGTGAATATGAAAAATTAAAAGATCGCTTTTTGCAAGTAGAGATGATTGCTCTGGATCTAGAACAAGCTCAAAAGCCCCAGCCCATTACGGAGTCTCGTAATAAAACTCAAGCCCGCCAAAAAAAAGGGTTACCCTGGCTTAAGTGGTTGCTTTATTTATTACTACTTCTCCTTCTTTTGCTAGGTGGTTATGCGTATTTGCAATGGCATCAAGATAATGGCAAAAGACTCATCCAAAAGAATGAGCAAAATGCAGTTGCTCAAACCCAAACATCTACCAAAAAAACAACTAAAGTGGCAAGTTCAACCAAGAAAGAGTCGGCTGATACATCAAGCGCTAGTTCTACTACAGCTGATTCAACTTCGGAAACTACCGCAGTAGATGCCACAAGTGCCCAAAGTGCCTTGACTCAAAATGATACAACTGGCGTAGCCTGGACCTATCAGAGTGATACCGGTAATGGCTTTGTATTCGTCGGACCAACGAATGAAGATGGTTCATATTCCAAGGCTTTGGTCACTGATCGTGCTGACGGACAGAATGTTGAGATTCGAACTGGAACTGTTGATCCTGAAAATGGTTGGACGGTGAGTGATGATGTTACCGTACCTTGGTAGTAATTAGTTAATAAAAAAGAGTTTCTTGGCGCCCATTTTTTAGATGGTAGACCAATTGAAGCTCTTTTTTATTATCAGTAGATTCAAGGTTACTATTCGAGCACAAATTCAAATTCATGATCTTCTTCACCAGAAATTCGGTACTCTGATAGAACATCTGCCCCCCAACTATCAATTCCACCGACACCGCGTACCGCGCCTAAAATACTGAGCACCGTTTTACGTGGCAAAGGTAGTTCTTCTTGATGGGTTGCATTTTCTAATTCTGCGGCTGTATATGGTAAACAACTAAAAGCAAAGGTTTGATTCGTTTGTCGGATCTTTAGTTGGAATGGTTCAGTCAAGCGTACGACATTGTTTTTTGTGGTGGTACGTTCTATAGTCAGATCCTGCGTTTCCATGTGGACCCCATTATCTTGTGGAATCAAATACGGTGTTACCGGCAACCCTTGGATATGATAGGTTCCAAATTGACCCCTTGTTTGCGATCAGGATAAGTTTCACCTGACAAACCAGTATATGTAAAACGATTAGCTAAGGTTGGAATCAAAAATCGTACGCCAAAAACTGGTAAATCAGGTAAGCCCGGCTGACCAAAATAATGCACTTTGACGGTCAGTTGACCAGCAGTATTAACGTGATATAGAATTTCTACTGTTGTTTGGGGCTGAACTGCCAATTGGTATTCATATAAAATTGCCACTTCGTGCGCCACCTCATTACCAAAATATTGATTATTTGAGGGTGCCATTGGCAATGTAATCGCTTGTTGATCAACCCAAATGGCTTGAACCCTTCCCTGCTGAAATAAGTCAGCGCCTAACCAGGCAGCTGATTTTTGAGCAAATCCTGCTCCGCGATCATTATCTGTCGTTGCCCGCCAAAAAATAGGTTTAACCGGTTCTGATAGCCACTCTCGTTGTGCGATTCGAATCGACTCTAGCCCTTGTTTATCATAACTAAATAAATATTCATGATCCAAAGTAGATACCCCTAAACCGACATCGCCAAAAACAAGTTTTAATTTACTCTGTATATTTGCCATATTGATATGCTACCTCCTGCATAGCTGGTTTAACTCGCCGATTCGCAAATAAAAGTCCATCTGCACTAAAACCATAGTCTGACGGCCGGTCATCAAAATCACCCCCATAACGTAAGACTCTCTGTCCAGAAATTTCATCTTCTACCCATAGGGCTTGATCAATATAATCCCAAATAAATCCACCCGCATAATTATCAAACTCATCAAAGAGTTGCATATATTCTGCAAGACCGCCCAAAGAATTTCCCATATCATGCATATATTCACATAACATAAAAGCTTTTTTAGGATTTTGTTGTAAATAGGTCCGAACTTCCTTGGGACTCGCATACATTCGACTCTCAAAATCGGAAATTTGATCTTCAAATTGCCGGTCCCAAACCACTCCTTCATAGTGCACTAACCGGGTTGGATCCACTTCATGATAATAAGCTTGCATAGCCGCTAGATTGGTGCCTACAAATGATTCATTTCCAAGCGACCAGAAAAGAATCGACGGATGATTTTTGAAAATTTCATAATTTGTTTTAGCACGATCTAGCACAGCCGCTTGCCAAGCTGGTAAACTACCAGGTACGTTATATGAGGGTTCCAATTTCCCCATTTTTTGCCACGATCCATGCGATTCTAAATTAGTTTCCGCCATCATATATATTCCATATTCATCACAGAGCCGATACCAACTAAGTTGATTCGGATAATGCGAAGTTCGAACAGCATTAATATGATGCTCTTTAAATATTTTCATATCCGTTAACATATCAGCAATTGTTATTACTCGCCCGTTTTCCGCATTCCACTCATGTCGATTAACACCTAACAATTTTAAACGTTGACCATTTAATTTAAGAACTTGTTGATCAATTTCAATTTTTCGAAAACCAAAGGACGTTGTAGCAACCTCAATGAGCTGCCGCTGACTGTCTCTGATAATTAATTGCATTTGATATAGTTGAGGTGTTTTATGATTCCATAACTGCATATCGTAAAACTTGATTTCAGGTAATGTAATTTCCTGATTTAGATTGGGCTGACCTTGAAAAACAATTTCTCCTTGGGGATTAATAATTTTAATCTCTAACTGATGATTTTCAAAAGTGCCCGCCATTTTAAATTGCCCAGTTAATGTGCCACTTTGGTAATCTGTATTCACCCTTGGAGCTAAAGTCATATCGATAACATGTACTTCCGGCTGTAACAATAGCGTGACATCTCTAAAAATACCAAAAAAACGAAAAAAATCCTGATCTTCAATAAAACTTGCAGTACTGTGTTTAAACACCTGAACAATGATCTCATTTTCACCCGTTTGATCCAAATATGGGGTTAAATCAAATTCAGAGGGCGTAAAGCTATCTTCTGCATATCCAACAAAGTGACCATTTAACCAGAGATAAAAGACCCGTTCTACACCCGCAAAATTAATATGAACTCTCTGTTGCTGCCAATCCGGTGCAAGGTGAAAAAACGACGATATGTACCGACGGCATTATCTGTTGCTCGGCTAAATACTCCCGGTAATTGTTCATCCTGTTGCGTAAAAGGCGGGCGGCGATAGGTTCGAGCATCCCAGGGGTATTGTGTATTAACATACTGAATCGGTGCGTAATTAGCTAACTCAATATGCTTGGGAACCTCAATAGATTCCACAACAGTAACTTTTTCAAAGTCTGGGACCGTTAGTTGAGCTGGGAGTTGCTCCAGTTGATCCTGATAATAAAAATCCCAAGTTCCGTTTAAACTTTGCATCAGTGAACTTTGTTGTTGATGAGTTTCAATTAGGTTGCGATAAACTTGATGATCACTATGTGCTGGGAGTTGATTGACACGAAAAATTTTTGGATCATCTAACCATGCTAATTGTGGTTGCATTTCAAACCTCCATCCCGTTTCCATAAAATAAACACGTTCAATGTAAGCGCTTACCTTGCGCTAATTCCCAGTTTATCACGCTTTGATAAATTTGTATAATTTCAAGGTACTTGCGTTAATTGGATTCAAATGCCAAATTATTATACAAAAAAAGCATTGAAATACTCACGTATCCAATGCCTAATTCTTTTATCTGTTTTAATTAGTTTTCACTAGTCAAAACATCCTTTGATAGAACTTTCAAATCTTGGTCAAAATCGTAAACTAATGGTTGACCATTCGCAATCTCAACACCCAAGATATCATCATCTGAAATATTTTCAATATGCTTAACCAAGGCACGCAATGAATTACCATGTGCAGCAATCACTACATTTTTCCCGGCAGCCAAGTCCTTTGAAATATTAGTTTCCCAAAATGGCAAAACACGTTCCAAAGTAACCTTCAAATTTTCTCCAAATGGTAGTTGACCTTCTGGAACATCTGCATACCGACGATCAAAGGCAGGATAAGTCTTTCCCAAAACTTCAACAGTCTTTGTTTGCTCCGTCAAAAGAGGAGGTAATACGTCATATGAACGACGCCATTGATGCACTTGTTCATCCCCATATTTAGCTGCAGCATCAGCCTTATTCAAACCTTGAAGGGCACCATAATGCCGTTCGTTTAAACGCCAAGACTTAGTCTCTGGAATAAACATTTGCCCTGCTTCTTCCAAAGCATAGTGCAAAGTCGTGATAGCACGAGTCAAGACTGATGTATATGCTTGGTCAAATTCGATTCCTTCTTTGGCCAACATTTCCCCAGCAGCTTTAGCTTGTGCAATTCCTTTATCTGACAACTTAGTGTCAACCCATCCATTAAATAAATTCAATGCATTCCATTCTGATTGACCATGACGAATTAAAACTAATTTAGCCATTAATAAATACCCTCTTTCAAAAATTAATATGTGAACATTATAGCAAAATTTTGTGTCGAATGCGAATAATTAGATTTTATATCCATTATTTTTCGATATGCAGCTGCCCGTCTTTGATTTTAATGCTTGAAGAATGTAACACCCCTTGATGGGTTTGAAGATATTGATCAATAATTGTATTAATGGCTACAGGGGCGTCCCCAAATCCTGTTACAATTAATTCCGCTTTGTGTTCAAATTCAGCGGCATCCCCAATTGCAAAAACCCGTTCAACTGAAGTCCGCATATTTTGATCAACCACCATTTTTTGGCGAGCCATTACCGGATCAATTGACCAACCTTCAACAATTTTATTCTCAGACTGAAACCCATAGCTAACAATAATGGCATCGGTCGTTAGTTGTCTCTCTTCATGGCCGCGTGTGGTTTGTAAGTCTAATTTGAAACTTTGATCCGCTTGTCGCGCAATGCGTTGAATAGTATATGGTGTCATTTTATGCACTTTATTTTCTGCCAAAGTCACCAAAGCATGTTCCAAAGCCCGAAAATTATTCCGTCGATGAACAATGGTTACATCTTTTGCAATCGTGCTCAGTTGATTGGCCAAATCAACCGCAGAATCTCCGCCCCCAAGCACCGTGACCCGTTGATTTTTAAATTGCTGTAAATCTTGCACAAAATAATATAAACCATGATTTTCAAAATTTTGTTCTAAATCACTCGTCAATCTTCGAGGTTCAAAAGCACCTTTACCCGTCGCAACTAGGACAGCAGCCGCTTTAAAATCAATTTGTCGATCCGTTTTAACCAAGACCGCCTCAGTGAGATTTGAAACATTTGTAACGGTTGTTCCTAAATATACTTCTGGTTGTAGCTGTTCCATTTGAGCTTGGAGTTGACTCGTTAAATTAGTTCCATCTAATCCTAACCAGCCGGGTACATCCAAAATTTGTTTTTGGGGATATAAATTTTGAGGTTGTCCACCAGTAATATCAAGACTTTCAATAAGAACGACATTTAATTCTCTCAATCGGGCGTAAAATGTCGCAAACAGGCCCACGGGACCGGCACCAATGATTACTAAATCCACTTCTTTGGTCTTCACCATTTTAGCCACCTTTTCTGATTTTACATTTGATATTGATAAAAAGCTTGGAATTCACTCAAATCTAGACCAGCGATTTCTTGGGTTAAGACTACTTCACCGGTGATTTTTTCACCCAGTGTCTTGGGGAAGACGTCCTTGAAATTTGGAATTTGGTCCTTCACCTGGCCCAAGTCCGGTCCATCTAATAGTAATAAGAAACGTCCTTGTCTTCCGCCAGCTCCCTGCATCCAAAGAAGATACATTTTATCCACAATTCCCTTTGCATCATCTGCCAAGCCCATTAAATTAGCTTGTAATTTCGTTGGTACTTCGTCGGGAACCCGGATTTCAATCGCTTGATCAGTACCTGGCTCTGAATTTTCCATCATATTTTGAATGGGTTGTGGCTCACCTTGATGATATTCATAATTTTGCATTAAATATTCAATATTATCGCGACTAATTTGCAATGTCTCTTGCGAAATAAACGGATTCATGACTAAATTTTGTAAAGTAGCATCTTTTTTAAACATTTCAATAAATTGAGTAAATGGAAATTCTACCACCATAATATTCTGTTCCCAATGATCAGGATTTTTTTGATAATTTTCATTATCTGTAAAGATTGGTAAAAAATTTTCTTCATTTGGATCGATCAATGAAACAAAAGCTAGCTGTTGACCAGCTGCTAAATTCAAATTTCCCTCTGCATCAGGAACCAAATTCTCCGGAGCTTGGACTGGGACTAAAAAATGCGCATTCAAAAGGGCCAATTCAAATTGTGTTTGCAATTCAGGGGTCTGAACCGTTTTAAAATTAGCAAATGCTGTTTTTAGCTCAGTGTTATCTAAATTAATGACTGTCATAGTTGTCTCCTCGTTTTTACGTTCCTTCCCATTTTAGCATGAAAATATGAACTCATCGTATATTTAAAGCCAGAGTTGCTGTTAAAATTTTCGTAGTTCTATTCCTGAATCGTTTTTGCATTGAGTATCATCAATTCGACCATCCATGATCTTTTAAATTATTATTAACAAAAAAACAAACTCCAAAATTAAGGAATTCGTTTCATCTAAAATTAATTTAATTTGCTCAATACTATAGTCGAAAACTAATTGTACTGGTCAGCCCAAGTATGAATCGCTGACATCATTGGACGCATTGCCTCACCCCGTTCAGTTAACTGATAAGCATGGCGCGTTGATTCCGATACAGGGATTCTTTCAATAATCTGGGCTTCTTCAAGTTCCTTCAGACGTTCGACTAACACGCGGTCGGAACATGTTTCAATCGCCACAGCCAAGTCTTTAAAGCGTTTGGGTCCATCAATAAGGAGCACCTCAACAATTAAGCCGTTCCATTTACGACCTAATATTTCAAAAGTGGCAATAAACTTTGGACAAATACTAGCCGCTGTTTTAGTTTCAGCTGATGCCATTATGATTCTCCTCCTTAATGCACTCACGTTTTTAAGTTATTACAATTCACGTTTAATCCAATGTAAAGTTTTCAAGGCTTTAAAACGATCCACAACCGGATTAAAGAAATCCATCACTGCAGTTTCATCATCCACCAAATTAAGTAAAAGACTCTCCCAATAATGAGGCATTGCCCATGTGGAACCCCACATATGTTTCAAAATGATATCTTTTTCCATATTTGATAGGGGCGTTATTTTTTCAGCATTTCGCAGACTTACCCGCGGATGAATAAAAGCATGCGTTCCAAGTTCAAATTTAGTTTCACGCCAATCATAATAAAACAAATCATGTAAGATCCCAGCCCGGGCCAACGCCGTAGCATTCAAACCCAACCGAAGTCCTAAACGATAGCTCCAATATGAGACCATAATCGAATGCGTTAAACGATCCGAATGATGATGTTGTGTATAATTTGCCAACTCTTGTACGGCTGGCTGCTGTAATAAATCATCGACAATATCGCGATAAGCGCGATCACTCTGCCAGGCATCTTTTTGCACGCTTTGCCTCCTCGTTAGCAATGTTAAAAATATAACATTGTCATCTTAGACCATCCACTAGCTCAAATTAACTTCTATTAAATCATTTTAAAATTAATGCTTCAGGGTAAACATCGCTACCCCAGCTGCAACCCCTACATTCAAAGATTCAGCATGACCACTCAGTGGAATATATAAGTTTTTACTTGTCATATCTGCCAAATCATCAGCCATACCCTGACCTTCATTCCCCATCACCAGCGCAAAGTTTTGTGCTGGGATCGTTTCGAAGATATTTGCTGCTTCTGGATTTAATTGCGTTCCATATACTTGGAAATCATTCCGAACAAATTCAGGAATCCATTCGTGTAAATCACCATTTGCTAGCTGCAAGTGGAATTGTGATCCCTGCATAGCTCGAACGGCCTTAGGTGAATAAGGATCAACAGATCCTTGACCAAAGACGACTCCTGTAAATCCAGCTGCATCTGCCGTTCGGATCATTGTACCGACGTTTCCTGGATCTTGAATCGCATCCAAGAATAGCCATGCTCCTTCATGAATATACTTTGGTGCGCGATTAAAGTTTGGTAAGGAAACTTCAGCAAAAATTCCTTGCGGAGTTACTAAATCTGATAGTTTTTTAGCAATATCGTCGTAAATTACAAAAACGGGAACCCCAAGGGGAAGTTCTTCTTGATGTAATTCATACTGACTTTCGGTCGCAATAATCGCCCGAATCTTCCCATCAGCGTGAATCGCCTCTTGAACCAGGTGCCAACCATCTAACAAATAAGTTTGACTAGCTTGACGTCCTTTTTTCGTTTGTAACTTGGCCCATGCTTTAACACGGGCATTTTGATTTGAGTTTATTTTTTCCATAATCTTATTATACGCTATCCGTCGGCTAAACCCTAGGATTACTTACTTTACATCCGTTAGATCCAGATCGAAAAAACGGTTACAATGTCCCCTCTGCCCCAAAAATTATATTAAATCTACCTAATCAACTCTGACCAAACTCTTTACAAATTAAGACATATTTCCAATTTAATATTGATATTATGCTAAAATTAATTACTATAAAATACAAAAGAAAAGAGATTATCATGCCAGTTTTAGATTTAAATGATAGTGTTGCAGTTGAAAAATACCAAAATTTTATTCAAAATTCAGAATTTGGAAGAATTACCCAAGATCTTCGCTGGTCACATGTTAAAAATAATTGGGAACCACGTTATGTCTATTTAACCGATGCAACCGGAGCGATCACAGCTGCTATGTCCATGCTTTTGAGCACGGTTTCAAATGGTAAAAAGTTTGCGTATGCTTCCAAAGGACCAGTTGTAGATATTAATAATACTGAAATGCTACTAGAACTGGTTGAAGAGGCCAAAAAAGCTTTAAAAAACGATAATGTCTATCTTCTTCGCTTTGACCCTGAAGTCGACTTTTCACAAGAATTGAATGATACTTTACAAGTCCATGGCTTTGTTACACGGAACCGTAATGTTGATGCATTAGGCATGCACGGTACCATTCAACCACGTCGAAATATGGTAATTGACTTAACAGAATGGCCTGATGCTAAAGAAACCTTTGACCTCTATCCATCAAAAGTAAAAAGTAAACTCAAGCGGCCAATTCGCGATGGGGTTACCGTCCGATTTGGAAACACAGATTCTGAATTAGATGCCTTTTTCACCTCATATTCTGAAATGGCTAAACGTCATGGTATTTCATACCGCCCAAAAAGCTATTTTGAACGACTCCTCGCTTCATTTGGTGACAGTGACGTAATGCGAATTTATTTAGCTGAACGCGAAGGTGAATTATTATCAACTGGGATTGGCTTTAACTATGGTAATAGAATCTGGTATATGTACGCCGGATCTGTGGATGGAAATACTTATTATGCCCCTTATGCTGTCCAGACAGCCATGATTCAATGGGCCCTTGATGAACATTTGGCGGCTTATGATATGGGTGGAATCGGCGAGGCAGATAATTCTGATGGATTATATGCTTTCAAGCATAATTTTGTCAAAGCTGAACCACGTGAATATATTGGTGAAATTGATGTCGTCTTTGATGAAGCAACTTATCATGAGATGGGCTACTAATTGTTCGAGCTATGTAAATAAAAAAAGCTTACCAAACTGGTAAGCTTTTTTTATTATTCTGGGTTTAATAAACCTAGTTTCCACTGTAAATATGCATTCATAAACCCATCCAAATTTCCGTCCATCACACCCTGTGGATTTCCATTTTCATAATTAGTCCGATGATCTTTGACCATCCGATATGGCTGAAAAACATACGACCGAATCTGTGATCCCCAGCCATTATCCAAGTGATCACCTGATATTTCAGCGCGTTCAGCTTCTTTTTTGTCCATCTCCAATTGATAAAGTTTGGCTTTCAACATACCATAAGCTGTATCTTTATTCTGAAATTGGGAACGCTGCTGTTGTGATGCAACAACAATTCCCGTGGGCAAGTGGGTCAAACGAACCGCTGAAGAGGTTTTATTAATATGTTGACCACCAGCCCCCGACGCCCGATAAACATCCATTTTAACATCAGCTGGATTAATATCAATTTCAATCGATTCATCCAATTCTGGCATAATATCGACCGACACAAAAGAAGTGTGACGCCGTCCAGCAGAATCAAAAGGGGAAATTCGTACAAATCGATGAACTCCACGTTCAGACCGTAAATAGCCAAAAGCGTTATGCCCCGAAATCTTTAATGTCACCGAATCAATTCCTGCCACATCCCCCGGATGATAGTCTAAGATTTCCACATGGAAACGATGCTTCTCAGCCCAGCGGGTATACATCCTTTGCAAGTTTGCCCCCCAATCAGCAGACTCAGTTCCCCCTGAGCCCGGATGAATTTCTAAGATCGCATTATTAGCATCATACGGCTCGTTGAGTAGTTGTTCTAAACGGTATTGCTCTAGTTGACTTTGTAATGCTTGAAACTCAACTTCCAGCTCCGTTTCCATTTCTGGATCAGCAACTTCACTTAATAATTCAAGTGAAGTTTCCACTGATTCAATCCCGTTTTGCAACTGGAGATAATTATCTCGTCGCTGTTTCACATCGTTGTTTTCATCAATTAAAGCCTGGGCCGCCACATTATCATTCCAAAAATCTGGCTGCCCCATCAGATCTTCGTTGGCCGCAATTTGATCATTTAAGGCGTCTAAATCTAGATTTTCACCGAGATTGGTAACTTCTATTTTAATGACTTCCAGTTCATGCCGAATTTCAACTAATTCCATTCCTAAATTCCCTTCTAATTTGATCAATAAGGGGGTTGGGACACTAAATGTTCCAACCCCCTTATTTAATTTCATCAGTCTTCTTTCGTTTAATGGTTCTTTCAAACAATGCTCACTAAACGGTTAAGTTTTGCCGGATTTCCGCCTTCATAAAGAGTCGGGTAACCTCATATTCAATACTTGAGATCATTTCCTCAAACATAGCGAAGCCTTCATTTTGATACTCAATTAATGGATTTAATTGACCATACCCACGTAATTGAATGGAATCGCGCAGTTGGTTCATCGCTTCCATGTGATCAGTCCATTGTTCATCTAAGACCCGTAAAATGACAACTCGCGTAAATTGCAATAATTGTTCCTCATCTCTCAGGGCACTAACTTTATCCGCATAAACCGTCAAAGCTTGATTATTCAAGTATTCTTTCAGTTCATCTTTGGTCTTATTCTCTAATTGCTCAACATGGACCATTTCTTCCGGCATCAAAACCGCTCGCATAAATTGCGCAATGACATCTAGATCCCATTCTTTAGTAGTACCCATCGTATTAGCATCTACTACTCGATTAATAGTTCGTTCTACCATGGGTAATAACACTGCTTCCAGTGATTTATCAGCATCAATCACGGCATTTCGATCACGATAGAATACTTCTCGCTGTTGTGACATGACGTCATCATACTGTAAAACGTTCTTTCGAGCATCATAATTATTTCCTTCAACCCGTTTTTGTGCTGACTCAACTGAACGTGTAATCAAACGGTTTCGAATCACGGCGTCTTCGTCTTCCAAGTTCATTCGATCCATCATCGCTTTAATTTTTTCCCCACCAAAGCGGAGCATCAAATCATCTTCCAAAGAAAGAAAGAATTGCGAATAACCTTGATCACCTTGCCGGCCAGAACGTCCTCGTAACTGATTATCAATACGCCGCGATTCATGTCGCTCAGTACCAATGACAGCTAAACCACCTAGATCAGCCACACCAGGACCCAACTTGATATCTGTTCCACGTCCAGCCATATTTGTAGCAATTGTCACAGCACCACGTTGTCCAGCATTTGCAATAATTTCGGCTTCTTTAGCGTGATTTTTAGCATTCAAAACATTATGCGGTACATTTAGACGATTTAATAACTGCGCTAATAATTCAGATGTTTCCACCGCAACCGTACCAATCAAGATCGGTTGTCCTTTAGCATGAAGCTTTTGTACTAATTCAATCACCGCTTTAAATTTCGCTTGTAAATTAGGATAAAGTAAATCAGGCTCATCTACTCGGGCATTTGGTCGATTAGTCGGAATGCTGACAATTTCCATATTATAAATTTCGCGGAATTCTTCAGCTTCAGTCTTGGCTGTTCCCGTCATTCCAGAAAGCTTTTTATAGCGACGGAATAAATTTTGATAAGTAATCGACGCCATCGCACGATTATCCTCTTGAATTTGTACCTGCTCTTTAGCCTCTAGTGCCTGATGTAGTCCGTCTGAGAAACGGCGCCCATCTTGAATACGTCCAGAAAAGGCATCGACCAACATGACTTCGCCATTTCGCACGACATAATCTTTATTATTTTCCATCGTGTAATTGGCACGAAGCGCTTGATCTATATGGTGCGTCAATGCGATATTGTCTGAACCATACAAGTTTGGCAAATTGAAATAACGTTCAGCCTTAGTAATCCCCTCATCATGAAGTAAGACTGCCTTAGCTTCCAAGTCAACTTCAAAATCAACATCTCGAATTAAGGATTTAACAAATCGATCAGCTCGAACATATAACTGAGTTGACTCTTGGGCTGGCGCTCCTGAGATGATCAAAGGAGTTCGTGCCTCATCGATCAAAATCGAATCGGTTTCATCAACCAACGCAAAATTCAATAGCCGTTGGACCCGATCTTCACGCCGCGAAACCATGTTATCGCGCAAATAATCAAACCCGATTTCAGAATTGGTTGAATACGTAATATCCGCTTGATAGGCTGCCCGTTTTTCATCAGCGGATTGATCAGCTAAATTAATTCCAACCGTTAGACCTAACCATTGATAAAGTTCTCCCATTTCGGTTCCATCACGTTGTGAAAGATATTCATTAACTGTCACAACATGTACCCCTTTTTGTGGGAGTGCATTTAAATAAACAGCCATTGTAGCTGTTAAGGTCTTACCTTCACCAGTTTTCATTTCAGCAATGTTTCCTTGGTGCAACGCAATAGAACCCATGATTTGCACGATAAATGGATACAAACCTAAAATCCGGCGGGCCCCCTCCCGTACAACAGCAAATGCTTCTGGTAAAATTTCATCCAAACTTTTACCATTTGCTAATAATTCACGAAAATATGGCGTCTTAGCTTGTAATTCTTCATCACTTAACGCCTCCATTGCACTGGAATATGAATCAACTTTAGTTGCAATGTGTTTTAAATGGCGGAGCGTTCCCCGATCACTTTCTATCATTTGTCTTACTGGATTTGCCATTTTTTAATTCACCCTTTTATCATTATTTTTTAGTTGGTGACAATTGATACTTACGGGTTGATAACTTGTATCCAAGCCGTGCTAACCCCATAATCAGTCACTATTAATATGATCAATTGTAACACACCAACAACTACTTTAACACCACATCGGATACCACAAAAGACACCAAATTTGGACATAATTGTGCCCATTTTTAAAATCTCAAAATTTAATTCGTTAAGACTTAAATATTATGTGCTAAAATTAAAGAATAGTTTATCATCCTTACGATTTGAGAGGTTTTTGGCAATGGTCACTGAACTTAAAGCTGATATTTTACATGAGGTCATCCAAAAACGACCGGTCACAACTAATAAAACCAATTTTGGAAATATTCTTTTAATTGGTGGAAATGAACAATTTGGTGGTGCCATTTTGATGGCTGCTTCCGCAGCCGTCAGTTCGGGTGCAGGCTTAGTCACTGTGGCAACACACAATACCAACATCACCCCTTTGCATATTCGCAATCCCGAAGCTATGGCACTCGACTGGGATAATCATGGCACTGTTTTAGAACAGGTTCGCAAAAGTTCCGTTGTCTTAATCGGACCAGGACTGGGCAACTCTGAAGATGCAATTGAGTTACTCCGATCAACTATGCGCGCGATGCGGGAAAATCAAACTTTGATACTAGATGCCAGCGCGCTTGGGATCATTGCAGATAAACATGTTATGATTCCAACAAACGTCTTTACTATCGCAACACCTCATCAAGGTGAATGGGCTCAGTTATCAAGTGTCATGATTCCATACCAAGACTCGATGGAATTAAATGATTTACAACGAAAAACATTAAATATCGATGTATTAGTTCTTAAAAAGCACCACACAGTAATATTAAGCGAAAATCGTCAAATGGAGTTATTACTGGGTGGCCCATATCAAGCTACTGGTGGCATGGGCGACACTCTTGCAGGTCTGATTGCTGGTTTTGTAGGGCAATTCGCCGAACCACGCCGTGCCACTGAAGCAGCAGTGTACGCGCATAGTGCCATTGCTCAAGAATTAGCCGAACATAATTGGGTTGTCCGCCCAAGCTTCATTGCTGATTTTGTGCCTAACTATATGGCCCGCATTAATACAAATCTCCCGGAAGTCGATTAATCCCGGGTATACAATGCTAGTCAAATAACAAAAAAAGCTGAATACTAGAAGTATTCAGCTTTTTTTTGCAATTAAAAACACGCCGGTACATTGACCCGCGTGCCACTTTAGAAAATACGTGATTGATATTTTCAAGGAAGGACTATTTACCACCCTATATTCAATTGTCATTTGATAATACCAAAGGTCTAGGCTGCAGTCCTAAACACCTGTCGTTGATATTACCTAAACCAAATCTACTTCAACAAGTCCCACACTGACACATCTTAATCAAAAATAATTAAGTCATATCCGGAGCAGTTTATTATCGAAAACATATACTTACATCATTCTAGGCGTAAAGCTGTATGACTATGATGTTTGGTAATAAATCTGATTGCTAATGACATTAGGTTGACCTACTCATGGCCTGATGTTTATCTTTAAATGATACGCTATATCCTAATTCATTACTGTGATATGCTCCTGTGTAAGAATGGTTTAGTTAAAGTCGATTCAGTTGAAGTTTTAGATTCTTCCAAATTCTTTACCACCTTTCTTTGGAATATCTATATTATAGCATCCTTTGTAATCGCTTTCAATAGTTTGATCTCATTTTTGCTTCGATTTTTTAATTTATTTTTAATCAAAAAGGCAACTTTTCCAAGTTACCTTTTTGTGTTCAATTATAGGTTGCTAATTATTGTGTCATGCTCCAGTCGATACTCTTGCAAAATTCCTTCACGAACCCCTGATGATGAAAAAATCACTTTCGTCGTCCCTGTGACTTCGACAAGCTGCATTAGTGGTAACAAACCACTGATAATAATGTCAGCTCGATTCGCTTCCGCCCCCAATATGGCGGCGCGTTCCTGATGATTCATTTTACGTAAATCATCAAAGATCGTTTGCACTTGATCAACTGCCATCTGATAGCCGTGAAAACTTCCATAATCTTCATAACCTTGTCTCATCCGATCTAAACGTGCTAAGGTCCGATTAGCCCCCCCTAGTAAAATAATGGGTTGTTGATCACATTCTAGCCAAGGTAAAACATCATATTCCTGATCTATATATTGCTCAGCCTCAGTGAGAGCCACGCCATCAATGGATTCGGGACCATTAAGATTAAACCGTTCCGCTAAATTAACTGCCCCAAAGGGTAAACTAATGAAATTAACGGCCATTCGATCCTCAATCCCAACTAATTCAATACTAGCCCCGCCAGTATCCAGAAGCCAAGCATTGTTAATATGATTCAAGGCAGACATCGCTCCTAAATAATCATAGTACGCCTCTTGATCACCGGTCAGGACCCGAATTTCAAATTGGTAATTTTCTTGTAACCGTTTGACAAATTGTGCCTGATTTTTGGCCTCGCGAACGGCGGCAGTAGCTATCCCGATGATTTCTAAATCTTGATAAGTCTGCACAATTGCTTGAAATTCGGCGACCGCATCGAAAACTCTCTGCATCGCAACTTCTGTTAATCGTCCGCCGTTTTGTTCCATGCCTTCAGCCAAACGAGTGTCTCTTTTAATGCGCTCAATCTCTTGAAAAGTCCCATCCGCCTGTAATTTTTCAATTACAAAACGGGTTGAGTTTGAACCTAAATCTACAATTGCTAAATAACCCATGTTATTACCTCAAATTAAATTTAATTCCAGTATTCAATCCCCATTGCTTCACGAATTTCATGCATTGTGGTCTGTGCTGTCTGGCGCGCTCGTTTTGATCCTTCTGCCAGCATAGCTAGGACCGCTTCGCGATCTGCCGCAAATTCAGCCCGGCGTTCCCGAATTGGTGTTAGTTCAGCATCTAAAACTTCAAATAGATATTTTTTTAATTTCATATCGCCTAATCCGCCCTGTTGATATTGTGCCTTCAACTCTGCTACCTTACTAGTATCAGGATCAAAAATATCAAGATAAGTAAAGACCATATTCCCTTCAACATGACCTGGATCATCCACTTTAACATGGGTTGGATCAGTATACATTGACTTAATTTTATTCCATAATTCATCTTGAGAATCGCTCAAGTAAATAGCATTCCCTAAAGACTTAGACATCTTCACACCATCTAGTCCCGGAATCCTTCCCTGCCCCTTTGGCGGAAAAATTCCTTGCGGTTCTTTTAGAATATCAACATCGTAGGTTCGATTAAAAGTTCGAATTAATTCACGGGTTTGCTCCAACATTGGTTCCTGATCATCACCTACTGGTACCACTTCACCCTTAAAGAGCGCAATGTCGGCAGCTTGTGATACAGGATAAATAAAGAAACCTGCCGGAATTGATTCACCAAACCCTTTTTGTTGAATTTCCGTTTTAACAGTTGGATTCCGTTGTAGGCGTGCAATAGAAACTAAGTTTAAAAAATATTCCGTTAATTCAGACAGTTCTGGAATCGCAGATTGGACAAAGATCGTGGTTTTTTGTGGATCAATCCCCACAGCTAAATAATCTAATGCCACTTCCAATAAAGAATTATGAATTTTCTGTGGATCACGAGCATTATCTGTAAAGGCCTGCTTGTCAGCAATCATAATATACGGATTATATTCGCCTGAATTTTGCATTGCCACCCGATTTTTAAGCGAACCCACATAGTGTCCTATGTGTAATTTACCAGTTGGCCGGTCTCCAGTTAATAATACTTTTTGCTCAGTCATATTTTCCTACCTTCTAGACGCTCTCGTCCGTTATAAATTTTTAATAATAATATATGTTTAATCAAAGCCTAAACTAACTGCTAACGCAGTACGTACCGCAGCCATTTGAGGCTCGGCTAACCTGCCTAAACGATCCTGCAATCTTTTTTTATCAACGACCCGAATTTGTTCTATCAACAAGGTCGAATTTCGATTAATGCCCGTTCCTGTTAATTCGGCCGCTAATTTCACATGTGTTGGAAGACTTTTTTTAATTTTCTTAGTCGAAATCGGGATAACAATCGTAGTTGGGGCATATAAATTCCCCACATTATTTTGCACAATTAAAACCGGTCGAATGCCACCTTGCTCAGAACCAATGCGGCCATTTTCCAAATTAGCGTACCAAATTTCACCCCAACGAATTTCTTTGATTTTCTGCTTATTCTCCTGCATTTTATCCCTCATTTATTAATTAATCAACTAAATACCGGGGCAAGCGCACAGATAAACTCGTCGCAACTTCATACGGAATGGTGCCCAAACGATCAGCTAAGTCTTCTAACGTCACATGCTGATCGCCTGCTGATCCAATTAATGTAATCACCGTCCCAACCGGCATTTCTTGGGGTAATGCCACCATTAACTGATCCATCGCAATCCGTCCGATCACTTCCACATGACGCCCATCTGGTAAGAGAGCGTAGCCCCTTGAAGCTTACGTAAATACCCATCGGCATACCCTAATGGAACTGTCCCTATCCATGTTTTATCTTTAGTTGTATATGTCGCTCCATATGAAACCGAAATACCGGCTTCCACTTGTTTAACTTGTACTAATTTAGCTTTTAAGCTCAAAACGGGTTTTAAATCACGATGGGCTAAGTTGCCTTGTGAAGAATCGAAACCATACATTGCTGCACCAATCCGTATAACATCAGTCGAAGGATTGGAGTGCCACAAAGCTGTCCCGGAGTTTGCTAAATGGCGCCAAATCCCTTCTGGCAAATCGAGATCATCGGTTAGAACATGCCAACGTGCTAATTGCTTTTCAAAATATGCCTCATTCTTAGTATCAGCAGTTGCAAAATGCATTCCGATACTATGCAACTTCAATCGTTGATCGGCATTAATGGTTTTCAAAGTCTGATCTAATTCGACTGCCGTTCTAATTCCGATTCGAGTCATACCTGTATCTACTGCTAATGCTATCAGTAATGGGCTACCACCTACTTCGTCTGGTAACCACTTCTGTGCAGCGTTTAGCCATGCTAAATTAGCCACTGGAACAATAATTTGATGTTGTCGAGCTAACTGAACTTGTTCGGGTTCGATAATTCCTAAAACAAGAACTGGTTCTTGAACTCCAAAATGACGTAACCAAATTGCTTCATCTAAAGTCGCTACTCCAAAAGCATCAGCTCCTCCATTCCGCGCAGCTTCAACCATTTGTGGCATTCCATGTCCATAAGCATTCGCCTTTAAAATGGCCATAAAGCGTTTGGCGCCACTAATTTCTTTGACCATCTTAATATTATGGGCCACCGCCGCCTGGGAAACTTCAATCCATGCCGAACGATGGGTACTGATCGGGATTTCTGTATTTGGGAAATTTTCAAGTAATACTTCCGTTTTAACTAGATTACCGGAATGCGAAATCGAAAGGTGCACAATTAAATCATTGTGCCGGGGGTGCATTTTAAAATATGGCTTACCATGTTCATCATTTAAAACTTCTAACTGTTGCCAGTTCACCTCAGCGCCTAATCCCGTCCCAAGAGCTTTGCTGTATGCCTCTTTAGCAGCATAGCGTCCTGCTAAAAATTCTGCCTGGTGCTTTCCCGACTTATCCGCATACAAATCTATTTCAGTGGGTGTTAAAATTTTTTGAATAAAGTTTGGCTGTCTCAATGCTAATTCTTCTACTGCCGATATTTCTTGAATATCAATCCCATTACCAAATATCATGAAATTTCCCCTTATTGATCATCTTAGCGTCATCGAATCAATTGAAATTGATCAACGCTATTAATCGGATTTAATTACTCAATTTTATCATATTTTCAACGGAAGATTCGGCTAGAATTTGCTAATCAGCCCTTATTTAAATTCTCAATTATTCCACAAAAAAAGCCCTACCATCAATGTAACACATTGAAATAGTTGAGCCTCTGTTATTAGTTAATTAAAAGTTTATTTATCATTCTCGCGAATTACAAACTTACGACGTCCAACTGGGCGTGAACCACGTTGTGAACGGTCTCCTGATCCAGTCCGTGAACCACGGTCATATGACTTACGACGTTCTGAATCATGACCACCACCACGGTTACCATTTTCTTCACGACGACCACCGCGTGATCCACCACCACTACCAGAACGACGATTGCCACCACGGTAGTTACCGCGTGATCCACCACCACGTGATCCACCACGACCAAAGCGTTTGTTTGGCAATGGACGTTCACGGGTCAAATCAAATTCAGCATCAATTTCAGCGATATTAGCTGAAGCAGCCAATGCAGCTGCAGCCAAAGTACGAATATCATACTTTTCTAATAGCTCATCAACTTCTTCTGAAACTAAGTTTGCATCAACCGTTTTGACCACAGCATCCACATCTTGGACTGCAGTCTTCATTCGAGCAGCCACAGCTTCTTCATGTGAGTAAGGCTTCAAGGCCAACATCCGCTTCTTAGTAAGCTTCTCAATGTCCTTTAAGTAATCTAATTCAGAATTAGTAACAAACGTAACTGAAGTTCCGTGAGACCCAGCACGTCCTGTCCGACCAATTCGGTGAACGTATGATTCTGATTCTTGTGGAATATCAAAGTTATAAACGTGCGTTACACCAGAAACATCTAATCCACGTGCAGCAACGTCGGTTGCCACTAAGATTTGAATCTCACCAGCTTTGAAAGACTTCAAAACTTGGGTACGCTTTTGTTGCGTTAGGTCACCGTGAATTCCTGAAGCTTTAAAGCCGCGTAATTCTAGGCCACGAGTTAATTCATCAACTCGGCGCTTTGTCCGACCAAACAAAATTGCTAATTTTGGTTGTTGCACAGCCAAAATATTAGTCAAAGTATCAAACTTTTCCGGCTCGCGTACTCGAACATAGTATTGATCAACTAAGTCCGTTGTCAATTCTTTAGCAGCTACTTGAATGTGTTCAGGTTCCGTCATGAACTGAACACCAATCCGCTTGATTGCCGGTGGCATCGTTGCTGAGAACAACAAAGTTTGTCGTTCACTTGGCACAGCCTTCAAAATTGATTCAATATCTTCCAAGAATCCCATATTTAACATTTCATCAGCTTCATCCAAAACTAAAGTCCGGACATGTGAAAGGTCAATGGTTCCACGACGGATATGGTCAATTAAGCGACCAGGAGTTCCAACAACGATGTCGACTCCCCGCTTCAAACCATCAATTTGGCGGCGAATATCAGCTCCACCAAAGACAGCTTGCACGCGGACACGCTTGTCGCGTCCTAATTTAAATAATTCTTCTTGCGTTTGAATCGCTAATTCACGCGTTGGTGAAACTACCAAAGCTTGAACTTGACGACTACTATCAATCATCTCTAAAATAGGCAACCCAAACGCAGCTGTTTTACCAGTTCCGGTTTGAGCTTGACCGATGACATCCTTACCGGCTAGCGTTAAGGGAATTGTTTCGGCTTGAATTGGTGTTGCCTCGACATAGCCATGTTTTTCAATGGCTGTAAGTAGGTCTTTTGTGAGACCTAATTCTGAAAACTTCAAAATCTTCCTCCAATTGCGATAAATCTCGTATCGCGTACTAAATGAAAATGCTTTGAACAAAGAGTCAACCTGGTCACAATCCGGTGACTTAATAACGAATTGACCTTTGGCAAGGCATTTTTTACAACCTATTTAGTTTACCCTTTATAATCACAAATTACAAGGTGTTTTAATCATGACTGGCTAAATCGCAAGTAAATAAGCATGCTCATTTCGATGCATCATTGTTACATAGTATAAAAGAGATCGTTTCCAAAGAAACGACCTCTTTTTTTAAAATTTATGATTAATGCATTGGTTCATCTGACTCTTCAATCCGAATATCACCATTTAATTGCGTTATTTTTTGAATCAAACGGTCATATCCGCGCAGAATGTGCTCAGAATTTTTAATTACCGTTTGACCATCCGCCATCAAACCACCGATGACTAGTGATGCCCCTGCTCTAATCTCGGCCGCCGAAACACTATTTCCCATCAACTGAGTGCTAGGTCGAATTGCAATTAACCCATGAGAAAGATTATCAATATCCATCCCTAATTTATTCAACTCTGGAATATGCCGTGTCCGTTCTGGATAAATTTCTTCAGTGATTACACTTTCTTTATCCGCTAGGGTCAATAAAGGTGTAATGGGTTGTTGCAGATCAGTCGCAAATCCCGGGAAAGGTGTCGTTTTAATTTTAATCGCATTAAAATGGTCTGTCTTCGGAACATAAATACTATCTTCATGGACATCCAATTTCACACCAGCTTCAATCATTTTAGCAATGAAAGCCTCCAAGTGTTCTGGAATAATATTCTTTACTAAGACTCCATCGCCCTGCGCCGCTGCCATGGACAAATAGGTTCCCGCTTCGATCCGATCAGGGATCACTGTGTGAACGTTGTTTGAGATCAACTTTTCAACACCAACAATACGGATTGTATCCGTTCCAGCTCCACGAATTTTAGCTCCCATATTATTTAAGAAAGTCGCTAAATCAATAATTTCAGGTTCTTTAGCAGCGTTCTCTAGGATGGTCGTTCCCTCTGCCTTAACAGCTGCCAAAATCGTGTTGACCGTCGCTCCCACGGAAACCATATCCATATAAATACGTGTCCCATGCAATCCATTGGGTGCAGTAATACGTACTGTATCATCGTCGTATTCAACTTCAGCCCCTAATGCTTCAAATCCCTTAACGTGTTGGTCAATTGGACGTGGACCAATATTATCACCACCTGGGAACGTCACAACGGCACGTCCAAAACGTCCTAATAAAGAACCCATGAAGTAATAAGAAGCCCGAAGACTCTTAATTGCTGTTGAAGGGAGTTCTGCTTCTTCAATTGCCGTTGGGTCAATCATTAGTTCTCCATTAGCAAAACTTGATTGAACATTCATTGAGCGCATAATAATTTGAAGGTTATAAACATCCAAAATATCCGGTACACTATCAAAATTAACAACTGAGTCTGCCAAAATTGATGCCGGAATCAAAGCAACCGTTGAATTCTTTGCTCCACCAATGGTTACTTCTCCACTTAATCGGCGTCCGCCGTGAATAATTAATTTCTTCATTCCAAAACCTCAAGACATTTAAGTGACTGCTACATCAGTTAAATGGATTTATTTTAATTTTTATTGAACTAGTTAAAGTACACGCGATAATCCTTAACCATGTTGATGGTTTGATTAAATTCATGACTGGCTAATTATCAGACCAAGTAAGTTTTAAACATTACCTTAGTTTTAAGGTCCATGATTTTAAATTTATTATTTTTCATTACTGACTCTTATTTTACAATATAATTACAATAGTAACAACCTGTAACTTAAAAAGTAACATTAAAACCTTTTTTCATTTATTATTCATTCATATCAACAGTATTATATATAATTCAATTTATATTAAATAATCTTTTGATTTACTGATAGATTACTACTAATGACCCATACCTTATTAACTTGAAAAAATTCATAAAAAAGCAAGAGGCGATGTTTTAAATCACAACGCTTCTTGCTTTAAAAATTGATCGAATTAATGGTGAGCTAACGCAGCTTTTACAAAGGCTGCATAAAGTGGTTCTGGTCGATTAGGTCGTGAGATAAATTCTGGATGGTATTGTGCTGCGATGAAGAAATCATTACTTGGCAATTCAATAATTTCCATCAAACGATCATCAGGTGAAACTCCGGCAAAAACCATTCCTGCGGCTTCGAATTCAGTCCGATATTGCGTATTAAATTCAAATCGATGCCGATGCCGTTGTTGCACTTCATCCGTTCCATAAATCGCTCGCGTCTGAGTACCTTCCTTAAGTGCTGCCGGGTACAATCCCAAACGCAAGGTCCCACCACGCTTAGTAACTTCTTTTTGATTGTCCATTAAAGCAATCACCGGTGTATCAGTATTTTCATCAAGTTCAATAGAATTAGCTTGGGGATGTCCAAGTACATGACGCGCAAACTCAACTGTTGCTAGTTGCATTCCTAAACAAACGCCCAAGAATGGCACATTATTTTCACGTGCATATTGAATCGCTAAAATTTTACCTTCCGTTCCCCGCGGTCCAAAACCACCAGGAACCATAATTCCATCTGAATCACTCAAAAGCTCAGTCACATTATCAGCCGTAATTTTTTCAGAATTTAAGGCGTTAATCTCGACCTCAGTATCAACAGCATAACCACCAGCTCGCAATGCTTCATTGACAGAAATATATGCATCTTGCAAATCAGCATATTTTCCCACCAAAGTGATTTTGATATGATTTGATAGATTTTTAATATTATCAATCATTGTCGTCCAATTAGTTAAGTCAGCCGGTGCTGCTTGTAGCCCAAGATGATTTAACACAACATCATCCATACCTTGAGCTTGCATATTATTAACAATCTCATATAAAACATCAACGTCCAATGATTCAATGACTGCTTCAGGCGCTACGTCAGTGAATAATGCCAATTTTTCACGCATTTCTTGAGAAATAGGATTCTCAGTTCGAACTACTAACATATCAGGCTGAATTCCTAATGAACGCAACTCGGCAACTGAATGTTGAGTTGGCTTAGTTTTCATTTCGCCAGCTGCTCGTAAAAACGGAATCAAAGATGTATGAATATAGAAAACGTTTTCAGCACCCACTTCTCGCTTCATTTGTCGCAAAGCTTCCACGAATGGAAGTGATTCAATATCACCAACCGTTCCACCTACTTCAGTAATTACAATATCGGCGTCCGTTGTTTCGGCGGCACGCATCATTTTTTCTTTCAAAGCATTGGTAATATGCGGAATGACTTGGACAGTGGCCCCGTCATAGTCACCATTCCGTTCCTTTTCCAAAACTTCAGAATAAATTCGTCCTGAAGTAATGTTTGAATATTTGTTTAAATTAATATCAATAAATCGTTCGTAATGACCTAAATCCAAATCCGTTTCCAGGCCATCTTCTGTTACGAAGGTTTCACCGTGTTGGTACGGTGACATGGTTCCAGGATCAATATTGATATATGGATCAAATTTTTGCACCGCAATTTTAAAACCGCGATTTTTCAATAAGCGTCCTAATGATGCTGCTACAATTCCTTTTCCTAATGATGAAACCACACCACCAGTAACAAAGATATATTTCGTCGCCATAATTCCCTCCGTTTAACCCTAATTGTTACGTTCTTAATTCGTGTGTTGGGGATTTTACTCGTTAAAATAAAATAAAACTCCCATTGCTAAGTTAGCAGTGGGAGTCTGATAGTTAATTTAACCGTCCTTGTAAACAAACAAGAGCCCGGGACTTTATTATACGCAATAATTACGTAAAAGTCAAAAACTAATATTACTTTTCAATATCGCCTGAACCATAGTCGTCGTCAACATCTTTCCCAATGCCAGCAATATCATCACCGATTCCATTTGAAACTTCAAATTCGTCCTTTTCAGCAACATCATCGTCTTCATCTTCGTCTGCTTCGACTTCAACTTCATCATCCGTTGATTCAGTTTCATCAGCTGGAGTTGGCTCTTCTTCAAAGTCATCTTCTTCAGGATCATCATCCCAACCAACAACGTCGTCATCATCAGTATCAAGCAACGCGGCGGCTTTTTTGGTAGCCTTCTTTTTCTTCTTCGTTGCGGCTTCTTCTTCAAGATCCAAATGAATTTCTTCGTTAATTGAATCAAAAGGATACCATGAACGAAGTCCCCACATATTATCACCCAAAGAAATAAAAGATCCATCAATATTTAAATCTGTATAAAACTGAGGTGTTCGAATTGCGAGTTCATCGGCACTCTGCCCAATAAATTCTGATACTTGTTTCAATAAATCATAGAAATCAACAGTCTCATGACGCTCATGTAATATTTCACGTGCCACTTCAATCATCGAAAGCTCTGATTTTTTCTGATTGTCAAATTTTGATAATGCCAAATCACGCACATCCTTTCAAGGGTTTACTAACAATTAATATTACTTTATTTTCTTAAATTATTCAATGACTAATCTAAAATTTCATTCTCAATTTCAGTCAAAGCCCCATTATGAACATATCGTTGAAATTCTTGATAAACAGGTGCCATTAAATCACCCGTCGTTTGCTCCATTAACATCTCAGCTGGGAAAAAGTAGCGAGCATTACCATAACTGCGACCGGTCAAGGCTTGAACTAAGGGACTCTGAGTCGACAGCTCAGCCAAAGACCCATCAGGTTGTAACATTTCAATTTGAGTTTTTGCATGCTTCGCTGTCGGGTGATAAAGATCATAAGCAGTGTCAAAGCTATCATTTTCTGCCGTATAATACTTGATATTAAATCCAGCATCCTCAATTAAGGGACGTAATTTAGCTAAATATTGCCGCGTCTCAGGCCTAATTTCAATTGATTTAAGTGGCTTACGATCTAAGAAACGCATCGATAATTCAGCTAATACTTTATCACTTGAATGTCGCCATAAATTAATATTTTCTAAAATTGAAGCATCATCTAAATCCAAATATTGTTCAATAGATACATTGTATTCAAACAGTGGTTTTAAATCCGGTGTAACAAAGTGTTCAATTTTCAAGTGTTGTTGTTTTTGTTCTTGGAATAATTCTATCGAGCGCTTTAATAAGTGCGTCAAAATAACCTCAATTCCTCGGGCAACTGGATGAAAATACACTTGTTCATACATTTGATAGCGCGAGACAATATAATCTTCCACCGTTGCCATGCCCTTCTGCTCAAACGCAATTCCATCTTCAACCGGGCGCATTAAATGAATTATGCGTGCTAAATCAAATGTGCCATAGGTGGCACCTGAATAATAGGCATCTCGCAATAAATAATCCATGCGATCAGCATCAATCTGCGAAGAAATTAATGCAACGACTTGTTTATTGGGATATGTTTTTGCAATCACACTCGCCACTTTTTCTGGCAATTGTTCATCAAATTTTGCCAAAACCTGATGAACTTCTGTATTTTTACTTAAAATAATATCTTGAGTAAATTTTTCATGATCGGTTTTAAAAATACTTTCAAAAGTATGTGAATAGGGTCCATGTCCCAAGTCATGCAATAATGCTGCCGCTAACAAAACCTGTCGTTCGGCTACTTTCCAGCCACCATCACCAAGTTTTTGGCTTGGAAAGCGTTCTAAATGATTGGCAATCTGCCGAGCAACCTCATAGACGCCTAACGAGTGACTAAACCGAGAATGTTCGGCCGTGTGAAAAACTGTATTGGCAACTCCTAATTGTTTAATTCGACGTAACCTTTGAAACTCTCTGGTATCTATCAATTCCAAAATTAAAGGATCATTAACGTGAATAAAATTATGCACTGGATCCCGAAAAACTTTTTCTCGCACTTTCTTCACATCCTTTTCGTATATTGTCTTAATTATAACGTAAATTATCTGTATAATACCTAAATAAAAGATGATCAATTATCAAGGGCCAGTCGCCAGAGGAATTAACATGCTGCAAAAAATTACAATCATGCTCACTAACACTATTCAACAAGCTGATACTACTGAAGTTTTCACCTTTGATGAGCCAGGAACTTTATCTGTTATCAATGACCATACTTATTTACGTTTTACCGAAACGGCGCCTGTCAAAACGCCGGTTACGGTTAAAATCAATCCAGATCACACTTTAATGATTACCCGTAACGGACAAAGCAAATTACAACTAACGCTTAATCCAACTATTCCAACCGTCACTCATTATCACACCCCTTTAGGTGTTATTAATATGACTGTTCAGACTGATCAAACTATCATTCATTTAGACCAGGGCATAATCTGGGCCAGATACACTTTATATCAAGGGGACGACCTAGTCGGACAGTATACGTTTGACTTAAATTTTAAATAACAAAAAACACGATCGCAAGAGGGGGGACGCGACCGTGTTTTTGTTATAGCTATCAAAGATAACCATAATTTTAAAAAGAATCTAATTCAGAAAACCGATTCTAATTTTTCATGTACTTTGGGGAGTAATGAAATCCATTATTTCTAATGGACAATTATATTGTACACCAATTTTAACTAAAAAAAAACTTTTAATTAATGCGCTTACATTTCAGGTATAGACCGCTTCGCGTCAATCTGGATACCGGCCTTAAAAATCCATTATTTAACTATTATCGGCCGCTTTTGCCGTTAACTTAATTTCCGTCGTATTTTCATGTCCTTCACGGAAATAAGTTAGATTGATCGTATCGCCGACTTTATGAGCGTTCAAAATACCACGTAAATCACCAGTGTCACTCAATTCTTCCCCATCCGCTTTAGTAATCACATCATATTTTTTTAAACCTGCGCGTTCAGCCGGTGTACCACCGGTTACATTCGTAATTACCACGCCATTTCGATGCTCATTAGACAATTTCAAAACATCTTCTTGGTCGGCAATTGAAATTCTAGACAGATCAATCATCTTAATGCCCAAAGCTGGTCGAACGACTTTTCCATCTTTTTCCAATTGATTAATGATATTAACGACGGTATTTGACGGAATTGAGAAGCCCATTCCTTCGACACTGGTTCCACTGCTTGAATTGGTTAATTTCATTGAATTAATTCCAATTACTTGCCCACTTAAATTAATCAGCGCTCCACCAGAATTACCTGGATTAATAGCTGCATCGGTCTGAATGACGGTAGCTTTACCTAATGAATTTCCATCGTCATCAGCAGATTCAACTTCTCGCTTAGTTGCCGAAATAATCCCTTCTGTCACCGATGTTGCATAATCAGATCCTAAGGGCGAACCAATCGCTAAAACTGATTCACCAGTTTGAATTTCATTCGAATTAGCAAACTCAGCCACTTGCTTAATTTTGTCGTTCTTCACTTTTAGCACCGCCAAGTCCGATACTTTGTCCGTTCCAACAAGAGTAGCGTTCAATTTCGTCCCATCACTTAGCAGTACTTGTAAGGCTTTTGAACCAGCGACCACATGATTATTAGTAACGATAAACGCTGATTGACCGGATGATTTATAAATAACTCCTGAACCTTCAGAAGCCTTTTTTAAATCATCACTTTGGCTTGTGGTTTCAAATAAACTCCACCCCGATGATTGTTGCTGTTGCAAATTAATAACCGAAACGACCGCCGGAGCAGTTTGTTGGAAGGCCTTGGTTGCCGCGCTAGTACCCTTCACTTTCGTGTCGTTTACCTTGACAGACTTACTAGTCCCTCCAATTGCCGCGGGAATCTCATTTGAAAATTTTTGTACAAGCAACGCACCTACGACCCCACCACCTAATCCGGCAATGAGTGCTAAAACAACAATCAACCAAGGTACTGAAAAATATTTGGTTTGTTTCCGATTAAATTTCATCCTCTCTACCTCATTAATGTCTTTTTATTTCATATTTTAATTGAATTAACTTAATGACTGCTTAAATGTAAATTTTAAATTTCAGTTAATGGAGTGGCCCAGTCTGGGCTGGTATCCAATAATTTAAAATCATTTGTGACATCAAAATCATGTTCTTGCAAGATTTGTTCCACTGTTAAATGCGCGAGTGGTACTTGATTGTTCTCTTGACTCAAATGACCGAGATAAATTTGCTTAGTGTTACGACCAATCATTTTGCTTAAATTCTCAGCCCCATCCACATTTGATAAATGGCCTTCGTCACCTAAAATCCGTTGCTTCAAGCTCCATGCATAAGAACCATATCGCAACATTTCAATATCGTGATTGGCTTCCATTAAAATGGCATCTGCATTCTTGAAAACACTAGCTATTTTAGCATTCACATAGCCCGTATCTGTTAACATAGCAAACGTCTTATTATCATGATGAAAAGCATAAAATTGTGGATCCGCGGCATCATGTGAAACCGCATAGCTTTCAACATCCAAATCTCCAAATAATTGAGTACTATCTCGTTGAAAAACGTGCTTTTGTGCCGTATCTACTTTACCAATTTTGCCATCAATCGCCGCCCAAGTTTTATCATTAGCATATAAATCCATACCATACTTTCGGGCTAAAACCCCAACACCTTTTAAATGATCGGTATGTTCATGCGTGATAAATAATTTATCAACGTCCTGTAATGACTTTCCAATTGATTTCATCAATTCATCAATTTTCTTACCACTTAAGCCTGCATCAACTAAAACCTTATGTTGAGGCGTTTCGATATAGGTCACATTACCTGCACTACCTGAAGCTAACATTGAGACCTTAAAATCATCTGCCATCTTAAACCAACCTTCTTCTCTTCATCATCGACCTTGATCCATTAATTTCCCATCCAAGGCGTTCACTCTTAATAAATTATAGTCTTTTCCATTTTTAATTTGCACCAACCAAGTCGGAACTAACACTACATTATCACTAACGTGCATCAAAGAACTATAACCTAATTTTGTCCACAAAATTTTAGTATTATTTGGAATCTCGTTATATTGATACAACGTGGCCACAGCCATTTGTTCTGAAATCAACGCCGCGGGATCTCGCAATTTTTGAACTTGATTCACATACGTCTGGATATAACTAACTAAGTCCCCCGCATGATTTATTGCTAGAATTAATTTTCCATCTGCTCCAACACTCTGATCATTAGTTAATTTTTGCTGATAAACTACATACGTTGTTGCTGTCCCACCTAAATTGGCTTGTTCAGTTAATTTTTGGTCATAAATGTACTGTTTTCCTTTTAAAACATATTTTGAATCACTCACTAGTTTTTGTAACTGGCTCTGCCGTTGTTTTGGCTGCTTAGCTAAGCTCACTGGTTGCTTCAAGCGTGCTTTGAGCTGATTTTTAGAATCGTTAAACGTCACATCCACCTGTTTTAACTGATCGACCCTATTAGTAGCCCAACTCTGTAAATTAATATTTCCACCTAAATAATCACCGGTTAGCTGGTCAGTTTGCAAATTATCAAATTCAATATTGTCATCTCGCATATTTGTTACCAGCGTCTTGGGTGTGATTTGTGCTTGATTATTGCGCTTACCGTCCGTTAATTGCAGTAATAAAAATACATTAATGCCCAAAAAAAGATAGATAAAAATCGTCAAAATCTTTTTTAAGTCCATCACGTGGCCCCGCCTTCTAAATATTTATCAACCGTGATCCATTTCCCGTTTTTAATCTGAATAAACCATGCTGGTTTTAATAATGCTAAATCATTATCTTGAACAATCCACTGGTAACCAATGGTCCAATTAGTAATATCAGCGGATGCAAGGCCCGCTTTTTTTAATTTTTGCAACACTGTAGTCCAAGCCGGTAAGACAACTTTCTGATTATCTTCAATCGGCAAGGGCACCTTCAAAGAATCTGACGAAAACGTTAATTTAATATGTTGCTTCGAATATTGTTTAAACGTCACTGCCCCTAAGCCCTGTGAATTAAATACCGGTAAATTATCGACATAGGGTTGAAAATATAATTCGTGTCCTTCACCCTTAATTTGCAAATATTCAAGATTATCATCTCCCGCATAAACACCATGGATTAGCTTCGTCGCATAATCAATACGCTGATTAAAATTATTTAATTTTAAAAGACTTGGATAATAATCATAAACATATTTTTTTTGCACATCTTTTTTTACCAATCGCCGTTGATGTCCATCCGTATAAATCATCTGCTGATTGGACTGTGCATGCTGATTTTGATTATTCCCATCAAATAATCGTTCAACGATATCATCCGCTGCCTCATGGGCAACCACGTACGAACGCTGAGATAATTTTGTTGGAGCTAACCGTGTGATTTCGATATTATTGTGCTGATAACCTAATTGAATCGGAATTCGTTTCTTGGATAATTTGATTTGATGCAAAGCCTGGTCCCTTTGAATCTGTGGAAAATGATAGATGGTCCGATGCTTAGTGTCAATAAAATTGATGCCCTTTAAATGGTCATCTTGAGCGATTTGAACCCAACTAATTCCATTGGTATCTTTAATTTGAAATTGCATTCCAAATGTATCCCATAACACTTGCTTAGAAACTGGATTACCATAACCTAATAGCATCGTATTTTTTGCATATATTTTTTCTGAAAAAGACCGTTGATTGTATTTCTCAATCGTAGGCTTCCCCACTTGCCATTTTTTAACCAGTTGCGTTAACTGATTAATATCTGCCCGGTTCTCCATTACTAATTCTGCTTTCCCATCGGCATCAATCGTTACTAATTGGTTAACATTATAGTTAATTTGTTGATTTATATTTAAGTTGTTTTGACTCACATTATTGGATTGACTCGTCCCTTGATTTTGCGTTACCACCTGTTGAACTACTAGAGCAGTCAAGATTAAACTAGTCAAAACCAAAACGGTCAAAACAATGGAGCGCCAATCTTGACGAATCCGCTCAGGAATATATGATAATAATTTTCGAATACTATTCCTCATTGTCACTCCAATCATCTTCCAAATCAGCTTCTAAACTATATGGTAACGCAATTTTGAATTCAGATCCCTGTCCCTCTTTTGACTCAGCCCAAATTCTACCACCAAATGATTCGACAATTTCTTTCGCAATCGCTAGCCCCAAACCGGTCCCACCTTGAGCCCGTGAACGAGCCTTATCAACTCGGAAAAAACGATCAAAAACATGTTGTACGTCTTTTTGTGGAATCCCCAAGCCTTGATCCTTAATACTAATTACTGCCTTTTGGTCAACTAATTCCATTCGTGTCAGAATAATACCACCATCAGGGGAATATTTAATGGCATTATTCATAATATTATCAATCACCTGGGTAAACTTAGATGGATCAACTTCGACCCAAACCGGTGTTGGATCAATTTTTCGAATAATACGATAGTCCTTTTGACCAGCCTGTTTTGAAGCAATGATCATATCAAAACGATTCAAAATATATTCAAAAAGCGCACCTAAATTAACCCACTCTAATTCAAGATTACGCACCCCCCGATCCATTCTTGAAAGTTCCAATAGGTCATTTATCATATTAATCATTCGACCGGTCTCAGATTGTACCACCTCTAGGAACTGATTGGTTAATTCTGGATCCTCAATCGCTCCCTCTTGAAGTGCATCAATATATGATTTAACTGAGGTTAACGGCGTTCGCAATTCATGCGAAACGTTTGATACAAACTGACGCCGTTCTTGATTAATTCGTTGTTCTTCCGTCACGTCATGGAGCACAACTACCATTCCAGAGATAAAGCCAGATTCACGTTGGATCTGGGCACTATTAACTTTCAAAGTTAATTCATGTTCTTCGTCACCAAAATCCAATAACAGATTATCAACGTTTCCAAAAAAATTACGCAATTGATACTGATCGTCAAGTCTTAAAAGTTTCAACACATATTTCCCTAAGACCTTACTTTCATCATCAATCCCTAATAGACGTAACGCCGCCGGGTTTATTAAATTAATTGAACCCCTTCGATCTGTGGCAATTACCCCATCAGTCATGTGTTCAAGGACTGAATCAAGCCTTTGCCGTTCTAACTCTTGTGAACTAGTAGTTTCTTCAATTCGACGTGAAAGTAAATTTACATTATGAGCCAACTGACTAATCTCATCATGCCCTCGGACACTCAGTACTCCCGAATAATCGCCACTCGAAATTCGCACCGTTCGCTCACTAATATCCATGATGGGTTTTGTCAGGGTCCGTGACATAATAAATGCCATGATCACGCCTAAGAACAAAGCTACAACCGTAGCCGAAGCATAAATTAAAGCCACCTGCTTCAAACTATCGTAGACGCTCTCTAAGTTTGCTTTGACCTCCACTGCTCCCACAATTTTATTTTCACCATCAGAGGTATCAATTAAGGGTTTCACCACAATTTGATACCGTGTATGATCAACTTGTTCAATTTTATTTTTTACATAATTTTTACTGAGGGCTGCATCTCTTAAATTTTCATCAGTAGTCTTTTGACCAACTAAATCTTGCTTATTAATATCAACCGTTCCACGCACAACTCCTTTAGTATCAATAACCTGAATATCTGAAATTAAGACATTGTTAATACCGGATAACGTTGCATGCACGTCCGCATTATTTTCAGCCGAGCTATTCTCCGTTAATTGTTGCGTTAATTGATCCGAGACATAGGCTGGTAAGCCAATTTGTTGCCGAAAAGTAACTAAATTAGAGCGTTCGAGTTGTTTAATAAAAAAGACCCCAATAATTTCCAACGTCACCAATAATGTTAAGGTGAAAACAATTGCGTTCTTAAAGTAGATTGATGAAAAGAATTTTTTACCTTTTTTCAAAATGAGCTCCTCGTCCGTGGGACCATTTCACCTGTTAAAACAGGATAACAAATTCAGTCCATTATATATTAATTTAATTATACCGCCTTATTAAATAAAAATTTTGCATTTCTTTAACAATTTAATATTAAAACAATGCATTAATTTTCAAACATATAAAAAAGCTAGTTATCGCTAACTAACTTTTTCACTCTAATTAATTTTTACTCATCAGAATTTTTTAAATAATAACCCACACCACGACGAGTCATTAAAATTTTTGGATGACTAGGTGTATCTTCAATTTTTTCACGAATCCGACGAACTGTCACGTCAACTGTTCGGACATCACCAAAATAATCAAAACCCCAAACGGTTTGCAACAAATCGTCGCGAGTCATAACCTGACTAATATGCTTAGCTAAATGCGATAACAACTCAAATTCACGGTGTGTCAATTCAATATCCTTACCGTTTTTAGTTACCATATAAGCTTCCGGATGAATCATTAAGTCACCAATCTTAATATCATCAGAGTTATCTTCATCTTCACCATTATATTCTTTACTATCGCGCCGGCGCAAATTAGCCTTAACCCGTGCTAGTAACTCTCGATTTGAAAACGGCTTGGTGACATAATCATCTGCCCCCATCTCAAGCCCCAAAACCTTATCGATTTCAGAATCCTTGGCCGTCACCATAATAACCGGAATTTGTGATTTCGTGCGAATTTGCCGTAGAACTTCCATTCCATCGACTTCTGGTAACATTTGATCTAGCAACACTAAATCTGGACTCTCCGCTTCAAATTGATCGAGAGCTTCTTGCCCATCCATCGCAATAATAACATCATAGCCTTCTTTAGTTAGATTGAATTTAATAATATCTGAAATCGGTTTTTCGTCGTCCACGACTAAAATCTTACTCATCTCCACAGTCCTCCACAGAAAACATCTATGGCACTATTGTACCATATCCGCTAGTAATTCAAAAATAATGAATTAACCTCATTCACAGAACACCCCATTCTCAGGCTCCAATCCTGTGTTCCACCATCTAAAATTGATTTATCAAATAAAAAGAGACCAGGAACAAGTCCTAATCTCTTCTTTTCTACTCCACGATCAACTATGGAGGCAGAATTTAAACTTTAGTCTTCAACGACGAAAGGCATAAGTCCCATGATACGGGCCCGCTTGATAGCAGTTGTTACCTTGCGTTGGTTCTTTGCTGAAGTTCCAGTTACTCGACGAGGTAAAATCTTACCTCGTTCTGAGATGAAACGTTCCAACAATTCAGTATCCTTGTAATCCACATATTCGATATGGTTAGCTGCGATAAAGTCAACCTTACGACGACGGCGTGGTCCGCCACTACGGCGTTGTTGTTGTGCCATGTTCAATTCCTCCTGATAATGATTTCAATAATTTGAAATTAGAATGGTAGATCATCATCTGATATGTCAATTTCTTGACCACCAGCAAATGGATCATTGTTGTTGGATGCATTGGTCGAAGAATTATTATTCCCACCAAAGACATTCCCCGAATTATTCTCATTATTATTGGGCGTTCCAAACGGATTACCAGCCGGAGCAGCATTAAAGCTATTCTGGTTGCTGTTTCCATTATTACCTGCACTTGAGCGGCGAGCCTCAGATTCAGCCCGCGTTTCTAATAAGTCAAAATTCTCAACGATGACTTCAGTACGATAGACCGTTTGTCCTTGTTGATTTTGGTAACTACTAGTTTGTAAACGTCCATCAATTGCCACTCTTGAACCCTTTGAAGTAAAATTCGCAAAATTCTCAGCCGCTTTTGACCAAATCGTTGCATTGATAAAATCAGTTTCCCGTTCACCATTTTGATTAGTACGACGACGATCTACAGCAACACTAAACGATGCTACAGCCGTGCCAGATTGAGTATAGCGTAATTCAACATCGCGGACCAAACGTCCAACAAGTACTACACGATTCATACAAAGTCTCCTTTCATTCAATTCAAATTAACAGCGATGCTACTAATTACTTAGCTTCTGATTTAACTTCGCGGTTAACAACCATGTGACGTAAGATATCTTCTGAGATCTTAGCCAAACGATCAAATTCGTTAATCGCCTTGTCATCTTCAGCTGTGAAGTTAACAATATGATATGTTCCTTCGTGGTATCCCGCAATTTCATAAGCAAAACGGCGTGATGACCAATCTTTTGATTCAGCAATTGATGCTCCGTTGTCAGTCAAAATCGCGTCAAAACGCTCAACCAATGCCTTCTTAGCATCAGCATCGATATCAGGGCGAACAATATAAGTCATTTCGTACATAACATTTCCTCCTTTTGGTCTATGGCCGGTCCAAATTGCCGGCAAGAAGTTGCACTATTTGTGCTACTCACATTGGATTAGTTTAGCATTTTTACATTCCAAAAACAAGCCTTAATTATCAAGATAATCACTAGTTAACCGGACGCTTTAATATGATTAAAAAGGCGCAACAATTAAAAAACAACCCCAACATTAATTCAGCTGATGGTTGTTTAATTAAATTTATTTGCTGATTTCATTCACATTAAAACGTTTTCTAAACATTGGCGAAACTGCGCGGTTTTCATTGATGCGAACAATTGCTTCTGCCATCATATCAGCAATCGTAACTTGAACAAGCTTTGGAAATTTCTTAGATTCAGGTAAATCAATTGAGTCAGTCACAATGACTTTTTCAAAAACCGAATTTTGAAGATTGTCGACTGCCGCGGCAGAAAAGACCGCATGCGTCGCCACAACGTAGACCTCAGCAGCACCCTCATCTCTCAGCTTTTGTGCCCCCTTAGCGATAGTTCCACCCGTATCAATAATGTCATCAATCATAATGGCTCGCTTGCCTTTAACATCCCCGATGATATTCATAATTTGAGCCACATTAGCTTTCGGGCGACGTTTATCAATGATCGCGATCGGTTCACTTGAACCTAATAACTCAGCCAAGGCACGCGCTCGTGTTACCCCACCATGATCAGGGGAAACCACAATGGTGTTATCATTTGCAATGCCACTTGTGATCAAATAGTCTGCTAACTTAGCCGCTCCAGCCATATGATCTACAGGAATATCAAAGAATCCTTGAATTTGTGCCGCGTGTAGGTCCAAAGCAAGGACCCGAGTTGCACCCACCGTTTCTAGCATATTAGCGACTAATTTAGCGGTAATAGGCTCGCGCGAACGCGCCTTACGATCTTGCCTAGCGTAGCCATAATAAGGCATCACGACATTGATTGTTTTTGCACTTGCTCGTCGCAAGGCATCAATCATAATCAGCAGTTCCATCAAATTATCATTGACCGGTGCGGATGTCGATTGAATTATATAAACGTTATCACCTCGAACAGACTCTTCAATATTAATCTGAATTTCACCATCCGAAAAACGAGATATATTGATTTTTGATAGTTCTACTCCAATCGCCGCTGCCACTTTTTGGGCAAGGGGCTGATTTCCACTTAATGAAAAGACCTTCAAATGCGGATCTGCATATTTCGCCATTTTTTCCTCCAAAACCGATTATCATCGTTTTTTATCTATTCCAATTTTAGCTTTTTTTATGCTTTTTCTCAATGTGAAAATTCACTTTTTTGCAGATTTAAATTTGTTTGCGATTGGTAAGCGGTCCCAAAAATCCAACTTATTCTCTTGACGGGCTCGAGCAATTCCCATCGCGTGATCTGGAATATCATGTGTAATCGTTGACCCCGCTGCTGAGATTGTCTCAGCCCCCATTTCAACGGGAGCCACAATCTTAGTATTTGAGCCAATAAAAGCCCGATCACCAATTTTTGTATGGTGTTTGTTTTGACCATCGTAATTCACAAAGACCGTTCCAGCCCCAATGTTAACCTCAGATCCAATCGTAGCATCCCCAATATATGTCAGATGGCCAGCTTTAGTATCGGTTCCTAATTGGGCCTTCTTTAACTCCACAAAGTTCCCCACATGGGCCCGCAAGCCCACCTCGGAAGCTGGGCGCAAATGAGCATAAGGTCCAATTGTTGCTTGTGGCCCAACCACCGAAGCTTCGATGGTTGAATTCTCAATGATACTCCCCGCTTTAATTTGTGAATCAATAATTCGAGTTCCCGCTGTTAAGATCACATCACTTTCAATGACCGTTTTTCCTTTTAAAATGACATTACTTTCAATTACGGTATCAGCTTCAATTTGGACATCCACGTCGATATATGTATTTTGAGGATCAATTAATGTCACCCCATTGCGCATATGTTGAACATTGATCCTTTGGCGTAACACTTGATTTGCTTGGGCTAAGGCAATTCGATCATTCACTCCCATTGATTCATTAAAATCTTCAATCTGATAGGCTCCCACTATATGCGCTTGGTTCCGTAAAATTTCCAAAGTATCTGGTAAGTAGTACTCACCCTGGGCATTATCGTTATTCACCTGTTCTAACGCCGTAAACAAAAGTTGATTATCAAAAACGTAGACCCCAGTATTGATTTCATCAACCTTAGCCTCAGTATTATTCGCATCTTTTTGTTCAACAATTCGTAAGACAGCACCATCATGATCTCTAATAATACGTCCATAGCCAAATGGGTCTTGTGCTTTGGCCGTTAATACAGTCACCGCATTCCCACTTTGCTCATGATAAGCAAAAGCCTGTTCATACGTTGCTTGCGTGAATAATGGAGCATCTCCTGACGCAATTAAAGTTGCGCCTTTTTGTTTTGCCAAAATTGGTGCCGCCATCTGAACGGCATGCCCTGTCCCTAATTGTAATGCTTGCACCACTACTTCAGATCGATCGGCCACTTGAGCTTGTACTAATTCTGCTTCATGCCCAACAACTGTCACCACTTTTTTAACTCCAGTTGCTAAAATAGTATCCAAAACCAAATCAACCATCGTTTTACCACCAACTTGATGTAAAACCTTGGGTAATTTAGACTTCATCCGAGTTCCCTTACCAGCCGCCATAATAATGCTATATCGTTCCATCATGCTCTCACTTTCAATCTAAACCTAACTATTTTTGTGATAATTGTTGCAATTGCGCATTATCCTGATAAATTTCATCTCTAAAATTACCGGCCCGCACATCTAACAAGCCACCTTCTTTGTCCGTATTCACATGGATTAATCCGGTATACTTATCAATCACTCGGTGCTCAACCTCACCTTCAACTACTACCGCCACTCCAGCCACAGTTCCTTCAAATTCTCGAACTAATGATTCCATTCCACGAATCGTTCCGCCAGCTTTCATGAAATCATCAACAATTAGAACTCGTGATCCCATGGGGAGTGAACGCCTTGAAAGTTCCATTTTCTCTAAACGCTTAGCTTGACCCGTGACATAATTAACAGACATGGTAGGCCCCTCAGTTACTTTTGTATCATTTCTAGCGATCACAAATGGAACATTTAATGCTTCTGCAACTGACTGCGCAACAGGCACTCCTTTTGTGGCAGCTGTAATGACCGCATCTATCGGTTCTTTTATGTATTGTGTCGCAATCAAACGCCCAATTTTTTGTAAAATCCAAGTTTGTCCCAATAAGTCTGACAAGTAAACGTAGCCCCGGGCAAAACCCGAGTTTCATCACTAATTTCGTTCACCAACCCGGCAACAAAATTTTGAGCTTCCTTCTCCAACATGATTGGGGTGAATCGTGCGCCCCCCGCTGCACCCGGAATTGTCTCTAAAATTCCTGTCCCATTTTGCAAAAAAGTTCTCTTTAAAATGGCCAAATCTTCTGAAATCGATGATTTAGCAGATTCATACTGATCAGCAAATTTGGTTAATGAAATCAGCGTTCTTGGATGCTCCAATAAATAACGCGTCATATCCACCAGTCGATCACTTCGCCGTATTTTCATGATCCACTCCTTTTCATTGTTCGTGTTTTACAAATATAGATACTTTAATAATAACATGAAAAGCCGAACGTTACCGCTTAGACCTTAAACTTTCATCATAAATTCAATTACAACCAAATCAATCTGGTTCTAAGCCGCCCTTATCATGAAATTATTTGATTTTAATCTATACAAAATAAAATCCCAAGTCCCCCCGCATAATCTCAGATTAAGACTTTTTTCATTTACCCATTTGTGCATCTTGCTGTTACTAGTAATGATCTTTTATCCAAATTAACACTTCCTCTTTCAAAAAGATTGTGATGCAAATAGTTAACTATTTAATTCTATTAAATTATTCAAAACTATTTCAGATCATTCTAGCAATGTACCAGCAATAATGGCGCATTCAAACCAAATATTGTCAAAAGCAGTTTAGCACAACCTGAAAAATTGGTATACTGATGTTAATAATTATCAAGTAACTTTTATTTTTAGTTCAGAAGGAGTGTTGTATGGCAATTAAAAGACCAGAATATATTTTAGCAATTGATCAGGGTACCACCGGATCACGAGCCGTCCTATTCAACCAAAACGCGCGACGTGTTGCCAGTACCGCTATCCCTCTTACCCCAATTAACCCGCAGGTGGGGTGGGAAGAACAATCTCCAGAAGCCATCTGGCGGACCACCAAGAATGCCATTACGGATACAATGATTGAAGCTGGTATTCAAGCTCAATCAATTCAAGCGATTGGAATTGCCAGCCAACGGGAGTCCACGATCGTTTGGAATCGCCAAACAGGGCAACCAATTTATAACGCTATTATTTGGTCTTCTACCCAATCGCAAACTATCGCTGATCAAGTGAAGGCTGATGGCTATGAAGAGTTGATCCGAGAAAAAACCGGTCTCCCTTTGAGTGCCTATTTTTCAGCCACTAAAATTCGCTGGATTTTAGACCATGTCAAGGGAGCGCAGGCGGCAGCTGAAAAGGGCGACTTACTATTTGGAACTGTTGATAGCTGGTTGGTTTGGCAATTAAGTGATCGCCAAAGCCACATTACAGATATTTCAAATGCTTCGCGCACAATGCTTTTTAATATTCGCACCCGCACTTGGGACGAGGAATTATTAAAAATTTTCAATATTCCTAAAAATATGCTTCCCGAAGTGACGAAGTCAAACGGACAGATTGCGACCACTGGTCCACTTCGATTTTTTGGCGCTGAGGTACCGATTGCAGCGGTCATTGGTGACCAAAATGCCGGGCTTATCGGACAATTAGGCTTTCAAGCTGGTACTGTTAAAACCACCTATGGTTCTGGTGCTTTCCTACTATTAAATACGGGTGATCAATTAATTAACTCCAATCACGATTTAATTTCAACAATTGCCTACCAGATCAATGATAAGCCAGTCTACGCCTTAGAAGGTTCTGTCTTTACCGCTGGTTCAGCCATTCGTTGGCTCAATGATGGATTGAATTTAATTGATGAAGTCCCCGACTCCTGGGAAGCTGCTGAAAAATCCACCAGTGATGATGAACTCTATGTGGTTCCCGCCTTTGCTGGTCTTGGTGCACCATATTGGGATCCTCAAGCACGTGGATCCGTCTTTGGAATTACCCGAGGAACCAATAAGAACGACTTCATCAAGGCCACCGTCCAATCCATTGCCTATCAAATTGCAGACATTTTGCGCACCATGCGTGAAGATAGCGGTGCTCAACTAGCGGCCATTAAAGTGGATGGTTCCGTCTCAAGAAACCCATACCTAATGCAATTTCAAGCTGATATTACCGGATTGACGATCGACCGCTCAATGTATGAAGATACAACTCCTCTGGGAGCCGCCTTTTTAGCCGGTTTGGCGATCGGTTATTGGGAATCACCTGAAGCCTTAGCTGGATTATCATCTCGTGGACGTGAATTTACTCCTCAAATGTCCGTTCAACGACGAAAAGAATTAAAAAAAGGTTGGAAAACGGCGATTCAAGCTACAAGCTATTTTTCAAGTCAGAACAGCGATGAAAACGGTTAATGTAAAGATTTTACATTTTTAAAGCGCTTTCTTGAAAAATCTGTTATACTTGAAATATAGGATTCACAGTAATGGAATCGATTAATCAAAAGGAGTATTATCATGCCGCAAGAAATCACAACCCTCCTAACTTTCTTTGGTGGAACCGGGGACCTAGCCAAGCGTAAGCTGTATCCGTCCGTTTATAATCTTTATAAAAAAGGGTTCCTCAAGGAGCATTTCGCAATTGTCGGAACTTCACGAGCCGATTTAACCAGTGCCGAATTCCATGACATGGTTCGTGAATCGATTAATCATGTGGTTGAAGATGAAGATGACGCTAAGCGGTTCATCTCCCACTTCCGTTACCTCAAATTGGACGTTAATAATAAGGACGGCTATCAAGAACTCCTTCAATTGAATAATGACCTTGATACTCAATATGAATTAAAAGGAAACCGAATTTTTTATATGTCCGTCGCCCCTCGTTTCTTTGGAACGATTGCTGGTTTCTTGAAGAGTGAAAAGTTAGTTACGGATAACGGTGAATTTAATCGACTAATGATTGAAAAGCCATTTGGCGTAAGCTATGAAACTGCTTTGGAGTTAAACAACCAATTAACTGAAGTTTTCGATGAAGACCAAATTTTCCGAATTGACCATTACCTCGGAAAAGAAATGGTTCAAAACATATCTTCAATTCGTTTTGGAAATCCACTCTTTGATGCAACTTGGAATAAGGATTATATTGAAAACATTCAGATTACATTGTCTGAAGTTTTGGGAGTTGAAGAACGCGCAGGCTACTATGATGATGCCGGAGCACTACGGGACATGATCCAAAATCACACCATGCAAATTGTCGCTTGGTTGGCGATGGAAAAGCCCGCTTCTTTCACTGACAAGGATATCCGTGCGGCTAAGAATGTGGCCTTTAATTCCCTCCATATTTACAATGGGGATGAGGTTAAAGCTAATTTCGTTCGAGGTCAATATGGTGAGAACATTGATGGAAGCCAAGTTAAATATTTGGATGAAGATGGGGTTCCAGCTGATTCTCAAAATGACACTTTCGTTGCCGGCCGCTTGCAGTTCCGTTCTGCTCGTTGGGATGGGGTTCCTTTCTATATTCGAACAGGAAAGCGATTGAAATCAAAGCAAACCCGGGTTGATGTTGTCTTTAAAAAGGGCTTAAGTATCTTTGGAGATGACATTGAACTTGATAACCCTGTTCTTTCAATTTTGATCGATCCCAAGGGAAGCATTGAATTCCGAATCAATGCGAAGGATACCACCTCTGAATTTAAGACCCGCACTGATATTATGAAGTGGGAAGTTTCATATTTGGATATGGAACGTACTCCTGAACCATACGAACGCATGATTCAAGATGCCATGAATGGTGATGGTTCAAACTTTGCTGATTGGAACGGTGTATCCATCTCTTGGCAATTCGTGGATGCCATTCAAAGGGCTTGGGACAAAGAAGTAGCTCAATTCCCTAACTACATTTCAGGAACCATGGGGCCAAAAGCTTCTGACGAATTATTGGCAGAAGATGGTAATCATTGGATTTACCGATAGCTCTTAAATTTTACTGAATAAAAGCCGTACAAAAATGTACGGCTTTTTTATATGCAAAGACCACCGACGAATCGGTGGCCTTCATTCTAATTAATTATAGTTCAAATACCTGATACGTATTTAGTGCCACAATGAATTTACGGATATTCCCATACCCCATTGCGGTTAAGGCTTGCGCGTATAGATTAATTTGCCCACTATATCGTTGCTCTAACAAGGCCTGACCATCCACCCCAGGTGCAAGATAATCAGTTTTATAGTCAAAAAGCCAGATTTCATCATTAACCGGAATAAATCCATCCATAATTCCATGCACTAATACATATTCTTCATCATTGAAATCTCGATATAAATGTTTTGCATCAATTAACATGGAAAATGGAACTTCTCTTTTTACATCCGTTGCCTTAACCACCAACTGTTTACCCAATTGCGTATGTTTGAAAAATTCACTCATCGCTTGTACGGGTAATAAAAATTCTAGACTGGCTTCAATTAATTCTTCTTGAACTAATTGATGAATTAAAGCTTGCAGCTGTTCGACAGTCGGGCTTCCATCCGTCAAATCAACTTTCTGTAGGACCAAATGAGCAGCGGTTCCTCGGGCGGCCCCAGTCGGTTTGGTTTGCATTTCACTCATGAAAGCTGGCTCACTCAATTCATCACTCACCAGCCGCAACCCCGATTCCAATCCAGTTGATAAGCGTTGATCTCCCACTATTCGTCCATCGCGTAGATCCGGATCTTCAAATATGCGCTTAATTTCTGAGACCGATTGATACGCCGTCGTCCGTGTAGCGGCAAGGTGATCATATTGGTAATCAAACGCTTCGTGCAATTGATTCAATTGGGCCTCTACGACCGCAGAAGTTGCCATGGTTCCATTGTTTGCCGATTCGACTAATGGCAAATCAGGATTAGACATGTTCAAACTTGATGATACAAGATCATCGTGTTGTTGAAATGTTACCTTAAACTCAAATGAAATATCCGGATTAAATGTTGAAACTTGATCAAATTCAACTCCATAATTTTCCAACAAATCATTCGCAACGGTTTGAAAATCTGGATGACGACTAATTGCCATCCCCATTAAATCCATGAACGAATGGCCTTGCAAACGTACAGCTGGCGAAATCATAGCATGATTTGCCTCTGTGACCTGACTACGTTGCCACTGCTTGACTAATGTATCAGGCGTTTTGTACGAACCAATGAGGAACAGCTGTTGTTCTGCCCGTGTTAAGGCCACATAAAGGACCCGCAATTGCTCCGCGAAACCCGATTTAAGTAAAGCTGTATGGACATTTTCATACTGAGGCGGCGTTAACTTCAAAGCATACGGTCGATCGATATATTGCAGTCCGACTCCTGCATGACTATCAATAATTAACTGTCCCATTTGATCCTGGGTATTGAATTTTTTCGTGGTATTTAACATGAAAACCACTGGAAACTCAAGTCCTTTGGATCCGTGAATTGTCATCAATTGGATTGCATCACTGGCTTCATTAGCGTCGGCTTCTCCAATATCATCTGCCGCATTCTTTTGAAGTTGCTCAATATAATAATTAAATTGATATAATCCCGTAAAATTAGTCTGTTGATATGCTGCCGCACGTTCATATAAAGCATGTAAATTCGCTTGACGTTGAACCCCACCTGGCAAGCCGCCCACAAAATCTAACCAATCTGTGGTTTGATAGATGGCCCAAATCAAATCAACTAACTTGTTCTGCACCGCCAATGTCTTAAAATATTCTAAGTCTTTTAAGAATTGATCAATCACCTGCTGGGTCGTATGAACTAATTTTTGGTCATAATCGGCTAATTTTGAAGCGGAACATTGGTGAAAAAGTTTGACAGCCGTGTAAAAATCACCCGTCAAACTTTGGGCCCGAATTAAGGCCAAGGAATTTTCAGCTAACTGATAAATCGGCGATCGTAAAATTGCTGCCAATGGAATATCTTGGTGTGGATTATCAATTACTTTTAAGAGGGCCATCATAATTGAAACTTCCATGGTTTGAAAGTAATTACCAGCATCTTTCACCACCAGGGGTAAGTTCATTGTTTTAAACATTTCAATCACTTGTGGATTCTGAGTACGAGATGCTACTAGAATTGTTATATCTGAATATTGAAGCGGACGTTTGACTTGCGCCTCTCGATCAAATATTTCATACTTATCCGCCATGAGTGTTTGAATTTTTTGCCCCATCATTTGAATTTGCCCGGTTGCAGCATTTAAATTAAAATGACCGTCAGCTAAGCTCAAATTTTCATCGGTGACTTTGGTATCCTCATCATCCTGATGTTCATCAAAGTAAATCATAAATTCCGCATTTTTAGGTAAATCATCAGGGTAGTACTGTGCCCCCGCAACCAGTTTAGCTTTATCTACATAATTAACATCGCCCAAATCACGACTCATCAATTGTTGGAAAAGATAATTAATAAAATTGGTCACATTAGGTTGTGACCGGAAATTTTCTGCCAGAGTAATCAACTGATCTGACGTCGCACTGCTTCCATAACTTTCCATTTTATTAGCAAATAATTGGGGATCAGCTTGTCGAAACTTATAAATGGATTGTTTAATATCACCAACTTGAAATACATTATTCGTTTGTGCTAATGCCTGTACGATCGCTTCTTGCAAATTACTGGTATCTTGATACTCGTCCACCATAATCTCCGCGTATCGTTCTTTAAGTTTTTCAGCGATCTTGGGTTGTTGCACAATATCTAAAGCAAAATGTTCCAAATCATTAAAATCAAACGCTTTCCGCTGAATTTTTTCAGCGAGATAAGTTTGTCGGAATTGGTTGGTGACTGCAACCAAAGTCTTTAACGTCGCTTGAGCCCCCCCAATTGCCAAGTTCAGTCCCGCTCCATCGAGCGTAAAGAACTTTTGAGCCAATTTTTCGACCGCTTTATGTAAATCTTTCCGATCGTCACCAATTTGGCCCCAAAGCTGTTTTAACTCCGGCTCTAATCCACGCATCCCCCGACCTTTAGCGTTCCATGGTGTAGTTTTAAACTGAAACATGATAGTTCTTAAAGTTTGCCAATCAACTTGTTCGATTAATTTAGCCAACATTTGCTGGAGGTATTCATCTTCGGTAATCAAATCTTGCCGCCGATTCTGTGCTGCGTCAATTTCCATATCGGGGATTCGTGCAATTAATTGTTCATATTGCTGGTGTAAACCACCCAGTGTTTCTCGTAATTCTGGCAAAACTGCTTCGACATATAACTTCGAACCAACTAAATCCCCATTAAACTCATACATATCAGCTAGATGTGCTAACCACTCATCTGTATCAGGACGAGCCATCGCAAAATCAAATAGTTTAAAAATGGCATCCTGTAAGGGAGTATCATTTCCATTTTTATTCATAAATTGCGTTGCTAAATCTAAAAAGGCTTGATTATCTGCTTGATTATAATTTTGTTCCAAGACGTGCGCTAAAACTTGTTGCATCGCCAATTTCTTTTCAGCATTATCCGTCAAACGAAACTGCGGATCTAAATCAATGGCGTAGTGATACTGCTCAATCAGGCGCAAAGCAAAGGCATCAACAGTAGAAATATTTGCGATTTGAATTAGCCGCAGTTGTTTCATTAAATGACCCCGTTGAGGTCCATTTACCTGCTGAAGACGTGCTCTGATTTCTCGCTCTAAACGTTCTTTCATCTCGGCCGCTGCAGCTTCTGTAAACGTTACAATCAAAAACTCATCAATATTATCACCAGCCAGGAGGCGCGTCAAAACCCGTTCAACTAAAACCCTTGTTTTACCAGAGCCCGCCGAGGCTGAAACTAATATGTTTTGACCACGCGTTTCAATGGCAGCTTGCTGTTGCTTCGTTAATTGCATTATTCTCCCTCCTCTTGCTTATCTAATTGGGCCTGCATCTGCTTTAGTGCTTCCGCTGCCTTTAAGGGCTTTAAGTCGTGATATTTATTGTTCAACATTGCATCAAATTGCATGACATCGCGATAATCAGTGTACTGTAGTCCGTTTTGAGTACCTTGCCGGAATGGCGAAATTGGAAATTGACCGGCTAGAATTTTACGAGCTATTAGTTTAATTTGATATTCATTAAACCGTAAAAGCGTTGTCAAATGTTCTGATTGAATCACATCTGAATTTGCTTTAAAATTCCCATCAGCTTTCCGCTCAATGCGATAAGGGGTTTCATCATTTCGCTCTAATTGCTCAATAAAACTTTCATCAGCCTCAATCAGGCCTTGATATTTCAATTCCTGCCTAGATGCTTCTAAAGCCGTTTGTTGCTGTAATTGATAGGTTTCTTGCCCGGTTTTAGCGACTGGTTCATGTAACTCACGTTGTAATTCCATGAAGTTTGCTGCTCGCACCTTCAAAGTCCCAGTTTGATTTTGATTCATTGCCTGCCAATAGGTTAATAGTTGCAATTCAAGACCATTGAAGGCCTCCGTATAATTAAATTTACGTTGCTTCGATTTATAATCAATAATTGCCAAATAATCTTGTTGCCGTTGGGTATTATGTACTAAATCAAATCGGTCGACTTTTCCACGTAGGGTTACCAATTGATCCTGCACGCTAAATTGTAACGGCTTCAATTTACCCGCACCAAAGGTTGTCTCTGTACCCTGCGTTGTAATTCCAGCATTTAAACGCTGACCACGTTGCATATTAATCAAAGCATAGTGGACCCGTTCAGCTAAATTCTGGGTAATAAACTCAAACCGTTTACTAGTAGTGAAAATTTCAAAAGTAGGATCATTTGAAGTTAATATCTCCTGCATCGTTTGCATCTCTAATTGTTTTAAAGCATCCGGACTCAATACCCCTAATGGCTGTTGTTGCAGTTTCAGAAATACCTGTTCTAAAATCGCATGCATCAGTGAGCCTTGTTCTCCCGCGGTCAATTCCATTTCTGAACGAGGTTGTAATTTCAAACCATAATGTAAGAAAAATTCATACGGATTTTTAGCATAAGTTTCTAACCGAGATATTGATGTTTTCAGTTCTTTACCAAATAAGGCCTGCACTAATTTTGGGTCGATCGTTTGACTCTGATTTCGATAATTTAATGCGCTCAGAAGTTTTCGATATTTTTGGGTGGCACTAGCTTGAGGATGCTGTCGCTCTACCTGATCGAGCGTTAATTTGACCAATTGCCATCCTTGATCTAATGATTGTCGATTTTGTTTGGCAATCCCCGCAGCTAAAATAAATTGTGCCCGGGTACTTGCAATGGTTCCCACCAATTGATCTAACTGTAATATGTCCTGGCTAGCTCCATTTAAAAAGCCACTATGTTGCACTTGTAACTGAAAGGCCCGCTTTAAGCGTTCAATGTATGTAGCGGGTTTAAGTTTATTGCTACCATCAGGGGTTGGAAACGACCAGATAATTTTTTGACTTCCAATCATCATCGCTTGATAAATATTCAAGCTGTCTTGTGCCATCATGACATCAGTAGTATCACGTAATTGTTTGCCAAGTGGTAACTGTTTTTGTAACTTTTTACGATCAAGATCCTGTAAAAGTGCTTTCTGATGTACGGTTGCTGGTAAATTGGCACTTGTGGCACCAAAAATAATTACATTTTTGACTCCAACAATCTGGACCATTCCCGTTTCGGTAACTAAGACCTGATCCATCGCCGCCGGAATTCCCGAATATTTGGCATTGTTAAAGGCAGACATTAAGGCATCACTCAACTCGGCCACAGTTAGTGTTTGCTGATCAAAAACCATAACAGCATCATCTAAGATCGCCATTAACTGATTCCAAACTTGCTCCATTTGCTGCGCAATCGCCATATTACCCTTTTCAACGGCTTGATCACGCCATTTTAAAATTCGTTGATCAACCCCTTCGTCCTTTAAAAATTGATACAACCGTTGCACCATTTGTCGCACGTTCGCGCTCTGTGCTAACTGTGTTAAGAATGGCGCAACCTTCTGTGCCACTTGATCATGAATTAATGCCAATTGTGCATCATTTTCACTTGCACGTTTTCGTAAACTTTCTTCACTATTTTCATCAATTTGATAATCATATTGCCAAGGTTTCGGATCGATCCAACGCTGGCCAAAATAATTCTTCGATAAGGTGAAATTTTCTGTAATCGCTAATGCTTCACGATAAACATCCAATTCAACTCCTGCTGGTACTAGTAACTCCGTTTTAAGCAAATTTAAAATGGCGTTTAATTGATATTGCGGTCCTAGGTTCAAAAGTTGCTTAAGAAAAGCAATCAGGGGATGATTTGTCATCATCTGGTCATTATCTAAATATAACGGAAGATTATATTTGGCAAAGATTGCCGGTAAAATATTTTGGTATTGACCTAAATCAGGGGTCATCAAAACAAAGTCTCGATAACGCGCACGACCATTGACAATCTCGGTATGAATTTTTTGAGCAATTTGTTCGACTTCTTGATATTGTGAAGTCGCACTCCATAATTCCACAGCTGAATTAGTGGTTGGTTGCGGAATCCCATTATGTTCATATTCAATCCAAAAATCCGAAACTTGTTGTAATCCTGGGGTCATTTGCCGCGTCATTTCCAGTGATTGAACCGTGACTGGTTGCTGATAACTATGTGCAATTGCTTGTAGTTTTTGCGCTAAAAGCTTAGGTGCGAAAAATAATTCATTTTCATCTAAAGTTTGTTGCAAATGGGATGCTGAACCATACTCACCCGGTAGCGCAATGGTGACTCCCGCACTCATCGCAATTAAGGCTTCCACAACCCCAACTTCAGACGGGGTCATTTGAGAATACCCATCAATATAAAAATATTGATCTGAGAGGTCGACTTCTCCTCGCAATAAATACTGTTTGAGCACCCCTAATAAATCACTACTTAAAAATTGATTACGACGTCCTAACTCCTGATCTAAGTTCATACCAATCATAGCTAAATCTAATAGTTTACTCTGTAAGACCGGCTCATCATTTAACTGGTCAGCAATCATTTGAACTTCATCCCAAGTGAGACCAGCCTGTTTTAATTCTTGAATTTGATTAGCCATTTGACTAATGAAACCTTGCTTATTCAATAAATTACCATATAACTTCAATTCTGATCGATGTTGATTCAAAAGGCTCTGTACTAACATTACCAGGGCTTCTGGTGAAAGATTAGCACTCTGATATAGTTTTGTTTCATTCATGTAATACCAAGCTAAACGGGACAATGAAAAGACCTGGATTTGAGGCGTCACCAATGTTGATCCCCGCCTTTGATCCAAATCTGCTAAGCGTTTTAGGACGTTAATTTCCGTTTTAAATTTTATTTTATTCGGCACTAAATAAAAAAATTGTGCATCGGGATTCTCATAACGTTTTTTTTGAATCTGTTCAAGCAAACCCAATTCACGATCCTTGGTCCCATCCCCAAATAAAATTGTTAATCCCATAGTTAATTTTGATCCTCTCTTTGACGACGAGCTTTTTTAGCAGCTTTTTGCCGGATGCGAATCGCCTTGAAAAAAGCTTTCATTAATGCCGACGCTTCCGTGGCCCGAATTCCCTGGTGAACTTCAACTTGATGATTTAGCCGTTCATCTTCTAATAAATGGTACATGGAGTGAACACCTCCCGCCTTGGGATCTTCTGCCCCATAATAAACTGTCTTAATTCGCGCCTGTTGTAGTAGGCCCGCACACATAATACAAGGTTCAATCGTCACAAATAAGTGCGCATCTGGTAGGCGCCAACTTTTCTGATGACGGCTTGCCTCTAAGACGGCCTGAAATTCTGCATGTTGACTTGGATCTTCAAACCGTTCTCGGAGATTAAAACCCCGACCAATAATCTGACCGTCTAAAACGACGACGGCACCAATTGGTACTTCGCCAAGTGCGTAGGCTTTTTTCGCTTCGCCTAATGCTTCGCCCATCCAGGTATGAATTTGTGTTTCTGTTAAAATTGTCATTATTTTCATACCTCTTTTAAAAAATTAAATACTGTAAATCTCACTTATTATTTTAATTGTACTATTTCATTGCTTAACTTATAGTGAAAAATCCACTACCTATCTATTATGAAAAAAATGTAATTTGTTACCAACTCTCTCACCATCATACAATACAACCTCTTGATTGCGAATTATGCTTTTTATTACGCTAAACAATGATCGTTATGTATATTTATAAAAATAAATTGAAAGGAATCATTAGGTTACCAAAAAATCATAAACGCTAGTTGACCTACTCCTAAAATAATACGATAAATAAAATCATCCCTTTTCGAGCATTGTTAAGATTAAATATTTGTTAAAGTGCTGAATTAGCATCAATTGTAGCCGAATAAAAAACAAAAAACGCCTTAACAATTATGTCAAAGCGAACATGTCAGTCGTCAAAAAATAAATTTCAACCCACGAGCTTAAATACAAATAATTCTTAAGCTGGAACGATTTAAATAATAAAAGCCATTAACACTAGTAATAATCATATCAAGGTCAACTTAGTTTTAAACTTTTGTGCTTTCTAGAATGTAGTATCCTTTATTTTTAGTAATGATTTCCACATTGCCAAACGTTTCTGCCATTAATTTTTTTGCCGATGGTGCTCCTTGCTTTTTCTGCAAAACGACAGTTAGGGTTCCACCCACTACTAAATAATTAATGGCTTGGCTAATCATACCGTTTACTACTTCCTTACCGGCGCGAACCGGTGGATTAGTTAAAATAGCAGCATATTGATCCGTAACGTTTTTATATTGATCTGATTGAAGCGCTTGAATTTGAGCGTCCACCTGATTCTGTTGCGCATTTCTTTGAACTAACGCCACCGCTCTTTCATTAATTTCAACGGCATCAAAATGCCGTTCAGGTAAAATTTTAGCTAAGCTAATCGCTACTGGTCCATACCCAGCTCCTAAATCTAAAATTTTACCTGTGGGTATTTTCTGATAATTAAAATTTTCCAGCATTGTACGAGTTCCAAAATCCACAGTCTGTCTCGAAAAAACCCCCGAATCAGTTGTAAAAGTTAAAGTATGATCAAACATAGGAAATTTCCAAGTTTGTTCCGCATGCTCGATAGTCGGATGTTGCGTATAATAATGTTCTTGTTCTTCAGTCATAATTTTTTACTCTCATTTACTCAGTCTTTATTACTATCTAGTATAACAAAAGCAGCCCTTTTCAGTAGAAAAAAATTCACACCTAGTAGTGGAAAATAAAAAAACAAATTCACCCCAAAACAAAATTAAACTTCAGTCTTTGGGTTGAATTTGTTTTTAACAACATAGGTATAATTTAAAAATTACTCTTGAATATAATTTGAAAGGAATTTTTCAACCTGTTCTTCATACTTATTAGTTAATTGCGCGTATGATTTCACGTGCTCTGCCTTAGGAACAACTAACAATTTCTTTGGTCCTTTTTGATCATGATAATTTTCATAGACAAACTTTGTTGGCACAAACGTGTCCGACGCTCCGTGGATAAACATCATCGGCCGTTGATTCTTAGCTAAATATTGCCCGACCTCACCCTGTTGATACGAATATCCGGCAAATATTTTTGAATACAGTGAAACAATTTTTACTAATGGCTTCGCTAACCACTTCGGCAAGTGATACATCGCATTAGCTTGGAATAACAATTCTTCACTAATTGAGTGGTATCCAGCATCTTCTACATATGCCTTAACTTGCTGAGGCGGATTCATTCCTGAAAGCATCATGGTCGTAGCTCCACCTAATGAGGCGCCCATAACCACAATTTGCGAATCGATTCCATTTCGTTGCACAATTTCTCGGGTCCATTGCTTGGCATCCTTAGCCTCTAAGAAACCATAACCAATATATTGACCACCTGATTTACCGGCAGCTCGATTATCAATCAACAAGACATTGTATCCTTTTTCGTGGAACATTGTCGCATACGGCGTCATCGCCTTATGATCGACTCCAAAACCATGAATCACTAAGGCCGTTTTTGTAGTTGGTTGATCAGCCTTCACATAATAACCTTGCAATTTAGTTCCATCGTTTGCGGACATTTTCCAAGTTTTTTTATTAAATTTTTTCCACGCTTCTTGTTTTTCATATAAGGGTTCACCAGCTTTAATGGAACTACCGGTAATAAATGCTTTTTTAGAACGAACTTCCGCAACATGGAAAAAATATCCACCTGCTGCTCCCAATATAATGATAATAATTAAAATAATACTCATGATCCATCGCAAAGGATGGAATGCTTTTTTTTGCGCTTGCATAAAAGGGCTCTCTTTTCTTTTTAATTTTCAATATATTTAGATTATCGAAATAAAATATATTTTACCATTCTTAAAACAAAAATACCATCGTTTCATTAATCAAAAAAAATTACGGGTTCACTCAAAATGAAGTTCCCGTAATTTAATTAATCAAGCCATATTTATAAAATTTAGTCTTCTAGCTCAAAAATATTTATAAAATTGCAACCCTAACTCTCGACATAAAGCTTCAAAAGAACTGGCAAATTTATTTCGATCATCATAATTTTTAAATACTAATTTAAAACCACTATCATTGGGATTACAACTAATCCGATATGCTCGGCTATCGTGGATTCTCCCCAGATAAATTACACCATTTTGGTGTTCGATCGCGCATATCGCACAAATTATATCATTAGTTAATTGCTCTGAAATCACATTAGCACGTTGAAATAATTGATATATTTCTCCTTTAATTCTTAGCGTGTTCTCTCGGTACTGCCCTTCGTTTCCTGCCATGACGTCCTCCAAAACTGATTGTTTGATTCATTTCTGTTTCATCATCATAACATTAATACTAGGTTTAACCTTAGTTTTTGCGGACCAATTTTTTTTAATCATCGTTGTTACATCATTGATTGAATCTGCCAAAAGCCAACAACACCAACAATTAAAGGTGACATCAATACCCGATTCGAAAAATCGTTATTGCAAAAAATTCTATGAATTAATTCATCTAAACTGAACTTATTTTTAGTAAATTATATTATCTCAATTATATTTATATAAATCTTTTATATTACTATTTTGAATTAATCCGACCAAACGTAGTCATTTACATAAATTTTGTATAAAAAGGATTACAGTCCATAGACCGTAATCCTATTTCTGAATTAGATTTTTTATATGATTGACGTTTACACTCCTTAAAAGCTCCCCCACAGATCAATTGATCTAGCTTTACAAGGTAGTAAAATCAATCACCTTACGACCAGTAATTGAACCTTGTTTCATTTCATCAATCACGGCGTTAATTTCTGAGAAAGGTACTGTTTCAACAATTGGATGAACCTTTCCTTCTGCACCAAACTGGAAAGCTTCTTTCAAATCAGCACGGGTCCCTACTAGTGATCCACGGACTTCAATTCCATCTAGAACGGTTTTAGCAATGTTTAATGCCATATCACCTTGAGGTAGGGCCACAGCCACCAACTTACCCATTGGGCGTAAAACATTGACTGCCTGTGAAAAGGCTGCATCATTAACTGCTGTGACTTGCGCATTATGAACTCCACCAGTTAATTCATTGACTCGCGCAACGACATCTTCCTTCTTTCGATTCACTAAGACTTCTGCCCCGTTTTGACGAGCCGCCTCTAATTTATCATCGTTCCCATCAATAACAGCGACATGAGCACCAAAAACATTATGTGCATACTGTACAGCTAAGTTTCCAAGCCCCCAGCACCGTGAACAGAAACCCATTGTCCGGGTTTAGTTTCTCCAACTTTCAATGACTTATACATCGTAACTCCTGCACAAGTAATTGATGTTGCTTGGACTGGATCTAGACCTTCTGGGACCTTAACGGCATATTTCGCGTTAACAACACATTGTTGAGCCATTGCACCGTCAACCGTATAACCTGAATTTCGGACATTTCGACAAAATGTTTCATTACCAGATACACAATAATCACAAACTCCACATGCGTCATAGAACCAAGCAATCGAAACGCGATCACCCAGCTTCAAGTAATCACCGGCGCCTTCGCCCAACTTAGCTACGCGCCCTACCCCTTCATGTCCAATCACCCGACGGAATTTACCATTTGTTGTTCCCATTTTATTTGGATCACCAAAATCACCAGCAGCAACGTGTAAGTCAGTATGACAAATTCCCACATATTCAACATCAACCAGCGCCTCTCCAAATGAAAGGGCACGTGGTTCCCAATCATCAATCAAATCGACATATCCATCATTGTTCTCACGCACTACTGCTGCTTTCATCTTTATTTCTCCTGTTTCTTGAGTAATATTTATTATTTATGTGAATGTTTTTACATATATAATTGTAATCGTTTTCTTTAGCTTTGTAAACGTTTTTATAAAAGAATAAGTATCGCCGTAAAAGATTTTCATACTACTGTATATGCATTTGTTCACTTACTTATAAAATATTTCATTATCACAAGATAGCCACCAATCATCTTTTAAACACAAAAAAAACCTCGCAAATTATTAAACGCGACCCCACATGGGGCCATTCAACCTAGACTAAGCTAGTGCCACCATCATAACGGTTTATGTTTAATAATTTGGAGATTTTAAAGGATGTTTATCGATTTTGGTCCTAACTAATTAGTCAACCAATTCCAAGATAACCATTTGTGCAGCGTCTCCACGACGTTGTACAGTCTTTAAGATACGAGTGTATCCACCCGCGCGGCCTTCAAAACGAGGTGCAACTTGATTGAACAAGTATTGCAAAGCGTTTTCAACCTTAACCTTGTCGTCTTCTGTAGTTTGTACATCAGCGACAACATTACGCAAGAAAGCAGCAGCCTTACGACGTGAAGCCAAGTCTCCGTGCTTTCCCAACGTAATCATCTTTTCAGCAGTCTTACGAACTTCCTTGGCGCGAGCCTCAGTTGTTTGAATACGACCATTGATCAACAATGATGTTGTTAAGTCACGTAACAAAGCCTTACGTTGTGAGCTTGTACGTCCCAACTTACGGTATGACATGAGTCATTCCTCCTTCTTTGGTATTATCTATCTAATTAATCTTCCTTACGGAATCCAAGGCCCATCAAAACAAGTTTATCTTGGATTTCGTCAAGTGACTTCCGACCGAGGTTACGAACAGACATCATCTGTGTTTCTGTCCGGTCAACTAACTCTTGAACAGAGTTAATTCCGGCCCGTTTGAGACAATTATATGAACGAACTGATAAGTCAAGCTCTTCGATTGGCATCTCAGTATGCTTAGGCGCAACAGTTTCTTCCTTGTCGACCATCACTTGAGCCTTCACTGCACGTTCCGACATTTCAACGAAAGCGTTTAAATGTGATGAAAGAACTTGTGCAGCTAAAGAAACAGCTTCTGTTGGAGTCAATGAACCATCGGTCCAGACATCCAAAGTGAGTTTGTCAAAATCATCACGTTGACCAACACGAGTGCTTTCAACTTGATAATTTACCCGCTCGATGGGGGTGAAAATAGAGTCAATTGCAAGAACGCCAATTGGCAAATCATCATGCAATTCTTTATTTTGATCTGCCGAAACATAACCGCGACCACGTTCAGCAGTCAATGTCATGTGTAAGGTAGACCCCGCCGCAACAGTTGCAATGTATAGATCATCATTTAAGACGGTTACATCACTATCTCCAGTAATATCGCCAGCAGTTACCGTTGCCGGTCCAGCAATATTAATTTCAAGTGTTTTTTCCTCATCACTTTCGATCTGTAATGAAACTTTTTTCAAGTTCAAAATAATTTGCGTAACATCTTCAACAACTCCTTCGACCGTTGAAAATTCATGCAAAACAGAATCGATTTGTACAGAATTGATCGCTGCTCCTGGCAATGAAGATAACAATACACGACGCAAAGAATTACCAAGCGTTGTTCCATAGCCGCGCTCTAAAGGCTCAACTACAAATTTACCGTAATTGTTACTATCTTCAACAAGAGTGATCTTTGGGTTTTCGAATTCAAGCATATTGTTTGTTACCCCTTTCATCAAAGCTTAGCTGTGAGCTAGTTGCAAAGCAATTAGACACGACGACGCTTTGGTGGCCGAGAACCGTTGTGTGGTACTGGAGTTACGTCTTTAATAGAAGAAACTTCCAATCCTGCAGCGGCCAAAGCACGGATAGCAGATTCACGCCCTGAACCAGGACCCTTAACAGTTACTTCAACTGTCTTCATACCATTTTCCATTGCTCCCTTGGCAGCAGCTTCAGATGCCATTTGCGCAGCAAACGGCGTTGACTTACGGCTACCTTTGAAACCAAGAGCACCAGCAGATGACCAGGCAACAGCGTTACCTTGAACATCGGTGATCATTACGATCGTATTGTTAAATGTTGCGTGAATGTGTGCTACACCACTTTCAATATTCTTTTTAATACGACGCTTACGATTATTACGACCTGCCATGAATACTTAACTCCTTTCTACAGATATTAATTACTTCTTCTTACCTGCAATTGCAACAGCTGGGCCTTTGCTCGTCCGGGCGTTGTTCTTGGTATTTTGACCATGAACAGGCAATCCCTTACGGTGGCGAATTCCACGGTATGATGCGATTTCTTGTAACTTCTTAATGTTCAATGATACTTCACGACGTAAGTCACCTTCCACTTTGATCCCATCCGCGATTGCGCGGATTGCATCCTCTTGGTCTGGTGTCAAGTCACGAACACGTACGTCTTCAGAAACTCCAGCTTCTGCTAAAATATTCTTAGCAGTAGTGTTACCGATTCCGTATACATATGTCAATGCGATCACGATACGCTTATCGCGAGGCAAATCGATTCCTGCAATACGAGCCATTACTCTTACCTCCTATAATTTTTATAATTGATTGTCAAAGCTTAATAAATTAAGCACCTTGACGTTGTTTGTGCTTGGGATTTGTGCAAATCACCATCACACGTCCGTTACGGCGGATAACTTTACAGTTATCACACATAGGCTTTACTGATGGACGAACCTTCATTGTATTTACCTCCAAAATAATTTTACGACTTGCTTACTTGAAACGGAATGTAATCCGTCCCTTCGTCAAATCATATGGCGACATCTCAACTTTAACATGATCTCCAGGTAGGATTCGAATAAAGTTCTTTCGAATTTTTCCTGAAACATGCGCAAGAATTTCGGCGCCGTTCTCTAATTCAACGGTAAACATGGCATTTGGTAAAGTATCCTTTACCACACCAGAAATTTCAATAACATCGTTGGCCACGTTTATGCCTCCTTCGTTGTCAGAATGAAGAACGTAACATCTAATTATAACACTTCAATCATATTTGATCGATGAATTGCAACTAGGCGTCCTTCAAATTATCAAGCAACTCTTTTACGTCGGCAAAAATCATTTCGAGTTCACGTGCACCATCAATCTTATGCAAAACACCTTGTTCCGCATAATAATTGGCAATTGGTGCTGTTAATTCTCCATTAACCGCCAAACGATTTTTAATCACTTCAGGAGTGTCATCTGCACGACCACGTGCCATCATCCGATCAACTAAAACAGCTTCATCAGCAGTAAAGTATAATACAGCGTCTAACTTGCGGCCTTGCTTAGACAACATTTCGTCTAAAGCTGTTGCTTGGTCTAAGTTCCGAGGAAATCCATCTAAGATGAATCCCCCTTTGGTATCGTCTTCAGATAAACGTTCTTCGACGATTCCATTTGTAACCTCATCGGGAACTAAATTACCAGCGTCCATAAATGACTTGGCCTTTAACCCCAACTCAGTTTCATTTGCCATAGCAGCACGGAACATATCTCCCGTACTGATGTGTGGCAAATGATAAGTCTCCACGATCATCTCAGCTTGAGTCCCTTTACCAACACCTGGTAGGCCCAACAACATGATATTTAAACTCATTATGATTTAACTCCTTCGTGAATAAAACCGACATATGCTTTCTTCATCATTAAACCTTCAAGTTGGCGAATCAAGTCAATTGCCACCCCAATCACGATTAATAATGATGTTCCAGACATACCTAGGTTACTATCTAAGCCAAACAAATGTGTGGCTAAGATAGGTGCCAATGCAATTGCTCCTAAGAAGATTGAACCCACAGATGACAAACGCATCAATAGACCCGACATCCACTTTTCAGTATCATGACCTGGGCGAACCCCAACAATGTAACTAGCTTGCTTTTGTAAATTCTCAGCCACTTTTTCAGGATTAACCTGCACAAAGGCATAGAAGAACGTAAACAAGACAATTAACAATGTGTAGAGTAACCCACCCTGCAAGGTTTGCATTGAGAACCACGTTGTCGCAGTAGTATACCAACCTTGACCACTAAACTTACCAGCAAAAGCTTGTAAAATTGTTTGTGGTGTAACCAATAATGACGAAGCGAAAATCACTGGAATCACTCCAGCAACGTTCACCTTCAAAGGTAGATACGACGAGCTACCAGAACCAACTGATCGTCGCGTATATTGCATTGGAATTTTACGAATAGCCTGATTGAACCAGGTAACAAATGAAATTGCAATTACTAACAAGAGCAATAATCCAACAAATAATGCCAAACCTTGTGCCTTATTTGAATTTTGCAAAACATTTTCTTTGATTAATTGATAGATCCCCGCTGGAACTCGCGCGATAATTCCCGCAAAGATCAGCATCGAAACACCTTGTCCCAAACCATATTGGGTAATCATCTCACCTAGCCAAACCGCAAACATTGTTCCAATAGTCAAAATCATCCCAATCATCAGATAAGTTCTAATATCGGGCGTTTTAACCAATTGAACTTGACTAAGTTGATTAAACCCAGCCGTAATTCCAATTGATTGTGCAAAAGCCAGGATAATAGTCAAATACCGTGTAACTTGGTTTAAATGACGACGACCAACTTCACCTTGTTTTGACCATTCGACAAACCGGGGCACAATGTCCATTTGTAACAATTGAACCACAATTTGAGCAGTGACGTAAGGCGAGACTCCCATTGCAAACAATGAATAGTTCGTCAAACCACCACCACTAAACATATTTAAAATGCTTCCGAGCCCAGAATTAGCAACCTCAGTTAGTGCTTTAGGGTTAATCCCTGGTACAGTAATGTACGCACCAATCCGGTAAACAATTAAAATTCCTAGAGTGAAGAACAACTTTTTACGGATGTCCTTTTCTTTTAGTGAATTGAGCACGGTTTGTAGCATTAGATCACCTCAGTTTTACCACCAGCTGCTTCGATTGCAGTTACTGCTGATGCTGAGAACTTGTTAGCCTTAACAGTCAAAGCCTTATCAAGTTGACCGTTAGCCAAAATCTTGATTCCAGCCATTTCGTTTTTAACGATTCCTGATTCAACCAACAATGCTGGTGAAATTTCAGTTCCGTTTTCAAACTTATTAAGTTGGTCCAAATTAACAACCGCAAATTCTTTACGATTGATATTTGTAAATCCACGCTTTGGAATACGACGGAACAAAGGCATTTGACCACCTTCGAATCCTAGACGTACCTTACTACGTGCCTTTTGACCTTTTTGACCACGTCCTGCAGTCTTACCATTACCTGAAGACTCACCACGTCCAACACGGTTGCGGACTTTGCGAGAACCTTCGGCAATTTCAAGCTCATTAAGCTTCATTAGGTTTTTCCTCCTTCAGAGCAATTTGTACTTACTTAACTACTTCAACAGTAACTAAGTGAGCAATCTTGAATACAGCGCCACGCGTTTGCACATTATCAGGCAATACAACTGATGAAGAAACCTTGTTTAATCCAAGGGCCTTAACAATTGCACGTTGCTTTGGCAAACGGTGGGCAGCACTCTTAACAAGAGTTACTTTAACTTGTTCAGCCATGTTCTGCCTCCTTATTCTGCCAAGTGCTCGAGTGAGACCTGACGCAAATCTGCGACTTCTTCAGCATTCTTTAATTCTGAAATTGCTTCAAAAGTAGCGCGTACAACGTTGATTGGAGTTGCTGATCCCAATGACTTTGCAGTCACGTCAGCAATTCCAGCCAATTCCAAAACGGCACGAGCAGCACCACCGGCGGCTACTCCAGATCCTTCAGCGGCTGGCTTAACTAACACGCGACCACCACCGAAGATACCCAATGCAGAGTGAGGAAGAGTTGTACCAACAGTTGGTACGGCAACGATGTTACGATTGGCAGCTTCAACAGCCTTACGGATCGCTTCAGGAACTTCCTGAGCTTTACCTGTTCCAAATCCAACGTGACCGTTACGATCACCAACAACAACCAAAGCGGCAAAACGCAAACGACGACCACCCTTAACAACCTTAGTAACACGGTTGATAGCTACGACGTTTTCTTCTAACTCACCAAGAGTCTTTGGATCGATATATGCCATGATTATTTCCTCCTTCCCTTAGAACTTCAAACCAGCTTCACGAGCTGATTCAGCTAATGCACGAACGCGACCATGATACAAGTATCCACCACGATCAAAGATTACTTCTTCAATTCCGGCAGCCTTGGCACGGTCGGCGATTAATGCACCAACTTTTGTAGCTTGTTCAGTCTTTGGTGCATCCGCAATGTTTGCATCCAAAGTTGAGGCACTAGCAAGCGTCACACCCGCTACGTCATCAATTAATTGAGCGTAGATGTTTTTGTTAGAACGGAAAACGTTCAAGCGTGGGCGCTCTGCAGTACCAGAAATCTTTCCACGAACGCGAGTGTGTCGATGTTGACGCACTTTATTCTTGTCTGACTTCGTAATCATGTTCGTAACCTCTTTTATTCTTGTTTGAAAGATATACGTAATAAGTAATATTGAGACGTTGCTCTCAATTTTAAGCAATGAGCTTAAGCTTACTTACCAGTCTTACCTTCCTTACGTGCAACGTATTCATTTTCGTAACGAATTCCCTTACCCTTATAAGGTTCAGGAGAACGTACGGCCCGGATCTCAGCGGCGAAATCTCCAACCTTTTGCTTTGAAATACCTGAAATTACAACAGTAACTGAATCAGGAACTTCCACCGTCATTTCGGTGCGGTCTTCAAATTCAACTGGGTGTGAGTAACCAACGTTCAACACAAGCTTGTTTCCTTGCTTGGCTGCACGGTACCCAACACCGACAAGCTTCAAAGTCTTTTTGAAGCCTTCTGAGACACCCTCAACCATGTTGGCGACGTTTGCACGAGTAGTTCCATGCAAAGCCTTGATCTTACCATCATCTGATGAACGAGTGAAGTTCACATCGTTTCCTTCGATAGTAAAAGCAATTTCTGAAGAAACTTCGCGTGATAACTCACCCTTTGGTCCCTTAACAGTAACAACGTCACCTTCGCGTGACAATTCAACGCCAGCAGGCAAAGTTAAAGTCTTATTACCAATACGACTCATTGTAGGATACCTCCTTTATTAGATTTTATTATTACCAAACGTATGCCAATACCTCGCCACCAATGTTTTTGGCGCGAGCTTCCTTATCGGTGATAACACCTTCAGAAGTTGAGATGATAGCAATTCCTAAACCATTCAAAACCTTTGGTAATGAATCGGCCTTAACGTATGAACGCAATCCAGGCTTTGAAATACGCTTCAAACCTGAAATAACGCGTTGCTTATCAGCACCATACTTAAGGAACACACGGATTACGCCTTGCTTGTCATCATCAATGTATTCAACGTCCCGGACAAAGCCTTCGTTCTTCAAGATCTCAGCGATGTCTTTTTTGATCTTAGATGCAGGAACTTCAACTGAATCGTGACGCACCATGTTGGCGTTACGAATGCGAGTCAAGAAATCTGCAATTGGGTCAGTCATTGACATTGATGTTGCCTCCTATAAATTTCTTACTGATTTAACAGTCTATTCTTCATTATTTAGTGAAAGGCATACCCAATTGAGTAAGCATCTCACGTGACTCTTCATCAGAGTTAGCAGTTGTTACGATTACAATATCCAAACCACGAACGCGGTTAACTGCATCGTAATCAATTTCAGGGAAAATAAGTTGCTCACGGATTCCCAAAGTGTAGTTTCCACGACCGTCAAAGGCCTTTGGTGAAACTCCACGGAAGTCACGAACACGTGGTAATGAAATGTTGATCAACTTATCTAAGAAGTCATACATCCGTTCTCCACGCAACGTAACCTTAGTTCCGATTGCCATTCCCTCACGCAAACGGAAGCCAGCGATTGACTTCTTTGCACGAGTAATTACTGGCTTTTGACCAGCAATTAATTCTAATTCTGCAACAGCTTCATCCAAGTTCTTTGAGTTGGATACAGCATCACCAACCCCCATGTTCAAAACGATCTTTTCGATCTTTGGAGTTTGCATGATTGAGCTGTAGTTAAACTTTTCGATCAATGAAGGTTGAACTTCATTAACATACTTTTCTTTCAAGCGATTTGCCATGATAATGATTTCCTCCTTTCACCTAAATTATAAAGCCGTTCCAGACTTCTTTGATACGCGTACCTTCTTACCATCTTCAATCTTGATACCAAAACGAGCTGGTTCATTAGTTGAAGGGTCAAGCAATTGTACGTTTGATACGTGGATTGGAGCTTCTTGCTCGATAATTCCACCTTGTGGGTATTGGTTACTTGGCTTTTGGTGCTTCTTCATCATGTTAACACCTTCAACCAAGACACGGTCTGAAGCAGCGATAGTCTTAACGATTACGCCCTCTTTACCTTTGTCCTTACCGGCGATAACCTTAACCTTGTCACCTGTCTTTACAAACATGCTAGGCTTCCTCCTTGATTTATTGATGGCGCTAATTACAATACTTCAGGTGCCAATGACACAATACGCATGTAATCGTTGTCACGTAATTCACGTGCAACAGGGCCGAAGATACGAGTTCCAACAGGACTCTTATCATCCTTAACGATAACTGCAGCGTTCTCATCAAACTTGATGTATGAACCATCTGCACGGTGTGATGATGAAACGGTACGAACGATAACTGCCTTAACGACATCACCCTTCTTTACAGTTCCACCAGGAATTGCTTGCTTTACGGTTGCAACGATCATGTCACCGATTCCGGCGAACTTACGACCAGATCCACCCAAAACCTTAATAGTTAAGATTTCACGTGCTCCAGAATTATCAGCAACATTCAAACGACTTTCTTGTTGAATCACGATTTTGTCCTCCTTCCGTTATTGGTAAAATTCGAGATTAAAACGATTAGATAATAACGGCCTTCTCGACGATTTCTACCAAACGGAAGCGCTTTGTAGCTGAAGTTGGACGTGTCTCCATGATACGTACCATATCTCCTGCTTTAGCTTCGTTGTTTTCATCGTGAGCCTTAAACTTCTTCGTGTACTTAACACGCTTTCCATAAACTGGGTGGTTCTTATAAGTTTCAATGGCAACAGAAATTGTCTTATCCATCTTATCTGAAACCACGCGGCCTGTGTAAACCTTACGTGCATTACGAGCTTCAGTCATCTCGGTCTCCTCTCCTTACTACTTGTTCAATTCTTGTTGACGAATCACAGTCTTAATACGAGCAATTTGCTTACGTACTTCTGACAAACGAGCCGTGTTCTCAAGTTGACCAGTAGCTAGTTGGAAACGCAAGTTAAACAACTCTTCCTTGTAGCTTTTTTCCTTAGCCACTAATTCAGCTGTACTGAGGCCCTTGATTTCGTTTTTTAAATCTTTGGTCTTCATTATTCACCCTCCACTTGGCGAGCTAAGATCTTAGTCTTAACTGGCAACTTGTTAGCGGCAAGGCGCAAAGCCTCACGGGCAACTTCTTCAGGAACACCGCCGACTTCAAACATTACCTTACCACGCTTGACTGGGGCAACCCAACCAACTGGGGCACCCTTACCATTACCCATACGTACTCCAACACCTTTAGAAGTGTATGACAAGTGTGGGAAAATTTTAATCCAAACCTTACCACCACGCTTCATATAACGAGTCATAGCAATACGAGCAGCTTCGATTTGACGATTTGAAACCCAGTGTGAAGTAGTTGCTTGCAATCCGAAATCACCGAAAGCAACTGACTTACCACCTTTAGCTTCACCGCGCATGTGTCCACGATGTGGCTTACGGTACTTAACACGCTTTGGAACTAGCATGATTACTTGGCCTCCTTGCTCTTAGACTTTTTTTCAGGCAAGATATCTCCACGGTAAATCCAAGTTTTGATTCCTAATTTACCGTAAGTTGTAGCTGCCTCATCCCAAGAGTAGTCGATATCTGCACGCAAAGTGTGCAAAGGAACTGTACCCTCAGTGTATTGCTCGATACGAGCAATGTCTGCTCCGTTCAAACGTCCAGAAACTTGTGTTTTGATACCCTTGGCACCAGAACGCATAGCTCGTTGGATCGCTCCACGCATTGAACGACGGAAAGCCACACGGCGTTCCAAGTCTTGTGCAATTTGTGAACCGACCAAGTGGGCGTCCAAATCAGGCTTCTTAATCTCAATGATGTTGATGTGAACACGTTCACCCTTAGTCACCAAACGTGACAATTCGTTACGCAATGCATCAACTTCTGATCCACCCTTACCAATAACCATTCCAGGCTTAGCAGTGTGGATTGAGATGTTAACACGGTTAGCTGTCCGCTCAATTTCAATACGTGAAACTGAGGCTTCAGCCAACTTAGTCTCGATATACTTACGCAACTTCATGTCTTCTAACAAAACATTAGCGTAGTCCTTCTTGTTTGCGTACCATTTAGCATCCCAATCGCGGATGATTCCGACACGGAAACCAGTTGGGTTAATCTTTTGACCCATGACTCAATCCTCCTTACTTTTCTGTTACCACAACAGTAATGTGGCTTGTGCGCTTATTGATTGGTGAAGCTGAACCCTTGGCACGTGGACGGAAACGCTTTAACGTTGGTCCTTCGTTGGCAAAGGCTTCTGCAACTACCAAATCTTCGCGATCTAGTGAGTAATTGTTCTCAGCATTAGCAACTGCTGAGTTCAATACCTTATATACATCTTCTGATGAGTGGTTTGGCAAGAATTGCAAGATTGCAAATGCCTCAGCCACTCGCTTTCCACGAATTTGGTCAAGCACAAGGCGGACCTTACGTGGTGCGACACGAACGATTTTCGCTGTGGCGCGTGCTGATGTGATTTCTTCAGCCATTGTATTGTCCTCCTTAATTAGCTACGCTTCGTTTTCTTATCATCCGCTGCGTGTCCATGGAATGTACGCGTAGGGACAAATTCACCAAGCTTGTGTCCGACCATGTCTTCTTGTACCAACACTGGTACGTGCTTACGACCATCGTAAACGGCAAATGTCAAACCGATAAAACTTGGAAAAATCGTTGAACGACGTGACCATGTCTTGATGACAACTTGTTTTTCAGAAGCATTAGCTGCTTCAACCTTCTTTAACAAGTGTGCGTCAGCGAATGGTCCCTTCTTCAGGCTGCGACCCATAATGAAGTCTCCTCTCGTATGCTTTTATTTAGATCTAATTGGAATATTAGACTACTTGCTCTTACGTCCACGAACGATAAACTTGCTTGAACGCGCGTTAACGTCACGTGTCTTCTTACCAGCAGTCTTCTTACCCCATGGTGACATTGGAGATGGACGTCCAACGGGCGCTTTACCTTCTCCTCCACCATGCGGGTGATCGTTAGGGTTCATAACAGATCCACGAACGTGTGGACGTTGACCCTTCCAACGACGACGACCAGCCTTACCCCAGTTGATCAATGAGTGTTGTTCATTTCCAACAACTCCAACTGTGGCACGGTTAACGGCAAGAATCATACGTACTTCACCAGATTGAAGACGAACAAGGACGTACTTTCCTTCCTTACCCAACAATTGTGCAGATGCACCAGCTGAACGAGCAAGTTGTCCACCCTTACCAGGCTTCAATTCGATGTTGTGGATTTGAGTTCCATCAGGAATGTTTGCCAATGGCAAAGCGTTTCCGACTTTGATATCGGCATCAGGACCAGATTGAACGGTCATGCCAACTTCTAATCCCTTAGGCGCCAAGATGTATGCCTTTGTACCATCAGTATATTGTAACAAAGCGATGTTTGCTGTCCGGTTTGGATCGTATTCAATCGCAGTAACCTTTGCAGTAACTTCATCCTTAGTACGCTTGAAGTCGATGATACGGTATTGACGCTTATGTCCACCACCACGGTGACGAACAGTCATGTGTCCGTAAGAATTACGGGCACCAGTGTTTGACTTTGATTCCAACAAGCTCTTTTCAGGCGTCGTCTTTGTGATCTCAGCAAAATCTGAGCTCGTCATGTTACGACGTCCGTTAGAGGTTGGCTTGTATTTCTTGATAGCCACGCTGCTTTCCTCCTAATTAGTTTTCGTTGAACAATTGAATGTCCTTAGAAGCAGCAGTCAATTTAACAATTGCCTTCTTACGCTTCTTAGTGTAACCAGCGAAACGTCCTTGACGCTTCAACTTACCACGTACATTTGCAGTATTGATCTTTTCGATTTTAACATCGAAAATTTCTTCAATAGCGCTCTTGATTTGTGGCTTAGTAGCACGAACATCAACTTCAAACGTGTAACGTTTTTCATCCAAAACGCTCATCGTTTGTTCAGTGATGATCGGGCGCAAAATGATATCACGTGCGTCCATTATGCCAAAACCTCCTCAACTTGTGACAAAGCTGATTGTACAACAACCAACTTATCGTTGTTGATAACGTCCAACACATTTACACCCTTAGCAGTCATAACCGTGATATTCTCAAGATTACGAGCAGCTAATGCGGCGTTAGTGTTGTTGTCATCCAAAACAACCAATGTCTTTTCGTTAACATTCAAGTTGTTCAAAACAGCCTTGAATTCCTTTGTCTTTGGTGCATCAAATGACAAACCATCAACGATTACCAATGATGAATCCAAAACCTTTTGTGACAACACTGACTTCAAAGCCAAACGATATGCCTTCTTAGGCATCTTGTAGGCATATGAGTGTGGAGTAGGTCCGAAGACAATTCCTCCACCACGCCATTGTGGGCTACGGATTGACCCTTGACGGGCACGTCCAGTTCCCTTTTGACGCCAAGGCTTACGACCACCACCACGAACAGCAGAGCGGTTCTTAACGGCGTGAGTCCCTTGACGCATTGATGCACGTTGCATCAAAACGGCATCAGTGATGACGTTATTATTAGGTTCGATACCAAAAATTGCGTCGTTCAACTCAACTTCACCGGCATTTGAACCATCTTGCTTAAATAAAGCAACCTTAGTCATGTTTAAATCCTCCCTTCGTCCTTATTACTTAGCTTTAACAGAGTTCTTAACAGTAACAAGTGACTTGTTTGCTCCAGGGACATTACCCTTGACCAAGATTACGTTGTTTTCAACGTCTACCCGTACGACTTGCAAGTTTTGAACCGTGCGCTTGTGGTTACCCATCCGTCCAGGCAATTTCTTACCCTTGAAGACACGATTGATAACGGCTCCCAATGAACCTGGACGACGGTGGTAACGAGAACCGTGCGCCATAGGACCACGAGATTGTCCATCTTTCTTAATGTTACCTTGGTAACCATGACCCTTTGTGATTCCAGTAACGTCAACGACTTCACCTTCAGCGAATACATCAACCTTTACTTCATCCCCAACGTTTAATTCACCCTCAGCGTCGCGGATTTCACGAATGTAGCGCTTAGGGGTCGTGTTTGCTTTAGCAACGTGACCTTGTTCAGGTTTGTTAGATAAAACAGTACGCTTATCAGAGAAACCTAATTGAATCGCATTGTAACCATCGTTTTCAAGTGTTTTAACTTGAAGAACAACGTTAGGTGTTGATTCAATCACAGTAACTGGAATAAGTTCACCGTTATCAGTGAAAACCTGAGTCATGCCGATTTTACGGCCTAAGATACCCTTAGTTGTCATGACTATCTCCTTTTTTGATAAAAATATTTTTAATCAGTTTTAATGCTTAATCAGGCAAAGTTTGAATTCAAATTTTAAATTACAACTTGATTTCGATGTTGACACCGCTTGGTAATTCAAGCTTTGATAATGCATCAACAGTTTGAGCAGTTGGATTTACGATATCGATCAAACGCTTGTGTGTGCGCATTTCGAATTGTTCACGTGAATCCTTGTGCTTGTGTGGTGAACGCAAAACAGTGTACAAAGTACGTTCAGTAGGCAATGGGATTGGTCCTGAAATTTCAGCACCAGTACGCTTTGCCGTCTCAACGATCTTCTCCGCTGATGCGTCGATGATTGTATGTTCGTATGCCTTTAAGCGGATACGGATCTTCTTGTTTGCCATGATTGACTCCTTCCTTCGTCCATATTGGAATATGAGACTAACTCCGTGAGAAAAACCAACACGCCGCTCTGAAATCCATGGCAATGGTTTCAGTGACAATGTTGCCGGGTGTGTCGCAACCTCTCACATCATCGCTCGTTATTGTCATTACTTCATTTGGAACAGTATTTCGCCATTCCAGAAATAACGTACTTGAATATAATAACCCAGGACATTAGACTTTGCAAGCTTTTTATCATCTTTTTTATTTTTAAAAAATTTTTAAAAACTGTTTTTTTGCCAAACTTTTTTAAATAATTTACATTTATGACTTGAATTTATTTTTTATTAAATTAATCTGACCATGTTAAATTCAATTGTTACAAATAAAAAGGCCTCCATAAAATCGGAGGTCTTATATAATTACTTCTTATAGTAAATAAAAATTATTTCTGATTATTTTCGACTCCAGGAACTTTAAATTCTATTTCTGGTGATAAATAATCAAAATCTAAGCCCGGCTTTGCATTTAAATCCCAACCGGCGCGTTTGCCATGCCGATATGCAATATCACCAGCTGCCCCAATCATGGCTGCATTATCACCAGCTAGTTCCAGCGGTACCTTTACCAATTTGATCTGTTCAAATTCAGCCGACAGTTGATCTAAGCCGTCCCGCAGACCTTGATTAGCAGCGACACCTCCTGCCACGATAAACATTTTCACTGGGTACTTTTCTAGGGCTAATCGTGTTTTAGTCAATAGGATTTCTAATACTGCGGACTGAAAACTAGTTGCAAGATTAGTCAGATCTAACGTCTCGCTCCGTTGATCTGCATTGTGCTTTAAATTAATTACCGCGCTCTTAAGTCCTGAAAAACTAAAATCTAATTTCCCATCATTCATCAAAGCTCGCGGTAATTGGTAAGTGGATTCCCCTTGATGCGCCATTTGATCAATCGTTTTACCTGCCGGATAAGACAACCCCATCGTTCGGCCAACTTTATCATACGATTCGCCGACTGCATCATCACGTGTATCCCCAACGACAACATAATCATTCTCAGAATTCATCAGCACAAATTCTGTATGCCCCCCTGAAACCATCAGAGCTAAAGCAGGATATTGGATGGGTTCAACAAATTGGGCCGCAGAAATATGTCCAGCCATGTGTACCACTGGTACTAATGGTAAGTTGTGCGCCCACGCAATGGTTTTTGCCGCCGTAATTCCAATCAAAAGCGCACCTACTAATCCTGGACCATACGTTACTGCCACTGCAGTTAAATCATCATACGTCAATTGGGCATCTGATAGCGCCGCTTCAACTAATAAGGTGATTTGTTCTATATGGTGACGGCTAGCTACTTCTGGAACAATCCCCCCAAAACGCTGATGACTCTTAATTTGTGTTGCAATTTCTAAACTCAAAATCTCATTTCCATTTTTGATAATTGCGACACTCGTTTCATCGGCACTTGATTCAAAAGCCAAGATAATTCGATCAGTCATCATTCATTCTCCCATTCATTAATTTTTAAATCCATTAAATACGCCGCTTCGACCGGGTTTTGATAATATTTTTGCCGGACGTAATAGGTTTCAAAGCCGATTTTTTGATACAATTTTTGCGCTTTTTCATTCGAGACGCGTACCTCTAACAACACACGTACAGGGGACGCAAAACGAGCGAGCCATGTGGTTAACAGCGCTTCCCCCACTCCTTGGTGCTGCCACGCTGGATCTACTGCGACATTCGTAATCGATAATTCATTCAAGACTAAACTAGCGCTCACATACGCAATCAATTTTCCAGCCACGCGCCCGCCAAAATAGCATGCCGTTGGCTGAGCTAAATCAGTCATAAAAACCGCTTCTGACCAGCCTCCTCCCGAATAACTCCGTTGCGTCAGATCAAAAAGTTCATGTGCTTGAACTTGATCACTCCAGACGATGTCGCAATTCATGAGGCACTACCGCCAACTTTAACCATCATCTCCAACGCCGGTTCATGATCTTCATAATAGTCAGGATGCTGTCTGATCATCTTAAAATTTAATTGTTGATACAATTTTTGCGCTGCAACATTATCTTCGCGGACTTCCAAGGTGACACGTTCAAAGCGATGTTGTACAGATAAAGACATCACGTAAGCTAGTAAAGCTTTGGCTAATCCTCGTCGTTGCCACTGGGGGTGCACCGCAATATTAGTAATATGTGCCGTTTTCTTACCGGCTGCAAAGCTAGCACCAATATAAGCCAGGACCGAACCCGTTTCTTGCGCCCGCAGGACTAGATAGAGTCGTTCATTCGTCCGGTCAACTTCATCTTCAAAAACTTCGAGTGGCCAAGGTGTCATTCCTTGATAAGCTGCTTCTTCAATTTCAAACATATCGACAGCATCAGTATGCTGCGCGACCATCAAACTATATTCTTGTCCCTCAATCATCATGGTTTGGACAAAATTCTGGACCTCAGCAGGCAAAGCTGAACTTTGCGTGCGTGTCCACCATTTATTTAATTTTTTCAACATAATCATGATTCTCTGCATTCGGGTTTAAGGCTTGCCAATCAGCTTCAGCTTGAGTGACGCGTAAGTATTTTGGATTAAAATTATGTACAGCAGCTGGCGCCTGAATAGCCGTAGCTGTACGACTCACATTCAGCATTGTAGCTGCATGTGGGAAATTATCTTCCGCAAATTGCGCTTGCGGTACGTTTTTTTTGAGCATATCTTGAAATTTTTGATACTCTCCAACGTAGACCACCGCTTGAGCACCAACTGCTAATGGAAGATCATGAATCGAAGTATGTTGATCCGCTTTGACTGTGACTAATTCACCCGCTTGCCAACGATATTGACCAGCGTAAACATTATCATTTCGCGCATCCATCATTGGGATAATCAAAGTATCTTCATTTAATACATTGGCGGCCAGTAGTGCTAGCCCGGAAATTCCAATCAATTCCAGTCCCAAAGTAAACGCCAACGTTTTAGCCGTGGTCACAGCTAAGCGCAACCCAGTATATGAACCTGGTCCTTGACTAACAATGACTTGATTGAGATCCTGTGGCTGCCAACCTTGATTTTGTAATAAATGGTCAATGGTGGGTAATAATTGTTCTGAGTGATTCCGTGGTGAATTCGTCTCAAACTGTTCTAATAAATTTCCGTCTTGAAAAACAGCAGCCGATAAAGGCTGATTGGAAGTATCAAAAGCAATGGTTTTCAATCTCTTTCTCCTAACTATTTTTGCACTGACTTAGTTCCACCGGCATCTCCATTGGCACCCTCTTCAGTTCCTGGGTTAAACCAATCAGCTCGGGCATTGGTATTTTGAACTTTTAAATTAAAGTACCCCACCATTTTATTTGGCGCAGACTGCCATGAATAGGTCTTTTTTAAAGTCGCTTGCGTTATAATCCGCTTACTTGTATCTGGAAACAAACAGCTAACAATGGTTAATTGCGCTTGATCAGTAGGTGCCAAAACCTCTGAGTCCGTTTCTTCTTTAGTGACTTGATTAGTAATTTTATAATCATAAATACCAGTTTGATTGGCCAAATACACATCTTGACCATTCAACCAATCAGATTCGCCTAATTTACCATTAATTAAATAGGGAGCATTTGCATTTAAATCTTTTTGGAGACCACTAAAACCGGTTTTACCATCATTAAAATTATGTGCTGCTAGGCCATAATTCCCCTGACCCATGACAGGAATATTTTTTCCGGTCGGATCTTCAGGATAGCGATTTGCATAATCCGCTCCCAAGTTAAGTCCGGCTACCGAATAAGCATCATTATAAATCGGCAGTAAAATCGATTGTGATGGAATAGCGACAAATCCAACTTTTTCAAATTGATCTTGTGTATTTTGATCACGCATCACCATTTTTTGGATTTGCTGGCGATTTACATGTAGAGTCGCTTTCTTTTGCACTTGTTGGGCGACATACTGATTCCGATACTGTGCTACTAAAGCCTGGACGTTGAATAGATTTGCAGTATACGCAGTCAGCCCTAAACTACCAATCACAATTAAAATGGCTGTAATTAAAACAAAAGTCGTTTTCTTATGTAACAATTTTTGAATCAGACTAATTATAAGGGCAATCAGCACTGCCACACCTAAAATAATGATTAATGGTAGGATTAAATCGGTCCAATTAGACTGTGTATTTGCGATCGCTTGGCTCATCTTCTGAATCTCCATAATTTTCCACTAGAATAAAAAACTATTCTTATTATATCTTTATCGTTAATAACTTACAAACCATTTTGTCACCCCATCATCCACTCTCACATAACATAAAAAACGCTAAGATCAGTTGAACTGATTTTAGCGTTTTAATGAATTTAATATTAGATTTCTTGTTCAAAGTCAGAAGGCTTGTATAGCTTAACATACTTAGTCAAGATAAAGTCCACCACAAACCCAACTACAATTGGTACAACGAAGAATACGATAATTGAAATCATTGGATTAACATAATGTGTAATCCATTGCGCATCTGCCGCGTCCTTAGCAACTGATTGAATTGGTGTAACTAATCCGATCCACCCAAATCCAGCAGATGTTGGCGTTCCTTGAACGTTAAACAAGGCAACCGGAATTCCAGAAATTGCAGCCGTAATTAAGAATGAAATCATGGTTACTGGCTTGGCAAAGACGGATGGCATCATCCCCTTCATTGCTCCCAAGAAGATCGCAACTGAAGTTCCCTTTTTATTCACCTTAATTGAGTTAATCAACAAAATAACTGTGGTTGCAATCACTCCAACTCCGGCTGCTCCAGATCCCAAACCAGCTAATGAAATTGCTAAGGCAATTCCAACCGTTGAAATTGGTGTGATAATGATAATTGCGAAGGCCATCGCAATCAACATTGACATTGGAACTGGCTGCAAGGTCGTAAACGTTTCAACCATTTTTCCAATCCAAGTTGTCACGTCCCCAACGTAAGGGGCGATTTCTTTTCCAATCAATCCAACCCCACCACCAACAATAATTGGTGTCAAAATAATAGCAACTGATCCAAAACCACCAAGGTACTTAGCAATCAACCAAATTACTAAGACTCCAATCGCCGCCACGATCATAGCGTTAATCACATCTCCGGCTCCGGCAGTCATATAAACTGTGGCAGGTGCTTTTGAAGCAATCCCAGTCACAGGATTAATGAAACCTTTCGGTGCCGTAGCCCACTTTGTTGCTCCTGAGGCAGCTGCGACAGCAATCCCCATCGTTCCAACATCTAATGGTTTCATGTTGAATTGCAATGCGATACATACCCCAATTAAAAGCGGGATAAATGATGTAAACAAGACCAAAATTGCATTCAGGTCACTGGCCCAATTAGTAACACCTGGTGTGATAAATAACTTCAAAAGATACTTCAAAACAGCGGATGGAAGTACCCCAATTAAGATTCCTTGGGCTGATCCACTCAAAATTTTAAAGAAAAAATCTTTAGCTTTTAATTGATAATTCCCATCAAAATAATTCATAATCCTATTCTCCAATATAAAAAGACGCCGAGACTCCATAATCATAACAGATTCGATTGCAACAATTCAGTTATCTATCAATTCAGTCAGAACGGACGGCTAAGCGTCTTATTAGTATCTACAAATTCTAAAGTGTAATCTTAGTATTCTACAGCGATGCTAGGCTTTTCACCATTGATGAAATCTAAGCTAGCTGAAAGTGATTGTGTAACCATTTCATAAACAGCCTTAGTTGTGTAGAAGGCCGTGTGTGGTGTTACCAACACGTTTTCACGTGAAATCAAATCAGCAATGCGAGCATCGGGGAATTCTTTGTTTTCCCAATCTTCATTAAACAATCCAACTTCATTTTCATAAACGTCGATTGCCAAATCAGAAATCTTTCCTGAATCCAAACCAGCAATAACCGCATCCGTGTCAATCAAGTTTCCACGTGAGCAGTTGACAATTACAACGCCATCTTTCATCTTAGCAATTGATTCAGCATTGATCATTTTGTCGTTGGCTGGTACACCAGGAACATACAATGAAATAACATCAGCTTGTGCGTACAATTCGTCCAAAGTATCAACATACAAACCTTGTGCTTCAACTTCGTCGTTCTTATACAAATCGTATGCCACAACCTTGGCCCCAAAACCTTGAGCAATCTTCATTGCTACCCGACCAATGTGACCAGTTCCGATAATACCAACGGTTTGCATCCGCATTTCACGACCAATTGTTGGAGCCCAACGCAAGTCATGCTTAGCAATCTTAGCATCCAATGCCTTCGTCCGACGGAGCAAACGTGACATTTGAATCATTGAGTGCTCAGCGATCGCATTTGGTGAATAAACAGGAACATTTGAAATGCTGAAATCAAATTCACGAGCGGCATCCAAATCGATATTATCGATTCCAACGTTACGTAATGACATCTTGTTGATTCCAACTTCATGCAAAGCAGTTAAAGTTTCGCGAGTATAGTCTAATTGTTGATAGACATTAACTGCATCATATCCTTCTGCTAATTTAGCAGTTTCTGGATCCAATAGTTGATCAGTAAAGTCAACTGTTACCTCTGGGTTAGCTTCGCGCCATTGGTTTAAAGCTGGAATTTCATCATCACGAATTCCGTATGCAAAAATCTTTGCCATAATTCTTATATCCCCTTTTAATCTAAATTTAAAATAAAGCAACTTTGTTCTGAAAAGGACATGTGAAATTACATACACTCTCCTACACAATAATTTTAACGCATCTGTACATTTTATTCAATTCATATTAGCAATTTCAGTAATATTTTTACATTATTTTTGATGAAATCTGAAAATTCATTGCACAATTCAATCGTTCTTTTCCAAAGTAATGTTTAACATCTCTAGAATTTCACAGCTTGTTCGGGTATTTGCCCTTGATAGTATGCAAGTCCGGCATCAAGAGATTGTTCCACCATTTCTTCAGACGCCGTCCAAGTATAGAAAGCTGTGTGAGGCGAGACCAAAACATTATCACGTGTAATCAAGTCGGCAACCCGGGCATCGGGGAAATCTTGACCAGACCAATCAACGTTGAACAATCCCCCTCATCCTCGTAGGTATCCATCGCAAACCCATCAATCTTGCCTTGATCCAAACCAGCAATCACTGCATCCGTATCAACTAGATTCCCTCGACCGGCGTTGACAATCACAACATGATCCCGCATTTTAGCAATTGAATCAGCATTAATCATATGATGATTTTCAGGTAAACCAGGGACGTGTAATGAAATTCCATCCGCTTGGGCAAATAATTCGTCCAAAGTATCGACATATAAGCCGGCTGCTTCGACTTCCGGATTTTTAAACTTATCATACGCAATTACCTTAGCGCCGAACCCCTGTGCAATTTGAATGGCAACCCGACCAATATTTCCAGTCCCAATAATTCCAATCGTTTGTTTCCGAACTTCTCGTCCAATTGTCGGCGCCCAGGCTAAGTTATGTTGATAGACTTTCAGATCCATTTGTTTCATGTGCCGGAAGAGTCGTGACATCTGGATCATCGCATGTTCTGCAATCGCATTAGGTGAGTAACGTGGCACATTGGAAACTCTAAATTGATATTTCTTTAAGACATCAAAATCCAAATCATCTGTTCCGACATTCCGCAACGTTAGGGTGTTAATCCCTAATGCATGTAATTGGTTCAATGTAGCTTCACCAACGGGGATCCCGGCTTGTAAAATATTAACAACATCGTACCCTTGCGCCATTTTGGCTGTCTCTGGAGTTAATAATTTATTTGTTGTGTCCACTTGTACATCTGGATGCTGCTTCATCCAGGCATCCACTGCCACTTGTTCATCTGACCGAATTCCAAAAGCAATAATCTTCATAATATTAAGCTCCTTTATCTTGTACTAAATGCAATAAACCTTCTTATATTAATCTTAACAGATTATCCTAATTTCATCTGGTTTCTAAAAAATAGCTTCACTTTCAAGATTGAAATTTTTTCATCATTTTCATCAAATTCAACAATAAAAAACGCTAAACCAATTTTGGGATAGCGTCGCAATGCATTGATTAAAAGGGAGGGGCCATCAAGCAATTCATTTCGCAATGCTCGCAGTCATTGTTACTTCTCGAATTAAATATTCAACTGTCGTCGTTCTGTTCGCCATTGATCAACCAACATTAAATCCTCAGTTGTTGCTTCCTTTAAAATGAATTGTTTTGTTTTATTTCGATCGTTTAAATAATTAACTTGTTGTCGATGACGCGCACGGTATCGCTGATTAGCAATCCTTTGGGCCTCCTTGGGATCATCATATTTCCTTGGTCGTCCCCGATGTTTAACTTCACTCACCATAAAATTACCCTTCCTAAACCTAGTTAATTTTTATATATTCATAACTCTACATATTTATTTTACTTTTTTTACAAATTAATTCTCACCAATAAATACACCAAATTATTAAAAAATAAAATGCATTTACGTGACATTTAGCACGCCCCGAATTTAGATATATAAAATAAAAGATCATTTAGTTCGTTTTCACCGAACTAAATGATCTTTTTAATTTAAAATTTAAGCTTCTGGCTGAATTAAATCAGCTCCAAAATAAGGACGAAGAGCTGCTGGTACGGTCACCGTTCCATCTGCATTTTGATAATTTTCTAAAATAGCTGCCACTGTCCGTCCAACTGCCAATCCTGAACCATTAAGAGTATGGACATATTGAAGTTTACCATCTTCATCACGGTATTGAATCTTAGCTCGGCGCGCTTGGAACGCTTCCGTATTTGACACAGATGAAATTTCTCGGTACAAGTTTTGTTCCGGCATCCATACTTCCAAGTCGTGAGTCTTGGCTGCTGCAAATCCCATATCACCTGTAGAAAGCGTTAGAACGTGATACGGCAATTCTAATTTACGAAGAATGTTTTCTGCATTTTGTGTCATTGTATCCAAGGCTTGATAAGATTGCTCTGGCTTAGTAAATTTAACCATCTCAACTTTATTAAATTGATGCATACGGATCAAGCCACGTGTATCACGTCCAGCAGAACCCGCTTCTTGCCTAAATGAAGGTGACAGAGCCGTTACAGAAATCGGTAATTTCGAAGCATCCAGTACTTCTTCTCGATAGTAATTAGTGAGTGGAACTTCTGCCGTTGGGATCAAAGTCATCTCAGCATTGGTTCCAACCCGGTAGGCATCATCTTGAAACTTAGGATACTGCCCGGTTCCAAACATTGCTTCGTCCTTAACCATATATGGCGTCATCATCTCAACATAGCCTTCTTTTTGATGCTCATCCAACATAAAGTTATAGACTGCCCGTTCCAACCGTGCTCCTTGCCCAACGTAATAGACAAATCGTGCACCAGAAACCTTGGCTCCTCGCTCCCAATCTAAGATTCCCAGGGCTTCTCCAATTTCATAATGTGCTTTCGGCGTAAAATCAAATTTCGGAATTTGGCCCCATTTCGATTCTTCACGATTAGCTGCTTCATCGGGACCCACTGGAATTGATACTTCTGGTAAATTCGGAAAACGCAGTGCTCGATCATTTAACTCCAATTCAATAGCTTGAACTTGTTCATCTAGTTCTTTAATTGCTTTTGAAACTTCTTGCATCTCAGCAATGACCGCACTAGCATCCTCTTTAGCTCGTTTCTTTTGACCAATTTCATCAGAAACTGTATTGCGACGTGCCTTCAAATCTTCTGTTTGGACTAACAATTCACGTCGTTTAACATCTGCTGCTAGATAAGCATCAACGTCTTCACCAGCGACACCACGACCAGCTAATCGTTCCTTAGCTTCGCTCGTATTATTCCTTAAATATTTAATATCTAACATATCTTAATCCTCGACTTTTAACAGCTTAATTTCATTATCAATGAGTTGAAAAACTTGTTCTAAATCTCCTGGATGCTCCACAAAATCCAATGTATCTCCATCAATCATCAATTTTGGCGAAGCTGAATATTGATCAAACCAAGCCGTATAGCGCTTTGTTAACTCTTGATAGTATTCAAATAATGATGGATCTTGGTCAATTTGTTCAAACGAACGTCCCCGTTTTTGGATTCGACTTAACATCGTTTCAAAGGAAACCTTTACATAAATTAACAAATCTGGATTCTTCACAACGGCATGCTCTGAAGTATCAACTTGTTCCATCATGTTATGGAGCAAATCACGATAAATCTCTGATTCGGTTTGGGTGGCGCGCTCTAAATCAGCATTTAATTGAAATAGTAATTGATCTTCAAAAATAGACCGATCAATCACATTCAGTCGTGAACCTTGAGCATCTTTAATATTTTCTAGACGCTTATTTAAAAAATAATTTTGTAGCAAAAAACCATACTTTTGTGGATTTTCATAAAATAATGGCAAGATTGGATTGTCATCAACCGATTCATAATAAGCTTGTGAACCTAAATGTTCAGCCAAAAGCGTTGCCAGGCTAGTTTTACCTGCCCCAATAGTTCCTGATAATACAATCATAATTTTAGCTCATCCTCTACTTTTTTCTATCATTAATCTTACCAAAAACTGACATAATATGCGAACGTAAAACGAACAAATTTTTACTCAAAATATGATTTAAATTTGTAATAATAGATCAGTTCAACCCTCTTTTTAAATTCACTACCATCGATTCAAACATCACTTCTACCTGTTCCTAACTGATCAAATCAACATTTGACCCTATAAAAAAACGTCGATCCATTAGCGGACCAACGTTTTTTAAACTTGATGACGTAATAACAAACATCATCATTTTTTCATCTGACTAGCGTTATTGCACCGAAGCAGCATGGATTCTAGTTACAGCACGCCGCAAAGCTAATTGCGCACGCTTAACTTCATGCTCATCTTCAGTTGATTGCAAAACGCGCTCAGCACGTTCACGGGCTGATTCTGCTCGAGCAACGTCAATGTTAGCAGCTCGTTCAGCCGAATCAGCAACAATCGTCAGCATATTATCTGAAAATTCTGCAAATCCACCATTCACGGCCAAACGTTCACGTTTACCTGATTCATCATCTCTAACCCGAATCTCACTGATCTCCAATGAGGCAACAACTGGAACGTGATTTGCCATGATACCTAACTCACCGCCGGTTGTGTGTAACACAACAAGTGTGGCGGTATCATATTCAAAGACCACGCCATTTGGTGTCACGATGGATACCTTAAAGCTGTGTTCATTCATGGCAACACCCCATTAATCCAATGTCTTGGCTTTTTCAACTGCCATTTCAACGGCTCCGACATTTCGGAAGGCTTCTTCAGGAAGGTCATCATACTTTCCATCTAAGATCGCCTTGAAACTACGAACAGTTTCTTCAACAGGAACATATTGTCCCGCCAAACCAGTAAAGGTTTCAGCCACTGAGAATGGTTGTGACAAGAAGAATTGGATCCGACGAGCACGGTTAACCGTAGTCTTCTCTTCATCTGAAAGTTCATCCATTCCCAAAATTGAAATGATATCTTGCAATTCGCGATAACGTTGCAAAGTTTGTTGAACTTCAGTCGCTACTCGGTAGTGCTCTTGTCCAACAATTTCAGGCGTCAAAGCGGTTGACGTTGATGCCAATGGATCAACGGCAGGATAGATTCCTTGTTGCGTTAATGAACGCTCCAAGTTGGTTGTCGCATCCAAGTGCGCGAAAGTCGTGGCAGGTGCAGGGTCAGTATAATCATCGGCTGGCACATAAACCGCCTGAATTGATGTAACTGATCCCTTTTGCGTTGACGTAATTCGCTCTTGAAGTTGTCCCATTTCAGTTGCCAAAGTTGGTTGATATCCAACGGCAGATGGAATTCGACCCAAAAGGGCAGAAACTTCAGATCCAGCTTGTGTGAATCGGAAAATATTGTCAATAAACAACAAAACATCTTGACCGTTAACATCACGGAAGTGTTCCGCAATTGTCAATCCAGTTAAGGCAACCCGCATCCGGGCTCCAGGTGGCTCATTCATTTGTCCATAAACCATGGCGGTTTGCTTCAAAACTCCTGAATCCATCATTTCGTGATACATGTCATTACCTTCACGGGTACGTTCCCCAACTCCAGTAAAGACAGAAATACCATTGTGTCCTTGCGCGATATTGTGAATCAACTCTTGAATTAAGACCGTCTTACCAACTCCGGCTCCCCGAACAACCCAATCTTTCCTCCACGAACATATGGAGCAAGTAGGTCGATCACTTTGATTCCCGTTTCCAAGATCTCAGTTGATGTTTTTAATTGGTCATAAGCTGGTGATGCCCTATGGATTGGATCACGTTGCACATCCGCCCCAATTTCTTCACCGTTATCAATTGTGTCACCCAACACGTTAAAGACACGACCCAACGTAACTTCACCGACAGGGACTGAGATTGGTTTCTCAGTATCCTCCACTGCCATACCACGTTGTAAGCCGTCAGATGAGTCCATGGCAATCGTCCGAACAACTCCGTCACCAAGAGCCAAAGATACCTCAACAGTCAAACTACCTGCTTCACCACGATCGATGATTAAGGCGTTATTGATGTCAGGAATCTGGCTATCTAATGGGAATTGAACGTCAACGACTGGTCCAATGACTTGTACAACTCGTCCGGTACTCATTGTCGTTATCCTTCCTTTTTCTAAACAAATTCGATAGTGGAGGTCCCCTATTCAAGGGCAGCCATTCCACCAGTAATTTCAGTAATTTCAGTCGTAATTGCACTCTGACGCGCACGATTAAATTGTAAGTCTAACTTATCAATAATATCCTTCGCGTTATCAGTGGCTGAAGACATTGCTGTTGATGATGCCGCATGCTCAGCTGTCTTAGCATCGAGGATTGCTCCATAGACAAGACTTTGGGCGTACTGTGGCAAAATAACTTGCAAAATGGCTTCAGCTGATGGTTCCACGTCATATTCAGCGTGGTATTCGGTTGTTTCATTTGGATCAACCATTCCATCAGTTGTCACTGGTAACATTTTTTCAGCTCGGAATTCATTTGAAATCCGAGTAACGAAGTGATTATAGACTACAGTTAGCTCATCAAAGACAGCATTATCATACATTTCGGTTACTGTCGTTACAATATCTCTAACTCCGTTAAAAGTTGGAACATCTGCAACATTATTATATTCATAAGCTAACTTATAACCCCGCTTCTTTAGGAAATCAGCCCCATTACTTCCCACAACTAAGAACTCGATTTGATCGGGTTTTAAGTTACGTTCTTTAATGATAGACATCAATCCTTTCAGCAGGATCGAATTATAACCGCCAACTAAACCACGATCAGACGTGATTACTAAGAAACCGACTTTCTTAACTTCACGTTGTTCCAACAAGGTCCCCGCTGGATTAGCCAAATTAGCTTGTGCGATATGGGCAACCATATCATGTAAGCGATCAGAGTAATCATGATATGATCCACCCTGACGTTGAATTTGGCTTAATTTAGCCGTCGAAACCATTTGCATCGCTGATGTAATTTGGCGCGTCTTTTTCGTTGAGGCAATGCGGCGTTGAATGTCTTGCAAAGAAGCTGCCATTTCGCCCCTCCTCTACTTATTTAGCTGCATCATCGCTGGCGCTAAAAGTTGCCTTGAAGTTTTCAATCGCTGCATTCATTGCATCGGTATCAGGCAAATTCTTAGTTTCAACAACGGTTTGCAACAATTCATTATTCGTTGAACGAACCGCTTGAATCAATTCTGTTTCAAAACGCATAATATCATCCACTGCGACATCGTCCATGTAACCATGGGCTAGGGCGTAAAGTGACAAAACTTGTTCTTCAACAGGCATTGGTTGATGCAAAGGTTGCTTCAACAATTCAACCGTACGGCGTCCACGAGCCAACTTAGATTGCGTTGAGGCATCCAAGTCAGATCCGAACTGAGAGAAGGCTTCCAATTCCTTATATGATGAAAGATCCAAACGCAAAGTTCCGGCAACCTTCTTCATGGCCTTAATTTGCGCGTCTCCTCCGACACGAGAAACCGAAGTTCCAGCATCAATCGCAGGACGATTACCAGAATAGAATTGATCAGAATCCAAGAAGATCTGTCCATCTGTAATTGAGATAACGTTCGTTGGGATATAAGCTGAAACGTCTCCAGCTTGAGTCTCAATGATTGGCAAAGCCGTCATTGATCCGCCACCCAATTCGTCACTCAACTTGGCTGCACGTTCAAGCAAACGTGAGTGCAAGTAGAAGACATCACCAGGATATGCTTCACGTCCAGGCGGACGACGAAGAATCAATGACAGCTCACGGTATGCCGTTGCTTGCTTTGATAGATCATCATAAACAACCAAGACATGCTTGCCGTTGTACATAAATTCTTCACCCATTGCCGCTCCAGCATAAGGAGCTAAGTACAATAGGGGCGCTGGTTCTGATGGTCCAGCAGTAACCACGATCGTATAATCCAAGGCACCCATTGCACGCAATGTTTCCACTTGAGTTCGAACGGTTGAGTCCTTTTGACCAATCGCAACGTATACGACGATAATATCTTGATCCTTTTGGTTCAAAATCGTATCAATCGCAACAGATGTCTTACCAGTCTTACGATCTCCAATGATCAATTCTCGTTGTCCACGTCCGATTGGCACTAACGCATCGACTGACTTCAACCCAGTTTGAAGGGGTTCAAAGACAGACTTACGTTCCATAACACCGGGTGCTTTAACTTCAATAGGGCGCGTCTTGTTTGTGTTAATTGGGCCCATTCCATCAACGGGTTGTCCCAATGCATTAACAACACGGCCAATCATTTCCTCACCAACTGGCACTTCCATGATCTTACCCGTACGCTTGACGATGTCGCCTTCACGGATTCCATCAAATTCACCTAAAATCACGATACCAACATCGTTTGATTCCAAGTTTTGTGCCATTCCAAACACACCATTTGCGAATTCAACCAATTCACCGGCCATTGCGTTTTCCAAACCAGTAACTCGGGCGATTCCATCACCAACATAAGTTACAGTTCCTGTTTCTTGGACTGTCAATTCTGATTCGTAATTAGCGAGTTGGGCTTTGATGAGTGAACTGATTTCTTCAGCTTTAATGCTCATTTCAGCAGTTCCTCTTTCTTACGTTTGTGCAGTTGCACTGAATATTATTTGATACTAATGGACGATACTTTGGCGAATAGCAGCTAATTTAGTTGCTAATGACCCGTCCACAATTTGGTTGTTAGCCGAAATAATTACCCCACCTAATAATGAGGGATCAATGATTTGCTTCAATTCAACCGTCTTCGCACCAAAGCGTTTAACGATTACTTGCTTCAAACGATCGATCTGATTGGCATCTAACTCCACCACTGTCTTCACTTCAGCGGTCATATGACCAACGGAATGATGAACAAGGATTTGATATTCTTGCACAATCTGTGGTAATAAATCAAACCTTTGATAGTCAAATGTCATATTAATCAAATTCGTTACTAATTGGGAAGCAGACTCAGTTAAGGTCTTTAAAACTTCCTTTTTAGTCGATTCATTAATATTTTTAGCATTGATTACCTTTACCAAATTAGGATTAGATTGTAATACTTTAGTGAGTTCTTGCAATTCAGCAAGTGTCTCAGTATCACTATTTTGGTCATGAGATAATTCGAACAAAGCAGTCGCATATCGTTGCGCGATAATCGCGTGATTTAATGCCATTACTTTGCCTCTAACTCTCCGATGTAAGCATCAATTAATGCTTTTTGATCATCTAATTTCAGTTCTTTTTGAATAATTTTTTGTGCGATTGTCACTGACAATTCAGCAACATCATTTTTAACGCTTGCCATTGCTTCAGTACGCTCTTGCGCAATTTCAGCATTAGCTTTGACTTTTAATGAACTAGCGTTTTCACGCGCTTCATCCAGAATCTCATCACTGCGTTTTGAAGCAGTGTCTTTAGCACTATTAATGATTGTTGTTGCTTGTGATTGTGTGGCCTGTAATTCTTCAGTTCGTTGTGACATCAACTTTGCAGCTTCAGTCTTATCGTTTTCTGCAGAATCAAGGTCGTTTGCAATCTTGTCAGCACGATCTTGCATCATCTTTGTTACAGGCTTCCAAGCAAATTTTCCTACACAAAGTAGCAAAACAATGAAAGTTAGCAGAACAAAGACCAAATTACCCAAAGCCAACTGCTCACTGGCATTAACCAGTAAAATTCCATTTAACATGTGGTTGGCTCCTCTCTCCTTTTGCCGCTAAAATTACTTTGAAAGCAACATCAATGAGATAACGAACGCCAAGATCGGAACGGCTTCGATCAAAGCAACTCCAACGAACATGTTTGTACGTAACTTTCCTTCTAGTTCAGGTTGACGTGATGTTCCTTCGATCATCGCAGCAATAACACGTCCGTTACCAATACCAGTACCGATAGCGGCACCAGCTGCAGCAATACCTGCACCAATAGTAGCAATATGACCAGTCATAGTATAAATTCCTCCGAATTAATAAAATAAAACAAAATATTTATTCAGCGATTGCATGTTCAGACGTATAGATCGACAACAATGTGACGAAGATAAAGGCCTGAATTGCCCCGATGAATAATGAGAACGCTTGCCAAATCATTGACAAGATAAATGCAGGAACTATAGTGAGTCCCAGGTGGGATGGATTACCAAAATTGGTAATCAACATCAAGAGCATTTCACCGGCCATGATATTACCATACAAACGTAATGCCAAAGTCAAATAATTAGTGAATTGCTCAAAGATATTAATTGGAAGCAATGCCGGCATTGGGCTCAAGAAAGTTGTCTTAAAGTAACCCTTGAAGCCTAGCTTATTTACTCCGACAAAGTTTGCTAAACCAATAACAAGCAATGCCAATCCCATCGTAACAATTGGGTTGGCGGTTGGTGACTTCACATACGTGACATCCCCAAAGGCAACCTGAATTGCTAGACCCATTTCGTTTGAAACAAAAATAAATAGAAATAGCGTGAACGCTATTAATTTAAGTTCATTTCCAATTGAACGGGGCAAAGAACTGTCCACAATTCCATTTGTAAAGTCGATCATCCATTCCAGCACGTTTTGCTTCTTACCCGGTTTCATTGTCAAACGTCTTGACAAGAAGAAAACCAAGAAGAAAACCATAAGTGCTGCCACCAATGTTGAAATTACAACAGGCCAATCAAAAGTTAAGCCCAGCATTTGAAATGTGGTAGACTTTTCGTCCAAAAAACTCACCTCTTTCCTTTCATAATTTTTCGGTTACTGCAGGGGAGCAATACCGTTTTTAATATTTACCCTTTCATTTTACTCTATTCAAACCATTTTTCAACGGAAAATAATTGTAAAATTCAATGTAAATTATTTAATTCTTTTCCTATGTAAATAAAAATTCTAAAATTCACCACTCATCCCTGTCACAGCAAGCCTTAATACAAATGGGAGAGACTTTGTAATTATCTCAATGCTAAATATATTGGAAATTATGAACTAACTGGCTTAAGTTTGTTGAATTTATTTGTGTTAAAGAAAAAAGCTGTCTAACAACAAAGTTAACAGCTTTTAGCTTTAAATATTAAATAAATTGGCTCCTAACTAACGAGTTCCAAATAACCGATCTCCCGCATCACCCAGACCAGGTACAATGTACCCTTCATCGTTAAGATAGTCATCTAAGCCCGCTGTAAAGATATCAACATCAGGATGGGCAGCTTGGACATTTTCAACACCAATTGGCGCAGAAACAATGGTAATCAACTTAATCGTTTTTGCCCCACGTTTCTTTAAGGCATCAATAGCCATAATAGCTGAGCCACCTGTTGCCAACATTGGATCAACAACCAATACTTCACGTTGATCAATATCTTCTGGTAACTTTACAAAATATTCAACAGGTTCCAATGATTTTTCATCTCGATACATCCCAATGTGACCAATTCGCGCGGCTGGAACTAGTTTCATAATTCCATCGACCATCCCTAAACCAGCACGCAAAATTGGTACAATCGCTAATTTCTTACCTGCTAAAGTTTTCTTTGTGGTTTTGGCTACGGGCGTTTCAACCTCAATGTCCATCGTAGGCAAATCCCGCGTTACTTCGTAAGCCATTAATGATGCAATTTCATCCACAATTTCTCGAAATTCTTTCGTTCCAATCCGTTTGTCGCGAATAATCGTCAACTTATGTTGAATTAAAGGATGATCAAATACAGTTAATTTACTCATTGTTGGCCTCTTTTTCTTCTCTAAATTTCAAAATATTAATTTTTATCACTAACCATTATAAACAATCTGACCAAGTTTGGGGAATATTAATTTGTATACTCAATTTGATCAAGCGGAAAACGATTGGTCAGCTTACGAACATCTTGAGCCACCGCAGCCAAGTTATCTTCATTGTGTGGCTGGTCCAACACCCGTAAAATTAACTGTGCCACTTGTTGCGCATCAGCTTCTTTAAATCCTCTGGTCGTTATCGCAGGGGTTCCAATCCGAATTCCAGAAGTAACAAAGGGGCTTCGCGGTTCATTTGGAATGGCTTCTTTGTTAACCGTAATCGCCACGGCATCTAAAATATTTTGAGCTTCTTTTCCGCTCAGACCACTCGCCGTCAAATCAAGGTTGAAAAGATGATTATCAGTACCGCCAGAGACCACACGTACCAAATTAGATGCTTTGAAGATCTCCACCATCGCCTGCGCATTTTTTACAATTTGTTGACCATATTCTTTAAAACTAGGTTGTAAATCTTCATAGAATGCAACTGCTTTTCCAGCAATCACATGTTCTAACGGACCACCTTGTGTCCCAGGGAAAATCGCAGAATTTAGTTTCTTACCTAATTCAGCTTTCGCTAAAATCATCCCACCCCGTGGCCCTCGTAATGTTTTATGGGTTGTCGTGGTAACCACGTCTGCAATCCCGATGGGGCTCGGATGCACACCTGCCGCAATTAAGCCTGCAATATGGGCCATATCCACCATCATATACGCACCAACAGAATCAGCAATTGCGCGAAAACGTTCAAAATCAATAAAGCGCGAATACGCAGAAGCTCCTGTTACAATTAATTTTGGTTGAAATTCTTGCGCCAGTTGTTCAACCTGATCATAATCAATCAACTCATTTTCATCAAGGCCATAGGCATGAAAATGATAAGTTTTTCCCGAAAAATTAACATTGGAACCATGCGTCAAATGTCCACCTTCATTTAGGCCCAAACCTAGAACATGATCACCATGTTCTAAGAGTGCCATATAAACACCTGCATTGGCCTGTGAACCGGAATGTGGTTGAACATTGGCATACTCCGCCCCAAACAATTCCTTGGCTCGATCAATAGCTAACTGTTCAACTTGATCAATATACTCAGTTCCACCGTAATAACGTTTTCCCGGGTAGCCCTCCGCATATTTATTAGTCAAAACACTCCCTTGAGCCGCTCGAACACCAGCTGAAACAATGTTTTCTGAAGCAATTAGCTCAATGTTATGTTCTTGACGAGCTTCTTCACGATCAATCGCCGACCATAATTCTGGATCAAATTCACGATAATTCATACGTAGCCTCCTTGATAAATATTACAGTATTGAATGATTTTTAAATAATCAACTTTGGCGTCCTAACTTCATTAGAATTCCATCATCTCTTGTGCATCAAAATATTGCTGACCCGCTGCTTTGGCTAAACGGTTATTATAGGCCGCATTAGCTGCCTCGTGGGACATTTCAGCAACTAAAATTATTTTAACATCCTTTTGATCATCAAAATTTCTTAACCCCGAAAATAATTTAGTAGCTGCACTAACCCCGTTTGGTCCTAAGGGCCATACAAAGTCCATTCCAGCCAATTGATGTTGCTCAATCATTTGATCAGATAACATCAAACCTACCGGCTCTAACTGACTTTGCGCCCAGATAATCGCCTGTGTCCAATCTTCATCTTTCACCATATATACCGCCTTGTCAGGCGCATAATGCCGATATTTCATACCTGGAGCTTTAGGGGCTTCATCTGCTGCGACATGATGTTCACTGGTGTCCACATTCTCACCTAGGACCGTCTCCAACTGACTCGCTGTAATTTTGCCCGGTCTCAAGATTGCTGCCTGGGATGTTGAGAGGTCTAAGACGGTTGATTCAACCCCAATCTGTGTTGCGCCATCGTCCACAACGCCAGCAATTTTACCATGCAAATCGTGATAGACATGCGTAGCAATCGTTGGGCTGGGTTTGCCCGAAGTATTGGCTGAAGGACCAACTAAAGGTGAACCAACTTGGTCAATCAGTTCACGTGTTAAAGCATTATCTGGCATACGTGACGCAACCGTCTGCAATCCCCCAGTTACTTTTTCCGATAATTGACCAGGTTTCACTGGCAAGATAATGGTAAGTGGTCCCGGCCAAAAAGCATCCATTAGTTTTTGCGCCCGCGGACTAACTTGGGCGTAGTTTTGCACCGCTTGAGGGTGGGCGACGTGGACAATTAAGGGATTATCGGAAGGTCGTCCTTTCGCTGTATAGACCTTACTAACCGCTTTTTCATTTAGGGCATCTGCCCCTAGTCCATAAACGGTTTCAGTGGGAAAAGCTACCAACTGCCCCTTTTTCAAAACCTTAGCCGCTTCAGCCAATTCCGTTTTTTTCCAAATTTTTGTTTCCATCTCAAATTGCCTTCTAACTTTTAATCTTTATCTTTTAAGCTTTTTAAATTCAAAACCTAGCAAATTCAGTCTTGCTTTTAATTTGCTATAACTAAAGCTAATCTGTACGCCGTACCCTAATCATTCGATCATGACCACTTAAATCAGGGCGTAGTTCGACAACTACATCTGGTAACTTCTCAAATAATTCAACTAATGCTGGCCCCTGTAAGTAACCAATTTCAAAGTAAGCACTTCCCTGCGGAGCTAAATATTCCAACAGAGCTGCGGCCATTTTTTTATACAAAGCTAACCCATCATCCGCAGCAAAAAGTGCTAGATCCGGTTCATACATCAAAACTGAATCATCCATAACAAACTTCTCTTGTTCAGCAATATAAGGTGGATTTGAAACGATGACATCGAATTGATTTTCTGGGCTAAATTGATCAAAGAGATCACTTTCGATGAGTTGAACTGCCACATGATGTTGAATTTGATTGCTGTCTGCCACAATTAAAGCATCTTTTGAAATATCGCTCGCTGTAACCTTCCAAGCTGGACGTTCAGCTTGAAGTGTAACGGCAATCGCTCCCGAACCAGTTCCAATATCTAAGATATTAACGGCTGACTGCTTTTCATCTTTTAAGATCCAATCAACTAATTCTTCAGTTTCTGGACGCGGAATCAAAACCCGTCGATCCACATTAAACTCACGACCATAAAATGGAGCATGCCCCAAGGCATATTGTACGGGTTGTCCACCCTTAATGGCACGAACAGCGACCATAAAACGAATCCGTTTTTCATCTTCAATTACGGTATTGAGATTATTTTGTAACTGTCCATAATTCCAGTCCATCATACCCGTTAATAAATAATCAATTTGGGCCATTCGTTCCGTTTGATCTTGGATATATGGCTCTAACTGCCAATCGCCCCATTCACGTAGCGCTTCAAACGTCATTTCTAATTCAAACATAAATTAATTCTTCAATTCTTCTAATTTTGCAGCTTGGTCTGCAATCACTAATGCATCAATGACATCTTCTAGTTCACCGTTCATGATTCGGTCCAATTTATTCAAAGATAAACCAATCCGATGATCTGTCACTCGATTTTGCGGATAGTTATAGGTCCGAATCCGTTCGGAACGGTCCCCAGTTCCCACCGCTGTCTTACGCATTTCTGAATACTCGGCCTCATTTTGTGAGGCGTAGTAATTATAGACACGCGTCTTTAAAATTTCCATCGCCTTAGCCCGATTTTGCTGCTGTGATCGTTGATCTTGCATCGCCACCACGACTCCAGTTGGTAAATGGGTCATTCGAACCGCAGATGAAGTCTTATTGATATGCTGTCCACCGGCCCCAGATGAACGATAAACATCAACCCGTAGGTCCTTATCCTCAATTTTGATGTCAACATCTTCATATTCAGGCATTACTCCGACAGTCGCTGTTGAAGTATGCACCCGTCCAGCTGATTCAGTTTCTGGTACACGTTGAACTCGATGAGCTCCATTTTCAAATTTCAACTTTGAATAGACATTATCGCCTTGAATCATCAAGACTAATTCTTTATATCCTCCAATTTCAGTACGATTTTCATCAATAATTTGAATCGTCCAGCCCTGTTTTTCTGCATAACGTGAATACATTTCATAGAGATTCCCTGCAAATAAGGCTGCTTCATCGCCTCCAGCGGCCCCATGAATTTCCATGATAATGTTCTTATCGTCGTTAGGGTCCTTAGGTAATAACATGATCTTCAATTGATCTTCAAATTCAGCTTTTTGGTTCGTTAAATCCTTGATCTCTTCCTTGGTCAATTCTTCCATATCCGCATCAAGTTTTTCTTTTAACATTTCTTTATCGTCTTCTAAATTGGCGATAACAGCCTGGTACCTTTTAAAGGTATCAACCGTTTCACGCAATGATCCCTCTTCTTTTGAGAGTGCCATAAAACGTTTCGTGTCACCAATTACGGCCGGGTCACTTAGCATTTCGCTCACTTCTTCATAGCGATCAACTAGTGTTTGTACTTTTTCAAAAATTTCATCCATCCGTCTTATTCCCCTTTTGCAGCATTAATATGTTTTTTAATCATTGCCAAATCTGGTTTTTGATAATGACGCCGACAAACTGGCATATATGCCTCGTCACCCCCAATTTGAATTTGTGCGCCTGAATAAACGGGGTGTCCATTGGCAATTCGCAAATTCATAATGGCTTTCCGAGTACAGAATGAACACAAAGTCTTCATCTCTTCAATTTTATCCGCATAAATCAGCAAAGCTTCTGACCCCGGGAAGAGTTGATTAAAAGCATCTTGTTTTAATCCAAATGCCAAAACCGGGATATTTAATTCATCAACAATTTGCGTCAGTTGTAAGACTTGATCCCGCGTTAAAAACTGGGCTTCATCAATTAGTACCGCTGAAAAATCTTCCGTTGGTTCGACAATGGTAAAAATGTCATCGTCAGCTTTGATTGCCCGAGCCTGACGTTGCAATCCAATCCGTGATTCAATTGCCCCAATTTCAGTACGACTGTCCAAGACACTGGTTAAGAGCAGCACTTTACGCCCCTGACTCTCATAATTATGTGCGACTTTAAGAATTTCAATGCTCTTACCACTTGCCATTGCACCATACCGAAAAAATAATTGTGCCATTGTTGTCACCCCTTTTAAATTCTGTAACTTTTATTATACACGAAAACGATCATGGATCAGCTTAACTTTCACTGAGATCTTTGCCAATTAAGCTTGTTGGTTTGACTTTGCGACCCTTCCATTCTATTCAGCATCATTGCACCCTTTTCAACAAAGAAAAAGTCAGACTGGTTTGTTTTTATCAAAACAAAGGCAATCCGACTATTCAAATCAATATGTTTTGCGAACAAATCGCTTAAAAACTTTCGGGCTCAATTTTAGTAATTTGTGAAGCCCAATCTACCGCTGGATACTTTCGCTCCAGTGCAATTTGTAAAATACGTAGTGCTAAATTTCCATTTCGAGTCAACACCGGACCATGAAAATAAGTCCCAAAGACATTTTTATAAATTAAGCCTTCGCCACCATCCTCACCATTATTACCGTTTCCTTGAATGATAGTTCCCAATGGGCGCTCATCATCGGCAATAAAGGTCCGACCCTGGTGATTTTCAAATCCATTATAAATTTGTCCAGTTTCTTCATTTTTAATCTGAACATTTCCCGTAAAGCGACTATGTGGCTGATTTAATGTATAGTGATGCATCGCTGAAATCCCTTCAACTCGGGTTCCATCAGCCAACAAGAAGTATTCACCCAGTAGTTGAAAACCTCCACAAACTCCAAGAAAAGGCCCATCAGCTTCAATATATTGCTTAATTGCGGTTGCTTTAGTTGGTAAATCAGCAGCAACCACTTGCTCCTCATAGTCCTGCCCCCCACCAAATAACACAAAATCGTAAGCGTCTGCATCAAATTGATCCCCAATTGAAACGGTGGTTGTTTGAAAGGCGACCCCCATCTGTTTGGCATAATAACGTAAGGCAACTAAATTACCATAATCTCCATAGGTATTCATTAAGTCAGCATATAGATGTGCGGTATTCAATTGAAATTCTGCCATTATGCATCCCCCATTTTCTTATTTCTAATAAATCCTTTTTGTGCTAATTTAGTTCGTAATTGTAACATGGCGGTATAGGTTGCCATAACATAAACCCGTTTAGTTGGCATCTTCTGAATGGCGTCGACAACTTGATTGAGATCAGGATAATAAGGATGATCCCCAAAGCCGGCCATCTTCAAACGAACATATAGATCTCGATAACGTTCTCCACCAGTTGCAATAGCTTGCACATTCATATCCATTAGGTCTTCAAACTCCGCATCCCATATCCAACTGGTATCAATTCCATCGGCATAATTAGCATTTAAAAGTCCTAGAATTGAGATGGGTTCAGGGTCTGTTTTCATCATATCAATTACCTGATTGGCTCCCACGGGATTTTTAATCAACACAATGGTTACTTCCTTATCACCAACGTGAATCAATTCTTGCCGGCCAAAAATTTGGGCGTTCGACTCAAAGGCATGATGAATTTGGTCGTTGGTAACCCCTAACCACCGACCGACCGCATATGCGGCTAACGCATTATAAATATTATAGAGTCCCCCAATTTCAATTTGGTAAGTTTCCCCATCCAAATCGAAATTAGAAAAACGCGGCGTTAATTGATTGATTTTTGTGACTGCATAATCTAGCTCCGGCCGCTTAAAATCATCTGTTTTCGAGAAATAAAAACCTTGGTTCGCATAAGTACGAAAATGATACGATAAAATACTATCATCAGTTGGTGACAAAATACCATCCGTATTCAAAGGAGCTCGCTGATCTTCAGTCGCTGGGACGTGATTAAATCCAAAATTAATAATTGGATTGGGTAACTTTTCCCGCAAAAAAATTGGTGAATCCGCATTCAACAATACCGTAGCCTCTGGAAACTTACGAATCCCACGTAAAATTTTATCGTAAGTTGTATAGATCTCACCGTAACGATCTAATTGATCACGGAAAATATTAGTTAACACAAAAGCTTGAGGCTTCAGTTGCAGACTGACCATTTCGACGTTAGCTTCATCGACTTCCAAGACGACCAACACTTTTTCGCCCTTTTTGGGTTGTTTGGCGGCTAAGATCGTTCCGGCAATTCCTTGAATCATATTTGATCCTGATGGATTAGTAATTACACGATCGTATTTTTCACGTAAAACTCTCGTTATTAAGGCCGTCGTTAGTGTCTTCCCGTTAGTTCCCGTCACCAAGACCACTTCATAGCGATCCGAGAGAGTTTGCAAAACGTTAGGATCAATTTTGGTGGCTACCATTCCGGGTAATGATGTTCCCCCGCGATGTAGGACCTTAGTTAAACTTAAATAAGTCAAGCGACCAGTCCAAGTCGCCAATGCACTTCTAAATGTCATAATGTGCTCCCCTTCGTTTATAAATCTTCATTTTACTCATTTTACAAATTGTTCTATCGGATGTAAAGCAGATTAAAAATCACCGAATGATCTAACAATTTGCCCCTGCATGGGAAATGGTCCCCCGTGCCCCCGCAGTCTTAAACTGGCTGAGATAGAGCCAATCAGTCTTCCTGAATTTACCTAAGCGTCCCGCTTATTCGTTCCCGTTTAGAGAAACTCAAGTGATAACTTTAAATACTCATCAATGTCTGCTTGAATCTGGGCAACGCCCGCTTCAAAAAAGGCCGGTTGCGTTAAATCAACTCCCAAATGTTTCTGTGCCAAATCTTCCGTTGACATCGCAGCCGTGTCGCGTAACAAATCAACATAAGCTGCTTCAAAGTTGGGCTGATTCTGCGCCCACGCATAAATCCCGGCACTAAATAGATAGCCAAATGTATAGGGAAAATTATAGAAGGGGACATCATCTGCATAAAAGTGTAATTTAGAAGCCCAAAAATGGGGGTGCCATTCAGACAATCCATTATCAAACGCTATTTTTTGTGCCTTTTCCATCATCTGATTTAATTGGACCGCTGGCACATATCCAGCTTGTCTAGCTTGATAAAATTCATTCTCAAAAAGATAGCGAGCATGGATATTTAAAAACATTGCCACAGGATTAGCCAATTTTGCATCCAATAACATTAAACGTTCTGCATCACTTTGAGCGTTCCGCACATTTGCATCATTCACAATTAATTCTGCAAAGGTTGACGCTGTTTCAGCGACATTCATCGCGTAATCATTACGCAGATATGGTAGATCTTGTAAGACACTCGTGTGGAAACCATGCCCCAGTTCGTGCGCAATTGTGGCAGCATCGTTAGGAGATCCAGTGAACGTTAAGAAAATGCGTGACTCCTTGATATCTGGCACACTCTCCATCCATCCCCCAGGTTGTTTACCGGGGCGGTCCTCGGCCTCAATCCACCCATTTTCAAACGCATGTTGCGCAAAAGTCGCCATTTTAGGTGAGTACTTGGCAAAATTATCAATAATTAATTGAGCCGCCTCATCATAAGTAACCGTTTGAGGCCGATAAGTCCCAAGTTTGGTTAGCGGCGCTGTTTGATCTTGCCACCCTAACTGCTCCACCCCCATTAGTTGAGCACGGCGAGCTAGATATGGTTTAAAGATATCTTTATGGGCATCTACCACCGCCCACATCGTCTGAAGCGTTGCTCTAGACATCCGATTTAAGGCCAAGGGTTCTTCCAAATAGTCTGCATAACCCCGGGCTGCTTGCTCAGTTAAACGGGCGCCTGCCAAATGGTTCAATGTATCAGCCACTAAATCTTCAACCGTCGTCCACATTTTCTCATAGGCCTGCATAATGGCGTGGCGAACTTTAGGATCCGGATAGCCGTCAATTTGATTCAGTGCTTGACCAGCCGAAATAGTCTGTTGCTGACCCTTTTCATCCTCAAAACTCAAAGTCAACCCAGCGACTAACGTTTCATAATGTTGGGACCAACCGTTGAGACTGTCTAAACGTAATTGATCTAAAATATTTTCTGTTGTTGGCTCTAATAAATAGTGAGCTTTTTGCCGTTGTTCCTTCAGATTGAATTGTAAATTTCTAAATGCAGGTTGGTCTAATAGCTCCGCAAATTCAGTAGCGGATAATTGCGCCAAAAAACTTTGGAGTTGCTTCTCTGGCTGTGCTAATTGTGCCCCCAACTGCGCGATTTTATTTTGCATTGGTCGAAAAGCCGGATTCGTATAATCATCAGCTGCCCATGCGTTTACAAATAAATCGACAGTTAAATAACCAGCCAAAATATTTTGGTAAAGCTCAAAGAGGTTGCTCATTTGTACCACTTGATGTTGTTGCACAAGGTTTTTTAAACGTATTTTAAATTCAGCGATTTGATGTTCTAAGACATCCATTTTTGCCTTAAACTCCATTCCTGCAACGCCACCTTTAAATATTGTTTCCAGATTCCAGTTTAACGAATATTTCATAACTTTTCTGCTTCTTTCTAATTGTACTTTGACTTTATTTTACTCTAATTTAAAACGGACTCCAATCATTTCCAACCCGCTATAAAAAAGTTGATTGATATGGGCACAAAAGTTCCCATTACCAATCAACTCAAACTGTCATTTTAAATTCCGCCCGCTTCCAATTCATTTTTAGGTTAGAGCGGGTTTAACGTGACTCTCGTATTTTATGTTTCATTCCGTATGCAAAATAGACGATAAGCCCCAAAACAAACCAACCAAGCATCATCAATTTTGCATCAATTCCCAAACCTAGCAAAACAAACAAAGCAAATAACGCCGCCACCATCGGCAAAATTGGATACAAAGGCATTTTGAACGCCGGATCCGTTAAATCATGACCTTCACGAGGACGTAGGCGATAAATTCCTAAAGCCACGAAAATAAAGGCAAACAACGTCCCAGCCGAAATTAATTGCGCCAATTGCGAAAATTCAAAGAAGGCCGTAATAACAATCGCCACAATTGCTACGGTCCAAAGCCCCACATTTGGTAACTGCGCCTGATTTAAATGGCCTAATGATTTGGGCAAAAGTCCATCTCGTCCAAACGAGTAAACTAATCGAGAACCTGCCATACTCATTCCAATTAAAGCACTTAACATCCCCACAACGGCAATCATTGCTACTATGGCCGCAACTACTGGATGACCAGCTTGACGTAAGGCCCAAGCAACTGGTTCCGCGTTTCCTGCGTAAGCACTAGCTTTAAACATACCGACTAACACCAATGAAACGGCCGAAAACAAAACGACGGCAATTAACAATGAACCTAGAATCCCCCGTGGCATCGTTTTACCTGGATTCTTTGCTTCGGCTGAATTTGCCGCAATCGCGTCAAACCCAATATATGACAAGAAAATACCCGATACTCCTGCCCAAATTCCCTGCCAACCACCATAAGGACCTGGTTTAATACTAGGGTCATATTGAGGAATGAACGGGTGTAAATTACTGGCATGAAAAGCGGTTAGGCCAACCACAATAAATAGTAAAATGGCAAAAACTTTAGCAATCACTAAAAACAACTCAACTCGGGTCGCATTTTTCACGCCACGGCTCAAAAGGATCGTCACCATTAGAATTGACACAATTGAAATCAGATCACCAAACCCACCATCGACAATCGGTGTTACAAAGGCTTTTGGCACCTGAAGTCCAAATTCTGCCAATAGCCCTCGCAAATTTGCGGACAATCCTGCCCCCACAAACGCCAAAGCAATAAAATATTCCGCTAACAACGCCCAGCCGACTAACCAACCTAAAAATTCGCCAAATAAAACATTAATCCATGAATAAGCTGAACCAGCAAAGGGCATTGCTGAAGCCATTTCCGCATAGGCAAATGCAATTAATCCGGCCACTAAAGCCGCTAAAATAAAGGAAATTACTACTCCTGGTCCTGCATGACTCGCTGCAATCACTCCCGGCAAGGTAAAAATCGATGCCGAAACAATCGTTCCAACTCCCAAGGCCAAAAAATCTTTTACTCCTAATACCCGCTGCAAGCGCGCATCTTTATCTTCGTAATTTGCGGCTGATTCCTTTTGCCACATTTGCTCCCAAATTTTCATATTATTCCACCTAATTCATTGATCCTTTTTCACATAATTATTTAATAATAGCTTAATCATCTAAGTGAAACAAGTCTTTTTTATTTACTTAACACGATATAACTTCTCATCAATTAAATCAAAACTTCCAAACTTTTGATTATATGTATCAATTGGTGTTAGGTCAGCCGTCTGCCAAAAGGCAGGTGAATTAGTGGCGCCATTGTCCTCTCCAATTAATAAAAACTCCCCCTGAAAATGCTCACGAACCCATGTTAGGATCGATAGGTCTACTGGATCTGCGTCAGGCGACCAGCTCACCAACAACACCTCAAACTCATTACCATAGTGCGCTAAGGCGGATAACGCATCCATTTTTTCGACTAATGGTTGCGGTTTAAGCGCACTTTGATTCGGCTGAAATTGCCAACTTTCATTATCAACCGCATGAATCCATTGATCCGGTTGTAAGGATTTTAATCCCGCCGACAAATAGCCATAGCCTGCCATCAACTCCAACGTTTTCCGACCAGTTAAATAATTCGATAACTCAGTGACCGCTGGTGTTGAAACATATCCATACATTTTATATCTTTGAATTAATTCATCCCGAAAATCATGTAATAATTGATCCAATCCCATTAATGCTTCAACTTGTTGACCCCAAATTTTATTTCCAAGGATTGGTTGGTTCGGATATTGTCCAACGATTCGCCGTTGGACTGCTTCAATCATTGCTTCATTAATTTCTAAAAATGGAAGTTGTGGCGGAAGCTGTCCCGCTTGCAATGCCATCTCAACTTCCAAAATTTGTGCCAAGTAGTCCATAATCAAAGGAATTTGCTTAAATTGGCGTTGATAGTCTTTAATTTGTTGAAAATACGCACTGTCGGCTAATTTGATTGCTGGAGAAATTTTTACTTGCTGCATATTCGGTCCCCTTTTTTAGATTGAAAAAAGACTGACTCAAAAATGTGCCAGCCTCGTGTTTATTTAATATTGATAATTAAAATCGATCTTAGAATAAATCACCCTGTTGATTGACCATTGGTTGATCATTATTGCCAAAAATACTATTTTTTTCCGCAAAATGACGATTAATGATCTGAAAAATGTCAAAGCGTTCCTGATCAGTTAAGGCTTTTCCATTGAAATCAATTTCTTTTCCGGATAGGAACAACAAAGACAAATCAGTAGTTTCATCACTGGCTCGTCCCACTAGAAAATCCATGGTCACTTCAAAGAAATCCGCTAATTTACGGACCTCTAAATATGAAGGTGAACGGTCTCCACGTTCCCAGTTTCCAATTTGTGCCGCGGTGTTTGCTTTTTGCCCCGGATCTAATTGTTTGTTTAGCGTTTCTGCTAACATTTCTAACGTAATATTACGACTTTTGCGTAATTCTCGTAAGCGTTCTGGAAACATGTCGCCCCATTCCTCCCTTCATCTTCAATCCATACTTTATAATTTTAACGAAAACAAATCAATTTTACCATATAAATATTATTTTGGCTCATTTATCGTTGTTAGAATCTGAATATCAACTGTTACGAAAGGGAGTGGCGTTTGTTCTGCGGCAGCCTGGGACTCAGGTCGTGCGCCCCAGTGCAAAGGAGTCATGTGTAACAAATCAATCCATAAATTATCTGGGATAGCCCATTGATAGGTTACATCAGTAATTTCTGCATTAGGATATTGATCTATAAAACGATCTACGACCTTTTGATTGTCGTACGTGTGATTAACAGAATCCACAGGATACAGCATTTCTCTTAACTCAGATAAATAATGGGCATTCGGAACAACTTTAACGATCCGGCCTCCGGGTTTTAAGACCCGATTAAACTCTTGGTAGGCGCTTGGTGAAAAAAACTCAACAATACTATCAAAACTTTCATCATTGAACGGTAATTGGGCCAAATCAGCCACGGTAAAAAAAGCGTTACTATCCAGCTGAGTTGCTAAATTGATCCCAGCTTTACTGATATCAAACCCAATCGTAGTATCCAGACCTGACCGTTGTTCCAGCAGACGCACCAAGGGCGTTCCCTCTCCGGTTCCAACATCGAGAATTGTTTGCGCCATACTAGGTAAACTATCAGCTACACCAGTAATGATTCCATCAAAAAGACCAGCACTCAGAACTCTACGACGCGCAGCTAACATCTGATCGTCATATTCCGTATTGACCGCATGATTTAAAAAGACTAAGCTTCCTTTTTTATTTAAATCTAATTGATGCTGATTGGGACAAATCAAGCTGTTTCCACGAACCCATTCGTATGGTTCATGACAGACATTACAGCGAAATAATTGGCGATTTTTAGTAATAAATTCTTGACCACGTTCAATTTTTTTCATGCTTTTAATTCACTCATTTCGTGTGCTTTTGCTTGTTAATATAGTAATAGTATACTGGAATACCGACCAAAACCATAATAATTGAAGTCAGCGCCCCTAAAAAGTCGCTAAATAAAGTTGACCCCACAACAAAGGCCCCCCCGCAAATCCCCACCAACGGTGTGATCGGATATAATGGGGTCTTAAAATCGATTATCATGGTTAGCTTCTTTTGCCGGCGCCGTAAGATAAAGACACCAATAAAAGCTAAAACGTAAAAAATCCAAATCGTAAAAATAGCTAGGTTCGATAGTAAATCAGCCGAATCAGTAAATGCAGCAATTCCAGTCGCCATTAAGGCCACTGTGATCGTAGCTGGAGCGGGAACAATCGTTTTGGGACTTAATTTTTTAAGATACGCGGGAAAGAGACCATCTTTAGCCATCGCATAAGCCATTCGAGGAAAGGCAACCATTTTACCATTCATGGTCCCTAACATTGAAATAATAATGATTAATGACATAATACGTCCACCAACCAAGCCAAAAGCCGATTTAACTACTGCAAAAACAGCATTATCCTCTAAACTGACAATTTCTTGGGCTGGCAAGACACGATAGACTCCATAAGTTACTCCCAAATACGACAATAAAATTAATAAGACCCCAAAAACAATTGAAAAAGGAAGATCACGCTTCGGATTTTTCATCTCGTCCCGAATATTGGCGACCAAGACCCATCCATCATATGCAAATAACGTAGCCAAAACCGCCATTCCAAAATTACCGCCCGGCGTTGCTGCAACTTGAGTAACTGTCTGTCCTAAAGCGTCTACTCGGCCAAAAAACAAGCCGTAACCAATTAAAATCACAATGGGAACCATCTTAACTGCCGTGGTTAAAACTGCAAAACCGGCCGCAATGCGATTTTCTAATAGATTTAAACCCATCACAAAAAAGATATACCCAATCCCAATAAGCCGGGACCAACCTAAATCGATTCCCAAAAAATTAGCCGTCAAATGCGCTGCGTAACCCCCAATTGAAGCAATTACGGCCGGTGCATATACAACTACCTGTGACCAACCTGTTAAAAATCCCATGAGATGTCCATAAATTCCATCAATGTAACTATAGAGCCCTCCCGCCTTAGGAATCCGCGAACCAACTTCAGCAATGGTCAAGCCCGCTGCTAAAGTGATAACACCACCTAAGCCCCAAGCTAATAAACCTTGTGTTTGTCCGCCGGCCATCTCCAAAACACTCGCTTGTTTGAAAAAAATTCCCGATCCAATCACGGTTCCAACAACCAGTGATAAACCAGAAATAATTCCTAAATCACGCTTCAAATTAACACTTGATTTTGTTTGCATATTATTACTCCCTACCCTCTTCAACATCCCCCAAAAAGACTTTTTTCCACCATATCACACATTTTTTACGGTTACAATTTAAATCCGGATGAAATTATGATGTTTTTGTGAAATTTATTAAAAATACAATTATAAAAAGTATTAACCTATTAAATAGGTATTAATTCACGAACACTAAATGTTTTTTATAACAAATTTTTATAACAAAAAAGATCGATCTCAAGAGAAAGCGATCTTTAAACGATTAATTAAAATTAGAACTTAAGCCTCATCATACCAACTATAGTGATACATTTGACCAGCCGGTTGATCGACTCGTTCATAGGTGTGGGCTCCAAAGTAATCCCGTTGAGCTTGAATTAAGTTGGCAGGCAAAACAGCTGAACGATATGAATCATAGTAAGCCACTGCCGCAGAAAGGGATGGTGCTGGAATTCCAGCTTCCACTGCCAAAGCGACTACACGCCGAGCTGCCCCTTGGTACTTCTCAGCAATGGTCTTAAAGTATTCATTCAACAATAGGTTATGTAAAGCCGGATCAGCATCAAAGGCGTCTGTAATGCGTTGCAAGAAACGAGCTCGGATAATCGCCCCTGCCCGCCATAGTTGCGCTAATTCACCAAATGGCAGATCCCAATCATAGTGATCCGAAGCCATGCGTAACTGATCAAACCCTTGAGCATAAGACATGATCTTTCCAAAATACAAAGCTTGACGTAGATCCTCCACGGTTGCTCCTAAATCACCATTAAATTGATATTGCGGACCATGTAATTCCTCAGATGCAGCCACCCGATCATCCTTCATCGCTGAAATATATCGAGAATATACGGATTCAGTAATCAAAGATTGTGGAGCTCCAACTGCAAGTGCCGATTGTGACGACCATTTTCCAGTCCCTTTATTCCCAGCACGATCCAAAATCATATCAACCATTGGCTTGTCACTACCCAAATCATCTTTACGCGTTAAAATATCCGCCGTAATCTCAATTAAGTACGAATCAAGCTCGCCCGCATTCCACTCTTTAAAGGTCTGTGCTAAGTCCGTCTGAGACAATCCTACAACACGCTTCAAAATATCATATGATTCAGCAATTAATTGCATATCACCATACTCAATTCCATTATGCACCATCTTTACATAATGTCCGGCACCATTCGGACCAATATAAGCAACTGTTGGCTTACCATCTTCTGGCGCCTTCGCCGCAATTTCATGCAAAATGGGTTCCACCAAATCATAAGCCTCTTTTTGCCCGCCAGGCATCATTGAAGGACCCTCCAAGGCTCCTAATTCACCTCCAGAAACACCCATTCCAATGAAATTGATGCCTGAGGCTGCTAAATACTCTGAGCGCCGTATCGTATCCTCAAAGAAAGTATTTCCCCCATCAATTAAAATATCATTTTTTTCCAAGAATGGTAGTAATTCTTCAATCACCGCATCAGTTCCCGCTCCAGCCTTAACCATTAATAAAATTCGCCGAGGCCGTTCAATTGATTTCACAAAATCTTCGACGGTATAACTTGGAACAAAGTGCTTTTCAGCATGCTTTGCTACCAAATCATCTGTCCTAGAACGTGAACGATTATATACGGCCACCGTGTAACCCCTTGATTCAACATTCAAGGCTAGATTCCGCCCCATGACTGCTAAACCAATTACGCCAAAATTAGCTTGTTCCATGCTAATACCTCCCATAAATACATTAATTATATACAACTCAATTATACTTTATTTTTGTCTGTATGGTAACGTCATTGTGAAAAACTTATTATATATCACAACAAATCGTCTGCCATGTCTAAACGGAAACTTTTATTTAAACAAAAAAATCCCACACGCATATCTGCGAAATAGGATCGTTTTCACTTCAGTTAACAAGTAAATGCTTACTTGTTTTCAAGTTCTGCTTTACCCTTAGCCCAAGCTTGGATATTAACAGTCGTTGCTTGGCGAGCTTTCTTGTTAGCATCGTGGCTAACAGGACGCTTGCTTGCCCATGAATTATATGGTGAATGAACAGCCATTGTTATTTACCTCCGTTTTGTTATCGATAACTTTATAAGTTTAGCTAAAATTAATGTAAAAGTCAATTAGGGATTATGTTTATCGTTTAAAAAATCCGCGACGCCATAAAATAATCACCGTTATCATCATTAAAATAATCGTAATAATAATCGTTGCCAACCAACTTTCGTGAGCTTGTGCGAAGGGGAGCCATCGGACATTTTGACCATAAAAACCACTGACAATTGTGGGGATAGTTAGAACAACCGTCACTAAAGTTAACATTTTCATCGTCCAATTTAGACTATTGTTAGCAATCGATGCATAGGAATCTTCGACTTGATTAGTCACCAATTGAGCTAATTCCCCAGTATCTTGGGCCTGTTGCAATTCAACTTGAATGTCCTCTAATTTCTCAATTTGGAGCAAGGTCAATTTCAATATTTTTTGATTTTTTAAATTATTAATTAATTCATTGTCACTGTGCAAAGAATTTAAAAGATAAATTAAATCAGTCTGTAAATTCATTAACTCATCAATCTTGCCCTGCACAGCCTTTGACTCCCGCAAAGCACGCTGAATCGGATTACGCCGACGGTTAATTTCTAAAATAACGGTTTGAAATTTACTTGATAGGATTCGTAAAGTATCGATTAAAATATCAACCGGCTGAAAGTGTACTAAATTTTGCTGTGATTGATCCAAAATTTTGTCGATGTATTTGATAATGTATTTTGTCTCATTACGCGTAAACGTCATTAAAAATTTTTGTTCTTGATTGGTAATAAAGCTTACCGGTTCAGTTGTAGCAATATCTGAAGTAGGTGTCACGATATCAAAGATCGTTAATACGTTATTACCATCAATTTCGTTTCGTGCACTTTCATACGGATCTAAGGCATAATTAATCATTTCATTGGCTATTTGATATTTATGATTTAGAGTTTCTCGTTCCTGTGGTTGCATATCATGCACCCGAATCCAGGTCCAATCAATTACTTTTTGTTCCTCAATCATTCTATTTCTCCCTAAGTTTAATCAATTAAAAACGCCAAATTATACCCACCGAATCTATTTACAAGATTGGAGCTTAATTTAGCGCTGAATGATATTTATTTTAAATGTAACTTATGAGCAATCATTTGCGCTCGCATTCCAAAAATATTTTGACCTAAATGGGACTTTAAAGTGACCGCACCATAGATAAAGATCCCGACACCAACACCAACGCCTAGCACCATGGATTGTTGCAAACGAGTTTCGGCTACGAAAGTTTCCATCCAAATAACGACTGGTGTCACCACAGCAAACATGATTAAGCTCCAAAAAAGAATAGTCATTAATGAATAATTAAATTTTGCCCAGTTAATCGGGTATTGTTTCAAAAGTTTGATTAAAGCCCAAATTAATCCAATCAAGAAGGCCATTCCGGTCGCAATCAGCGGTCCCATCCCTTGGAAGAAGTAAATTGCTGGATATTGGAGAACCATTTTTAATATTAAAATTAAGAATGTCCACCAAACCGTGAAACGTAACTGACCTAGTCCCTGATTAATCGCTAGAATAACCATATAAACCCCAAAGAGCAAACCAATATAACCTGAGAATTGAAGTATCAATACCCCATTTTGTACATCAGCTGCGCCATAGAATAAAATATAAAGGGGTTTAGCAACCGCGACCACTCCCAAGGAAGCGGGAACCATTACAAAAGCTAATAATTTCAAAATATAATTAATTTGCTGACCGGTTGCCACTGCATCATTTTTAGCATGTGCGCGGGCCAACATTGGCAAAGCCGTTTCAGACATCGCAATGGCCAAAGAAACGACTAGCATAACTAATTTATTAGAGTTGAAAGAAAATTGTGCAAACATTTGATTTAAATCAGTTTGATTAACCGACGTAAAATCATGCATCAATCGAAAGAAACTGAATTGATCCATTAATTGAACCAATGAAATAGCTGATCCAGCAAAAACCACTGGAATTGCTTGCCACATCATTTTACCAATCAAATTTCCGGCTGGAACATTGGATTCTCGTGAATGAACCACGAATTTACTAGCAAAATAACCTCTTCTTAAGAAAATGCCGATCAAGACAACCAAAATTCCGGCTAACGCCCCCCAGAAGGCCGCAAAGGTAGACTGAACCGTCGCATCAACCCAACTTCCATGATGTCCTAACATGATCCAGGCAGTCATCCCTAGCATGTAAAGTACTCGCACCACCTGCTCGACGACTTGTGACAATGCCGAAATACCCATTAGTTCAAAACCCTGTACATATCCCCGCAACATCGATAAGACCGGAATAACTAACACAGCCGGGGCCAATGAATAAAGCACCGGTACCACATGTTCATTCCCTTGTGACAGTGGTTCAGCTAAAATATACAAGATGAGCGCTGCCACAGCTCCCATCACAAGGCCTAAGATCAAAGATTGTCGTAAGACACTTTTCACTCGCCCAAACTGCTTCTTCTCCGCAAATTCAGCGACTAAACGTGCTAGAACATTCGGAAGCCCTGCCGTAGCCACTAATAGCGCGACTGAGTAGATCTGATACCCTTGTGCATACAGACCATTCGCTGAAGTCGTATAAGCGACTCCAATCATCATTGACCACGGAATAATATATAGCGCTCCCAAAAGTCGTGAAACCAAATTACCAATGGTCATCCAAAGAGAACCACGTAACATTTTACTCTGATCAGATAAACTTTCACTGGGCTCAGACACCACGTTACTAGCTTTACTAGCTGATGGTTTCGTTGCTGGTTGCGTTTTGAGCGGCTTAATTTGCGGCTGACCTTTCAAACTACTCGTATTCGACTTGATCGGTTCCAGTTTTTCATAGTGGTATGAATCGGCCACTTCCGTTACTTGAATGGCGTGCTGACTGGTAGTTGCTCCATTCATGACTTCATTTTCTGGAAAAGAAATCTTTTTCCGATGGCTAGGTTTAATATAAACCTTTTGCGAACCTCTCACTAATTTACCGGAACGGTTTAAAGCCCTTTTAGAAACTTCACCGGGTGTTTTTTTAGATGCGTTAGTGTCGACTGCTTCGGTTCGTTGTTGTTGCTGATGCAGTAAATTCTGCACTTCTTGGTACGTCATTTCTCGCCGAATTTTTTTATCATTTTGCGTTTCAGCCGTCATGCAATCACCCTGTGACCTTTCGTTCAATTTAAAATCAATGACGTTACACAGACTCGAACTGTGATCTAAGACTTAGGAGGTCCTTGTTCTATCCCGTTGAACTATAACGCCGATAACTCACATTGATTTATTATACACGATATTAAATTTTATGTGAGAATCTCAACTCTTCATTAATAAAAATTAAAAGACTTTTTCAAACCATGCCACGACTGGCCGAAAAATCATAACAATCGGATTTGCAACTTTAACTTTATTCACCGTTTGGTAACGTAAGCTGGGTTGTTCTCCTAAATAATCATTTAAAGCTTCATTTTTAAATAAAACCCGTTGTATTGCTAACCATTGATGCCGATTGAAGGGTGCCTCAGCTTGTTCACTATTAACCTTAAAAGTTTGCTTAGTAGCTAATTGGCGTTCTTTGGCAAAAACAGTGATCGCCTTTTGCGGTTCCAACTCAACTAAGCCTTGTTTATTTTTAGCATTTTTGATATAAATTTGTTGCCGAGCGGTCACCTTCACCAAATTCGTCTGATTCTTAATTTGATCTAACATATTCTCAGTTTCCGTGAAATTTTGACCCTCAGCTGCATTCAAAACTACGGTTAACACGGGAATCTTATCAAGCTGAGTATATCCCACCACATTTTGGCCATCATGAACCGTAGTTCCAGTTTTCAACCCCTTAAATTGATATTTAGAACTCCATAAGAGTTCATTAGTATTTTTCATGGTTTGATTACTGTTATCTGGTTTTGGAAATTCGGCCTCTTTTTGATTTGTTAATTTAAAAATCTGCGGATAATCCCGAACTAGATGCCAAGCGATCATTGCCACTTCACGTGCTGAAAGTTTATTTTCTAAGCTAGCGTCCAACTTTTGATTACGGAAACTACCCATATCATTCTCACTCAACCCCGAAGCTGAAATAATATTGGCATTTTTAATACCCCAACTCGTCAATAATTGATTAGCGACTTGATAAAATTTATCCTGACTTCCACAAACTTGATCAGCCAAAGCCATCGCTGCTCCATTAGCAGACGCGACCAAGGCAGCGCTCTCCAATTGTTCAATGGTATAGGTTCGTTCAGCTGACAACTCAACGTTAGCAACACCACTATCTTGACTAAACGCGGCAATTTTAGCGGGAACTTTAACTTTCGTAGTATGCGTAAATTGTCCCGATTGAATTGCTTGTTCCACCAAATAGATCACAATCAATTTGGAAACCGAAGCGATGGGGAGACGCTCTTGATCATTTTTACTCGCAATAACTTGCCCGGAATTCACATCAACAGTGATTTCAGCAGGCGCTGCACTAGTGGGAGTGATTGCGGCAGCTTGAGCAAATGATTGTCCTAGAATGAGACCCAATAGCAGGACTGTGACTCCTTTTAAAATTTTTATTTTCATGATCCTACCTATTTTTATTATTAATTTATTTTAATTCTTGATATTACAACCAGTATATAATAAATTGCGACAATCACATACGGAAATCCAATAATTTAGTATTTTAAACATTTTTCAGAGCTCTTTTTTAATAAACGAACCTACATAAAGAGGCTATTGTATAAATTCCGTCGAATTTATACAATAGCCTCTTACTTTATTTGTTTAATGCCGTCTGTATGTCAGACACCTTACATGACAACACTCACTAGCTTACCAGATACAGCGATCACCTTTTTAGGAGTTTGACCATCTAGGGTCCGTTGTACACCTTCATTCGCTAAGGCAGCCGCGATCATCGCTTCTTTCGTGCTATCCTTATCCATTTGCGCTTTACCACGTAATTTACCATTCACTTGGAAAACAATTTCAACAGTACTCTCTACTAACTTATTTTCGTCATATGTAGGCCATGTCGTCGTTTGAATTGACTCATTTGGGTGGAAGTAACTCCAAAGTTCCTCACTAATGTGTGGTGCAACTGGTGACAATAGTTGAATGAAACCTTCTACATATTCAGCTGGTAAATTATCAACTTTATAGGCCTCATTCACAAAGACCATCAACTGTGAAATACCAGTATTGAAACGCATATTGGCGAAATGTTCAGTGACCTTCTTAACTGTTTCGTGATAGACCTTATCTAATTTATGATCATTGACCGTCGTAATATGGTCGCGAAGATTATTTTCATCATCAATTATCAAGCGCCAAACACGATCCAGCCAACGGCGCGAACCAGAAAGACCTTCTTCAGACCACGCAATCGATTGTTCTAAAGGCCCCATGAACATCTCATAAAGTCGCAAAGTATCTGCGCCATATTGAGCTACCACATCATCTGGATTAACTACATTTCCCTTAGACTTTGACATCTTTTCGTGATTTGAACCTAAGATCATTCCCTGATTAGCTAACTTTTGGAACGGTTCTTTGGTCGTCACCACTCCTAGATCATACAAGACCTTGTGCCAGAAACGTGCATACAACAAATGCAAAACTGCATGTTCAGCCCCACCAACATATAGGTCCACATTTTGCCAATATTGTTCTAGTTCCGGATCAACCATCATTTCATCATTATGGGGATCCATGTAACGTAGATAATACCAAGATGATCCAGCCCATTGTGGCATGGTATTAGTTTCCCTTCGGCCGTGTCGACCTTGTTCATCAGTAACATTGACCCAGTCATCAATATTGGCTAGAGGCGATTCACCCGTTCCCGTTGGCAAAATATTTTCTGCTTCGGGTAACCGCAATGGCAATTGATCTTCAGGCACTAAGGTTTTAGTCCCATCATCCCAATTGATCACAGGAATTGGCTCTCCCCAGTAGCGTTGCCGTGAGAAAATCCAATCACGCAACCGATAATTAACCTTCTTGGCCCCCACTTGGTTTTCAGTCAACCACGATAACATTCGTTCTATTGCCGCTTCTTTTTCCAAACCATCAAGAAAATCAGAATTAACATGAACTCCATCGCCCGTATACACGGCCATTTTGATATCACCACCTGCCACGACTTCTAGCTTAGGCAAATCGTACTTAGTCGCAAACTCATAATCTCTTGCATCATGGGCTGGGACAGCCATCACTGCGCCAGTTCCGTACGAAGCTAAGACATAATCACCAATCCAAATCGGTAGCTTAGCCCCATTAACCGGATTAATCGCAAACGATCCTGTAAAGATTCCAGACTTATCTTTATTTAGATCCGTTCGCTCCAAATCGGATTTCGAAGCCAAATTCGTCCTGAACGTCTCCACGGCCGCCTTTTGCGCAGGCGTGGTGATTTGGTCCACTAACTCATGTTCAGGCGCCAAAACAACATACGATGCACCAAATAATGTATCCGGGCGGGTCGTAAAGACTTCAATAGTTTGGTCCCCATGATCGGCTACCTCAAAATCAATGGCTGCTCCCGTGGAACGACCAATCCAATTTCTCTGTTGCTCTTTAATGGCTTCCGGCCAATCTAAATCATCCAAATCATCCAAGAGCCGGTCGGCATATTCAGTAATTTTCAAAACCCACTGCCGCATTGGAACCCGATATACAGGGTAGTCTCCACGCTCAGTCCGGCCATTAATAATTTCTTCGTTGGCGACCACAGTTCCACCATTATAATCAGGGGCCCAGTTCACCATCATTTCATCTTCGTAAGCCAAACCTTTTTTATACAACTGCTCAAAAATCCACTGTGTCCATTTGTAGTACTTTGGATTAGTCGTGTTAACTTCCCGCGACCAATCATATGAAAGTCCCAATGAACGCATTTGACGGCGAAAATTATTTACATTCGTTTTCGTCACATCTTTAGGGTTCGCCCCCGTCTTAATTGCGTAGTCTTCCGTAGGGAGTCCAAAGGCATCAAATCCCATTGGATGCAAAACATTAAATCCTTGCATCCGCTTCATCCGTGCTAAAATATCAGTCGCCGTGTATCCCTCTGGATGCCCCACATGAAGTCCTTGTCCTGAAGGAAAGGGGAACATATCCAAAACATAGTACTTAGGTTTCGATTGATCGGTTCCAGTTTTAAATGTCTGATTAGCATCCCAAAAATGTTGCCATTTTTGTTCCACTTCTTGATGTTGGTATGCCATTGATCTCATCCTCACTTTGCTGACCATTCGATTTAACAGCATTTTATCGATGGTCGGTTTTTTCAGTTTATATAAAAAAATTATACGCTAATTCCAACTTAATTTGTATGTGTATTTTTTGAAGGCGCCAAAAGTTATCAAAGGTTTAAATCACCTGATCTCTAAACGCTTCTTCCCATTTTTAATGGTCGCTGCGTTCAAGCCAGTTTCCTATATAATTCATTCAAATCATTCAACATTCGACTGTGTTTTCGTCCCCGCGTTTCTAACATTGTGTGCTAATATGAAAGGTAAATTATTTTAAAATGAGGAGAAAGTTTCGTATGCAACGTCAAATCAATCGCTGGCAAATTAGTTTAGCCTTTTTTTGCCTCGCTATCTTTCTAATCCTCCTGATGGGGGTCGTCTGGCACCTACCTTACATCCACCAATTAGATCAGTGGGGGCTTCAAAACATTCGTGAACCTGTCACACCAGAACGAACTTGGTTTTTTAAAAATATCACGCGAGCTGGGAATCCTATTTGGACCGGTTTCATTGCACTGTGGGCTTGTTTTTTTGCCTTAATTTTTAAAAAGTATGATATTGCGCTCTTCGTGATGCTCAATGTCGGCATCTTTGGCCTTGGAGTCATGAAAATATTTAAACACTTTGTGAATCGGCCTCGGCCTAACATTCTCCATCTAGTTGACGAAGGTGGTTCATCATTTCCATCTGGACATTCCATGAATGCCATGCTTCTCTATGGCTCATTAATTGTATTAGTTTACTATTACGTCAAAAACGATCCAATTAAATATGCATTCATGACATTATTAACCTGTCTGATTGTGACAATCCCAATGAGTCGCGTATATCTAGGTGTACATTACCTTTCCGATGTCCTAGCTGGCCTTGTTTTAGCTGGCTTTTTACTCATTATCTCAAAAGAATTTATTTTCAGATATAAACCCAAGGAGAAATAAAGCATGCGTAAAACCCATAATTTAGCTCAAATCCAAATTGACGAAATTCTACACGTAGGTGATACCGTCGTTGATGCCACCATCAAAGCGGGAGATAGTACCCGATTTTTAGCCAGTCGTGTCGGAGATGGCGGTCACGTCCTAGCTTTTTCTGATCAAAAAAAAGAAATTGATGATATGGCCGCATCCCTCTTTTTAAGTGGACTAACGGCCCGCGTAGAGCCAATTGAAAAAGCCTTCACGGAAATCCCAAACTATTTAAGCCCCGCTGAATTGATTACCGTCTTTTTATTTCAAATTGATGCGCAAACTGATGCCAACGCACTAAAACAAACGATTCAACAAATTCAACTCTATCTGCGAACACTCGGTTTGATCGTTTTAGACGGTCATCATCAAGATCCGGCGATGCAGCAAATCCTAGCCATAACCAAAAACCTCCCCATTAATGCTTATGAGGTTCGTTATTTTTATGACGTGCTTACTGATGAGGCCGCTTTGTTATTACAGCGTAAATAAACTAAAAACGCCACCTAGATTGTTTTAAATCTAGGTGGCGTTTTTAGTTGATATTAATGCTTATTGACTAATAAAGCCACACATTCAACGTGTGCTGTCTGTGGAAACTGATCAAGGGGCTGAATCGGTCCTTGCACTTGATACCCATGTTCCGTCATATATTTAATATCCCGCGCCATCGTAACCGGGTTACATGAAACATAAACCACCCGGTCTGGATTAAGATACACCATGGCATCCATTAATGTTTCCGTTAAGCCACGCCGTGGCGGATCCACAAAGATGATATCAGCAGGTAAATTTTCATCTCGCCACTTTTCCATCTGGACTGGAGCGTCAGCTGCAATATATTGCGCATTTTTAATTTGATTTTGCGCAATATTTATTTTAGCGTCTTCAACCGCTCGCTCCACTACCTCAACTCCGTAAACTTGCTGAACTTGATCTGCAATCGAAAGACCAATCGTTCCAATCCCCGAGTATGCATCAATAGCATGATCACTTGCTTTCAATTCGCCCATCTGTGCGGCCAATTGGTAGAGAACTTCGGTCGTTTTAGGATTAACTTGATAAAAAGAATTTGGTCCAATCACAAAGTCATGCCCAAGTAATTGGTCATGAATAGCTGCATCCCCCCACAAAACGCGATTATCACCGGTCAATTGTTGACTTGTTTGACGTGGATTATGATTTAAGATTAAACTTTTCAAGGCCGGGACTTGTTCCACAATGGCTTGTGCAATCGCGGCTTCATCTGGTATTTGCGCCAAGTGGCTGACCAAAACGACCATGACTTGCTGCGAATAATATCCGCGTCGCACCATAATATAGCGCATGGCACCTTGCTTAGTGACATCATTATAAATTGGCGTCTTAAATTGATCCAAAATATCACGGACAATCCCAATCGTTTGATCGATGATAGGATCATTCAAATAATAATCATCCATCGGGACAATGGTATCTTTATTTTTCCGATCAAAGAAACCAGTTGTCAGATGCCCATTTTGATTTTTCAAAGGCACGACCGTCTTATTACGATAATGCGTTGGTTGGTCTGCTCCAATGGTGGCTGCCACAGGGAGCTTTAAATCAACGGCCGCAAACGCTTGTTCGACCTGTCGCCGTTTTAACTTCAATTGCCCCGAATAACTTAAGTTCACATACGGCGCCACCCCCGCTTCAAGCAGATATGCTTTATTTTGATTCTGCCGATCCGCGGACGGTTTTACAACCGTCAGGACCTCACCGTATGCCGATAAGCGATCAACCTGGGTCAAACGACACCGAATTTTTTCACCTAAAAAAGCATCCACTAACTTTACTGGATAGTGTTGATCAACCATGATCACGCCCATCCCATTATGTAAGATGTCTGTGACCACGCCTTCTTTAATTTCATTTAATTTTACAGGCAGAATATTTCTGGGCATGTCGATCCTCCCCCATTTAAATCTAGTGCTTATTTCTCAATCTTTTGCATAATCTTGGTTTGAATCAAACGATATTGACCATAACCTAGTAACGCTCCAATGAATCCCGGTAGAATCCAACCCAGTCCTTGGCTACTAAATGGGACCAAATGATGGTATCCCGCTACTAGATGATCCAAACCAGCATTTGAAACCGGTAAATTAGCCAACATATCACCGATTGCTGGAATCGTGATTAAACCGATTGTCCAACGATAAACAACTGGTGAGCCTTCAAAATATTTTTTACATAAACTTAAGCCAATGATCCCTAAGGCATAAGGATATAACATCATCATCACCGGAACGGACCAAGCAATAATTGTCGTTAATCCGAGGTTGGCCACGATCAATGAACCAATCGTAATCACGCGCAACCAGAATCGGTAAGAGTACTTTGGAAAGACAGCTTCCATATCTTGAGCGAAAGCTTGAAATAGCCCCATCGCGGTCGTAAAGACGGTCAGCGTGACCAAAATGGCGGTCAAAATTAAGCCAGCATTTCCAGCATAATGACTAATAATTTGTGCTAAAGCAATCCCACCATTTTCCGAAAGCTTTAATTGCCCTAAACTCATCGTGCCCATTAAGATCAAGATGATATAGATTACTGCTTCGACAATCACACTTAAAGCCCCAGCTTTGGCGATTTCTTTAGAAATATTATCATTGTGTACGCCTAAACCACGCACCGCATAGACAATAGTTACCCCGACTGTTAACAGGCCAACTCCATCCATTGTGTTATAGCCTTCCATGAAACCAGCTGTAAAAGCACTAGTTCGATAGGCCGCCGTTGGAATGTGATTTAGATGCCCCATTGGGAATAGAAACGCGACCACAAATAGGGCAAACAACCCCATCAAGAAAAGTGGATTCAAATATTTGCCGATCCAAGCCGTAATATCGGCTTCCTTAACCGTTAATAGATAGGCTAACCCGAAAAAAATGATCGTAAAAATCAATAAGCCGAAACTAGCGTACTTAGCAGGTAAAAGCGGCGCAATTCCCGTAGAAAAAGCGACCGCCGGCAAGCGGGGCGTAGCAAAAAGAGGCCCAATGACCAAGTGAAATGCGACCACGATAAACAAAGCAAAGTAATGTGAAACTGGTTGGGCTAAAGCATATAAGTCTTCACTTTTAGTCACCGAGACTGCCAACATTGCTAGATAGGGTACGATCGTCCCCGTTAATACGAAACCAATCGTTGCTGGCAACCAATTAGCACCCGCTGCTTGTCCCAAATGAATCGGAAATATCAAATTCCCCGCTCCAAAGAAAATCCCAAAGATCAACGAAGCTAGTAAAAGTACTTTATTAAAGCCTAACTTTTCATTTTTCATAACTAGGGTACCTCTGTCCTAATTTTATATTTATCCGTAAATTTAAAGATACCATATTTGCTTCCAAAAAGGCAGACAAACCTCATGAATTCAACCGTAATTCACCATAGTTTTTAACATATTTTAGAATGTACTATAAATATAATCTAAATAATTAAATTAAAAACGACTGACACCGAGATTTATGATCCCAGGCCTGCCGCTTCAATATAAATTTAAATAAATTTACGTTTTTTAATTTTCATGCCGTTTCTTACGCTCATAGCGACGGTATAAAATTACCGCAATCAAAGTGAAGAAGACCGGTCCAGATACCGTCCAAAACGCATCTGTCCATTGGTGTTGCAAAATTGGTTCCACACAAGTAAATAACACACTCAGCGCTAATACAATAAATGAAATCGACGTAACAATCCACATACCTGTCTTATTTTTAAAGAAGACATACGGCTTTTCAATGGTTTGGTTTTGGTTGAAGAAAGGATATGCTCCTACCAAGAACAAGTAAGGCAAAGCCGTTGAAACATTCCCCATCAATGTCAAAATATTGTAGAAAACTTGGGCGGTTGAACCACCAAAAGCAATCGCAATAATCAAAACAATCACGAAAAGTGCTTGATACCACATTGCATTTGAGGGCATTCCCTTCGCATTGAGCTCGGTCACATGTTTTGGCCAGAAATCCTTAGGCGTTCCTAGGACAAAGGCTTTAATCGGTGAATAAATCAAAACGAAAAATGAACCAATGTAAACAATAAACATGTCAAAGCCCGCAAAACGTGCGAACCACTGGCCCAATGTGGCTGCGCCCGTGGCATTCAAGCCAATTTGATGCCCAAAGGTGCTTCCCAAATTATTCATCATTACGTAGGTTACGTTCCCCAAGTTAACATGGCCTTGATCAATAATTTGTGACCAATTCGCGCTGACCCCCCATAAGAAGATTGAGAATGCATATAAAACAGCAATGATGGCGGTTGAAATCAAAACTCCCCGGGGGAAATCACGTTTGGGATTCTCCATACTATCAGTAATTCCACCCATTGACTCCATCCCAGCGTAGGCAAAGACCGCATAGACAACGAAACTAAGCATCGCAATCGGTGATGTGAAACTAGGGTTGGCACTGTGGATAAAAGTCGAAATACCATGGACTGGTTCAGCTGTATGGAACCCATTCGCCAAAAGAATAAAAATACTTAAAATGAAAAAGAGAATATTAATTGTCACCATCATAATTCCACCAAATGATGAAATTTTTGAAATCCAATCAATTCCTTTCGAAGCAAAAAAGGTAACCACAATAATCAGCAAAACCGCTAATATTCCAATCACTTGATTCGAATTAAGCCCGAAAAGGTGCCAAGTTTGCGTTTGATCGGATCCGCTAATAAAGGTTGAAAACGGAATCCAAATTTTAGATGCGGTGGCTACCAGCCAAGTTTCCCAAGAAGCTAACCACATAAAGGTTCCAATAAACGCCGTCTTAGGTCCAACGGCTCCTTCAATCCAAGAGTAGATTCCACCCTTAGCCTCATTAAAGGCTGATCCATATTCTGCCATCATAAATCCTAATGGCAAGAAGAAGAAAATCGCCGCAAAAATATACCAAATAATACTTGCATAACCCATTTGCATGAAAGCAATCGGGGTATTGGCAAACCCAAAGATGGTCGTAAAGATCATCATAATTAATGTCATTAATTTAATCGATTTGCCTGTTTTTCCGTTCTCAGCGTCGTTCATAGTTTCATTCACTCCTTCAAAGCTCTCTATCAATTATAAATTTAAATCAGTTTTAAAATTCAACCGCGAAAAATCGGTCGAAGCGGTAATTATATCAGCCGTTAACTTCCGGTAGGCACTTAGGGCTTGGTTCGATAATGCTACACCCGTCTGCGTTAAGAACTTGGTCAATTCCACTCCTGCTAACGATTGGGCCTGTTGGTCAGCATCCCGCAACCCCTTGTTCAAGGTAATATTAACTTGTTTTTGGGTTGCTTGGAGCTGCTTACCAAACTCCTTATAATGCCCATCTACTAAGACACTTACCAACTTATAAACCCAGTAAGCAGAGTTGCCATCATACGGTAAGGTTCCTAGCTGATATGCCTCCGGCGTTTCATCAATTCCAAGATAAAATGGTACATAGACGCTCTGCGCTGAAACACCCATCGCAATCCATTGAACACAAGCTACTGTTGGATCTAAATTAGGCCGATGTTGTAAGATATGTGATTCTTGCGTCTTAGCTAAACTAATTGGCCGGAAAAGATGGTTTTGTGATGACTCATTCATCGGATCATACGGAGTTTTCTCAAAATGTGAACTTAGATACATTTTGACATCATCAATACTTAACAAGCGGTTGGCCTTTTTAATAAAAGCTAGCTCTTCACTCATAGGTGATTCATCAGTAAAACCGGAAAATTGTTGTTGGCCCCACCAGACACGTGGAGTACTATAATGTTCATCCGACAAGGTCTGTGTTCCAAAAATCTTTCGAAAATTAAAAGTCTGTGGATTCGGATTTAAATGGTTCGTTTCGACAAATTCAGCAATCTGATCAGCGAACATAAAATTGTCAGAATCTGCAAAGTCAATTGTTTGAATCGCTAATTGATTAGCCACAACGGCATAACTATCATCAGGAATTCGTTGTGCAACCCAATAATGCCCAGTTCCCGTCTCCATATACCAAACTTCATCATCATCGGAAAATAGAATTCCATTCGTCTCACATGTTCCATATTCTTCAACAATCGCCCCTAGGCGGGCAACCCCGTCACGCGCCGATTTAACATATGGCAAGACCACGGTCACCATTGCTTCTTCGCCAATCCCATCTTCCACCAAGGGATCTGCTCCTAATACAGTTTCATTGGCATACGCACTTTCGGTGGCACTCATCGCCACTCCGTATTCATTGAACCCATCTTCTTCAAAAAGGCCTTCTTTGGTAGTCCATTCAGGTGTCGCGGTGTATTTGAATTGCTCTTGTGGCAGAGACATTTTAAACCCATTGGCTTTTGACACAAAAGTTTGTGCGGTGGTGTGTTCTATATGGGGATGCACTACAAAATGCTTGGGCCATGAGGCTTGAGCATCTTCGTTTCGTCCAATCATGGTTGAGCCATCAATCGTAGCCTTCTTACCCACTAAAATACTTGTACAAGCACTCAATTCCGCCTTATTATATTCCATCTTATTTCTCCAATAATTAATGCATACGGTGTATAAATATTCTAATATTATTCACTAATTGAAAAATATCTTCATTAGAATTATATACCTATTTCCCCATAAGTCATTAGTTAATTTATATATTTAACATTTATTCAATCCCGATCATCATTCAAACGTGCAATACTATTTTCCATAACGTAATTGAATTAATTTTATGCATTCACTTGCATAAAATCACACAACTTCTCATTAATTTAATAGCGCTTTGTAACATAGTTTTAAATATTGCATAAAAAAAGGGGCTATCGCCCCTCGTCGTTCAAAAAAATTTACATTATCCTAATTTTGTTTCTGATTTTGATATTGCATCCAAAAATAAACCGGAAGCCCCAACACCGTTAATCCAATTCCAGTCATGGCGAGCCAGAAATTGGAGAATAACGTCATCGCTAAAATAAAGACGCCACCTAAGATCGCAATAATAGGCATCAAAGGATAAAATGGGACTTTGTATGGTCGGTCGAGATCAGGTTCCGAATGTCTTAACTTGATCACGGCAACAAAGACTAACGTATAGAACATCCAAATCACAAAGATCAGCATATCGGTCAAAAGGTCAAAACCACCCACAAACATTAGAGCAATCGCGACCACTAATTGAAAAATACCTGCCACATATGGAATCTGATAACGATTTAATTTAACTAAGTACTTTGAGAATGGTAAATTATTTTCGCGTGCCATCGCGTATGGTAAACGCATCCCCGTCATTGTATAACCATTCAGAGTTCCATAAATAGAAACCAGGATTCCGATCGTAATTAACTTTCCACCAAAATTACCAAAAATTCGTTCAGCTACATCCATGGCGGCATTTTCATTCCCGGCAATGGCTTGAATTGGTAATGTATGGAGGAAAACATAGTTCACTAATAAGTAGATGATCATGATTCCCAATAAACCACCGGCAATGGCCCGTGGTAAATCACGTGATGGGTTTTTCAACTCACCGGCAATATTTCCAACATGGATCCAGCCATCATAGGCGTACATGGTTGCTAATAGTCCAGCTCCTAATCCTGTTAAGAAACCACTTGTATGCGCTCCTGTATGAATAGGGAAGAAACTAACTTCTACGCCTCCCGGTTGCATTAACCCGAAAATAATAATGAGGGCTAGCGGAATTAATTTAAATAACAATGTAATCGCTTGAAAATGTCCTGCTACCTTCGAACCTAATAAATTAATCAGAAAAACTGAAATCAATGCCGCAATTCCAGCTGGCACCACATAATTAACTGATAGATGAAATAAGTTCACCACTTGAGTTCCAAAGATAATACCTTTCGCGGCAATACTGGCGGGAAAATATACGATCACTTGAGCCCAACCTAACAGGTAACTTAATAACTTACCGTACGCGCGTTCGATGTAAACTAACATCCCACCAGTTTCAGGAATTGCAGCCGCTAATTCCGCCCCGGTTAATCCGGCCGCTAAACTAATCAGTCCCCCTAATACCCAAACTAAAATTGACATGTTAGCATTTTCAGTCGCTAACGCTACCCCGGAAGCTTTAAAAAATACTCCCGCACCAATTACCGTTCCCATCACGGTGGAAATCGCTGGGATCAAAGTCATCGTTCGCTTTAATTCTGTTTGCTCACTCATTCTGTATCCTACCCCTAATTTATTTATATTTGATCTAAAAAAACATGCTGCGATAGCTCATCACCACCACTCAACGAGCTAATTAATCGTAATAATCAGCTTTCCAAACTAGAAAATTATAACAAACCAAACTGTGATATGAAATAATTATGTTAAAAAAGCTCACATCGATTGGTATTAAAATATCTAGACCATTTACTTAAAGTAAGCTGGCACCCACTCACTCATGAGATTTAACCGGTTAGTCAAAATCAATTTACGCCCGACCATATTTATGGTGTACTACTAAATGAAAGGATTCAGGCATATGAAAATCACGTTAGAAATTGATCCCAGTTTAACAGCCCCAGAGGTAATCATTCGTGCACCGGCCGCATCAGCAGAAGTTAATGCGCTCAAAGAACAGTTAAGCACTGGAAATCAACCTGTCAAACAAATCACTCTTTATCAACACCAAACCAAATTTGAATTACCACTCGATCAAATTATCTTTTTTGAAACTGATGAACGTCAAGTTTGGGCTCATACAGTCAAGCAAAGTTTTGCCACGCATCAACGGCTCTATACATTAGAAGCTACCTTACCACCACAATTTATTCGAATTTCTAAAGCTGGAATTGTCAACGTAACTAAGATTCAAGCTTTAACCAAATCAATCTCAAATACCCTCATTCAATTTCAGAACTCACATAAACAAATTTACGCCTCACGTCGATATCACAAAGCTTTAGAGGCCCGCTTACAAGATTGGAGAAAATTATCATGAAAAAAACTAACTGGTTCTGGGGTAGCTTCTTTATTATTGCCGCTGCCTTTCTTATTGCGACCCAAATAGGTTGGCTCAGTTTCCAGATGCCTTTGGTGACCGTAACCTTCGCTATTATTTTAATTGCTCTTTTAGTGTCAAACCTCATGTATCGGTCGATCGGAGGAAGTATAATTACTCTCACTGGATTAGCCATGTTATTCAATCGTCAATTAGGAATTCAGGCATTAATGCCTTGGACCATCATTGGTGTTGCACTGCTCTTGCTCATCGGTTTAAAGTTGATTTTCGGTTCTAGAAACCGTTGGTATCATTATGATTGGCACCAAGTTCAAACTGATCAATTTTATCACAGTTCTCCCCACCACTCTTTTGATCAATCCGCAGATCGACCTTTGCATGCCGATCAAGCCTCAAATTCAACGAATGCTTCCGCTGAATTCGAGGAAGGTACTACAGATTCTGGTTCAACGACCATCAATATTACAACAACCATGGGCAATAATATTCGGTATCTACAAGAACCCAATGTAAACAAGATTAATTTACATAATTATATGGGAGATACCAAGGTCTACTTTGATCAACTCGCCAATGTCGACCAAATTGAATTAATCCTGGATAATTCATTAGGCAGCGTGAATCTATATCTTCCTGGTAATTGGCAAATCACCAATGAACTCAATTCTTTCCTATCGGCATTAGATGAACGTGGTATTCGGCGTCAAGCTGACGGTCCTCAATTAGTCATCCGTGGGCGCGTGTATCTTGGGAACGTAGTCATTCACTATATTTAAATAAATTTTAAAGTCGCATGCCATATTGGTTGCGGCTTTTTAGTTTAATATACCCTAGTCCAAGACATATATTCCCGTAATTTATTTTTAATAAATATTATATAAATTTAATTTCTATGCTCAACAATCAACAATAGCTATAATTATAATTTTATTTGTATGCAACACCTCAAACCTAATTTGGTATTCCTAAGTAAAGCGTGGTAAGATCAACACTGTAAGCGTTATCAATTAATAGACTTGATTTTACAATAATAGAAAGAAGGCTTCAAAATGAGCGAACGTAGTTTTGATTTTCTAATGCCCAGTGTTAATTTTTTCGGACCTAATGTTATCCAAAAGCTCGGTGAACGTGCCAAAATGTTAGGGATGCAGAAACCCGTCATTGTAACTGATCATTTTTTGGAGACGCTACCAAATGGTGCCGTTGCACAGGCACTGGTGTCGTTACAAAAAGCAGGCGTTGATTATGTCATTTACAATGGCGTTGAAGCTAATCCCAAAATCCACAATATTCAAGCCGTCAAAGCCCTCTATTTAAAGGAGCAGGCCGATTCCATCATTACCATTGGTGGTGGTTCCGCTCACGACACCGGAAAAGGTGCCGGAATAATTTTAACCAACGGAGATGATATCACCCAGTTAGCGGGAATCGAGACACTCAATAACCCCTTACCACCACTAATTGCAGTTAATACCACTGCTGGAACGGGATCCGAGTTAACCCGACACGCCGTTATTACAAACGAAGCCACTCATCTAAAATTCGTGGTAGTCTCATGGCGCAATATTCCGCTTGTTTCTTTCAACGATCCCACTTTGATGCTGGAAGTACCTGCTAGCCTAACAGCCGCCACGGGGATGGACGCCTTCGTACAAGCAGTGGAACCTTATGTTTCAATTGATCACAATCCAATCACAGACGCTCAATGTATCGAAGCGATTAAGTTAATTGAAAGTTCCTTACGCGAAGCTGTTGCCAATGGTCATAATCTAGACGCTCGTACTAAAATGGTTGAAGCAGAAATGCTCGCCGGTATGGCTTTCAACAATGCGAACTTAGGTTACGTCCATGCTATGGCTCATCAACTTGGCGGACAATATGATGCTCCACACGGTGTTTGTTGCGCTCTTTTGCTCCCTTATGTTGAACAATATAACTTAATTGCCGATCCAACCCGTTTTGCGGAACTAGCTGAAATCATGGGTGAAAACACCACTGGTCTCTCAACACGAGATGCGGCTGAATTAGCCATTAAGGCCATGAAGCAATTAGCAGAAGATGTTGGGATCCCTCGTTCAATTAAAGCTATCGGGTCTAAGCCAGAAGACTTCGCAATGATGGCCGAAAATGCTTTGCAAGATGGTAATGCATTCTCCAATCCTCGCAAGGGTACCAAACAAGATATCATCAATATCTTCCAAGCCGCTTACGATGCCAAATAACCATACTACAAGCTTCTAAATGTAAAAAAGCAACCCAATCTTGGATTTAACTCCAACCTTGGGTTGCTTTTTTTAATACTTTTCTTTAAAGAATAAAATATATAAATAGATTCAATCGTCTCATCATTTACCATTCAGCCCCAATAGGGTATTTTCAAAATAACTAAAGAAAGCATCATGGTCCACTTGATAAACAAATTCAACTGGGTGTCCATCAGGAGTAATCATCGTTCTTCCTCGACTAATTCCCTTTGTAATCACGTCTATCGTTAATACTTTTGTTTGAACCAATTCGGCATTCAGCATAAAGGCTGTTGTTAATACATCCCATAAGAAATACGTTGAATTGGTTTCAAAATGATTGAGCACTGGGACCGTGGCATAGGCCTGACCAATAAAATCAAGACTTAAGTGTTGGCGTAGTTTCGCCCACCGTAGGCGGTCCACGGGGCGTAGTGGCACTTCATGGGTACTCTCTAATCCGACCATTTGAAATTTCAAACCGGCATCAACCACAATCTTAAACGCCTGGGGATCCCAAAATACATTCCATTCAGCGGTACCATCTTGTTCTGGTTCCGCAATATTGCCTGGTCCAAACGTTCCTCCCATAACAACGAGACGCTTTATCTTTTTATTTAACTCCGGTTGCCGTAGTAGGACCGTTGCCAAATCACTCACCGGACCCGTAAATAGTAGAGTTAACGGATCACTGGTTTGCATTAACAATCTTTGAAGATCATCTGCGGCCGAATGAGACGAAATTTTCGTTTGACCCACGCCTAATTCATTTAAAATAGGCAATGCATCGACCGTGAAGGCATCCATACGCCATTCTTTAGGAAATGGATCACTCGACCGAGCATCCGATGCACTAATCAGCATTTCAGCATGTCGTGAAAAGCGGTGAATAATCTTTTGCGTTGCTGAAATGGCGGGAGCTAAATATGAGTCGGCTGGGACCACTCCAATTCCTACTAAATCAATTTGATGTTGAGCTTCAGCTGCTAACAATAACATTAATGATGCTAAATCATCCACACCACCATCATGACTAAAATAGACTTTTTCAACCATTTTTTAAACTCCCTCATCTGAATCATTCGTAGTTATGTCATTATTAGAATAATAACATAACTTTTAAGATGAATAAACGAACATTGTTTCAATATATATGTTTAAAATCAAATTTTAAACAAACATTTTTAATATATACATATATCATCCCAAGTGACCCTCGCATTTTATATTAGACCTGGTTGTCCACGACAAAATGGTTTTGTTTTAGTTTAATTTGAATATCAGCTTGACCGGCTAGTTGCTGATCATGGGTTATCATGATCACTGTTTTACCATGTTCACTAGCCAATTCTTTAAATAAATCGACGATTAATTGTGAATTAGTATGATCTAGGTTACCTGTCGGTTCATCTGCCGCCACAATTCGGGCGTCGACTAATAAAGCCCGGACAATGGCTACACGCTGCTGTTCTCCTCCCGACAATTTTCTCACAGGTAACTTGGCTTGTTCTCGACTAATACCAACTCGCTCAAGGGTACTTAATATATATTTCTTATCTCCAAGATGGCTCGATTTCGTAATCGCTAATGCCGTTTCAATATTTTGATAAACCGTCATCGTATTGAGTAGATTATACGCTTGATAGATTGTCGAAACATACTTCTGACGGTATTTTGTAAGACCAATTTGATAAATGGAAACCCCATCGACCGTAATATCACCCTGCCGTGGTACATCTAAACCGGCCAAAAAGGACAGCAACGTTGTTTTTCCTGAACCCGATTCACCCACAATGGAATAAAATTTACCTGCTTCAAAGGTTAAATCAACGTCTTCATATAATTTTTGATCTTCACTGGCATACCAATGACTGAGTTTTCTAATTTTTAAGGTCATACTGTCGTTCCTCGTTTCTAGTTTTCTTTATCATTCGTTGTTTAATCCACTTGTAAAATTTGTTTTGGTTGTAATTTCAAAATCATGATGGCACCACCACCCACGGATAACAAAGCAATCAAAATAGCAATCCCACCTAATTCCAACACAGTTATCGGTGTCATCACATTATTTAACTTAACCGTTTTTGAAGATTGACTAAAACTCTGTTCCATGCCAGCACCTGGTTGGTGATCGCCACTCGGTTGACCATTTGTCGCACTACCCTTACTTGGGGCTTGACCACCACCTGGGGCCCCACCCATCCGTTGCTGCGTTTGACTAGTTTGTTGCTGACTAACTAAGCTTTTTCCAACTTGATTGGATACCGTAGTACCGACTGCCGTCGCAATTCCTAGGGCAACAACCAATATCATTAATAACTCAACAAATAGTTGGCTCACAACCTTACTTTTAGTCTCACCTAAGGACACCAAAATTCCAATTTCACGCCGGCGCTCCCGCGTTAATAATAAGATAATCAATCCCAAAATCAACGCACCAGCGATTGCTACAACCCAAACAATTTGACCGGCTAAGCTAGCTACTCGTCGCATATTTTTAGCAGCCAACTTATAAGCCGAGGCATCCGATGTTAAAGTTATCTTATTATCGTTTAAGATTTTCTTAGCAGCTTGGACAAACTGCTTTGTTTTGGCAGGTTCTTGCATATTAAAGGTTACATTTGCCACTTCATTTTCTGTTCCTGCCAAACTATTGACTAAGGTATACGAACCATAAATAGTATTCCCCGCTCCAGCCCCCATTGGGCCACTATCAGTTGCCTTACTCTGATAAATTCCAACGACTTTTAGCGAAGTTGTTTTACTACTATCATCCGAATTAGCTACTTTCAAGTGGTCACCAACCTTAATCCCATTGGCCAAAGCTAATTCTGTTTCCACAATGATATTTTTGGTATTCACATCACTTGCCTTAATCCCACGCCCAGACGTAATCTTACTGGTCTTGTCCTGAAATCCAGATACACCTGCGGTAGTCAATGTTCCACTGATTGAGATATCGCCGCTACTCGTCTGACTCATTCCTCCCAACATCTGGCCTTGCTTCTTAGAAGTAGAAATTGCCTTAAAACTATTCGCATTTACCGAAGTACTATTGGTAATATTATAAGAACTCACATTGGATAATGCTGCCATTTTTTGAACTTTCGCTACCGTCGTGGTCGGTGTTTGAATCGTTGTATCCGAAGTGCTATCACTATCAGTACTTTGCTTACGCATTTGTTCAAACATTTTTTCACGATTAGCCGAAAGTGTCACCGTTGATCCAACCGCATCCGCTGCAATTTTAGCTGAACTTTGCGCCGCATTTTGAATAATGAGTCCCGCCATTACAAACACTAAAATCACACTGGATACAATCGTCAATAAAATCGTGCGCCCTTTTTGCGTCCACAGGGTAATTCCCGCCCTTTTGATAAAATTCATAATAAGTCCCTCGTTTCTCTATCTTGAATAATTTTCATTATAGAAACGATCACTTAGGTTAAGCATAAATCTACTTCAAACCAAACTTAAATTCCCTAAAACTCTTAAATTGAAATGCATCTTGGTCTAACTTCCTCTTGAAATTAATATTTTTGATAAATAAAAAGCCATGCCTTGTTATGAAATAACAATCCATGACTATTGAATACTAATCAATTTTTAAAATAAGCTTTTAGCGCATCAACCTTATCCAAACGCTCCCATGGCAAGTCCAATTCTGGACGGCCAAAGTGACCATAAGCGGCGGTTGCTTCATAACGCGGTTGGCGCAGATCCAACTCTTCAATGATCCCGGCCGGCCGTAGTTCAAACAAATCACGAATGGCCGTAACTAACTGTGTATCGGTAACCCGACCGGTCCCAAATGTATTAACATCAATCGAAACTGGTGCTGCCACACCGATGGCATAAGCAACTTGAATTTCAACGCGCTCAGCTAATTCAGCTGCAACAATATTCTTGGCAATATGTCGCGTAGCATAAGCTGCACTCCGATCCACCTTGGTCGCATCCTTTCCTGAAAAAGCACCACCACCATGACGAGCATAGCCACCATAGGTATCTACAATAATTTTCCGACCAGTCATCCCCGCATCACCCTTAGGACCCCAATGACGAAACGACCCGTCGGATTAATGTAATAACGGGTTTTTTCATCAACTAAAGCAGCGGGCAAGATCTCATCAATAATAGCCGTTTTAACTTCCGACCGTAGTTGCTCTAGACTGACACTGGCACGGTGTTGCGTTGACAAAACCACAGCATCAATTCGCTTAGCTTGATCATTTTCATCTAACTCAACCGTCACCTGAGCTTTAGCATCTGGCAACAAGTATGGTAAGGTTTTAGCCCGTCGGATTTCCGCTTGTTTTTTCACCAAAGCATGCGATAAGACTACCGACAAAGGTAAGTATTGGTCAGTCTCATTGGTGGCATACCCAAACATCAAACCTTGATCACCTGCTCCAATTTGGTCCAATGGATCAACACCTCCGGCCTCACGCTGTTCCAAAGCTGAATCAACCCCTTGGGCAATGTCGGGTGATTGTTCATCAATCGTTAAAGCGACGTGAATATCATCTGCTAAAAAGCCAGCATCCGGATCATCATAACCAATCCGCTTGAGCGTTTGCCTAACAATCTGGTTCATATTTACATATGCACTTGTTGACACTTCACCAAATATATTAACAAAACCAGTGGTTACCGCAGTTTCGATGGCCGTACGTGCCATTGGATCTGCTTTTAAAATTGCATCTAAAATTGCATCTGAAATTTGGTCAGAAACCTTATCGGGATGACCTTCTGAAACTGATTCTGAGGTAAAGAGACGTTTTTCAACCATTATAAAACTCCTTTAATATAGCAGACTCCCTTGGAGCCCAATTTTTAATCAATTAAAAAATGACATACGATAAGCGCATGTCATTTTAACGATCATTACGCCCATCTGCTAGAAGTTACCACATCGCCCATTACGGGTACGTTGGCGTCAGATCATCGGGTCTAGTCCCTCCCTGAACTCTTGATAGGAATGTTATTTTTAACTGTTATCTTACATTTTACACGATCAACCAAATTTAACAAGTCTTTTTAACCCAGGGATTATTCAACACGACCATCATCACTTTAAGCTTGACTCTCCAAAACTAAACCTTCAAAAAAATGTCGCAAAGAAGTTTTACCATGTTCAGACCGCTTGCCCTGCAAATATTGCATTTCTTCATGAACATTTTTATATTCAAATAAAATATTCCCGTAATTAATTAATAATTCATTTTCAAAATCATCAAGACAGAGATGTGCTAAATTAGTTAGTCCCACTTTCAGTGCACGCCGAATCCGTTGAAAAATAATTCTTTTTTCATGTTCATCAATTTGATAATCAACCGCAAAATCAATTTCTTTAAAATGCAATTGTTGCTCCAACATGATCTCAGCAATAAATAAAATATCAGATGCACCAGTTTCTGTAGAGATACCCAGCAAATTTAAGATAGAGCGAATTTTGGCTTGTTGATTCTTTTGTACAACTCCTTGCGCCATGGACTCTTCCACTACGGCACTTTGATCACCAATCAACTTTTGAATGTGCTTTAATTTTTGCTCCATTTGAAGGTTTTGAACAACCTTTTCGAGCACCGTTTTCACCTCAACGACATTAATTGGTTTATCGATGAAAAATTCAATTCCTCCTCGATATGCCTCTTCCCGTAAATGTGGTGAACGAACTTGCGAAATCATTACCACTCGTAAATTTGGTTGTATTCCTTTTAATTTTTTCACCAAATCGATCCCTGACATTTCGGCCATCAATAAATCCACTAATAAAATATCCACATCTAACGCCAACCATTGATCCAACGCCGCTTGGGCGGAGTGAGCAGTCCCGACCACGGTAAAGTCAAAATTTTGTTCGATAATTTGTTGTAGGACCAATGGTACTGCGACATCGTCATCTACGATATAGAAATTCATTGCGCCTCATCCTCCAATTGACCTTGTAAAAGGTGCACCGTAACAGTGGTTCCTTCCTTAGGGACCGACTGAACCATAATTTGACCTTTGAATTGCTCTTCAACGATTTGTTTCGTGTGATACAATCCAATTCCCCGGTATACATCGCCGGTTTGAACATTATATTTAGTCGTGAATCCCGGTTGAAAAATTGCGGCTTGTACTGCCGTAGTCATCCCCATACCATTATCCGCTATTTCTAATATAATTTCATTATTTTGCCGACTAATATTGATTTGTAAACGCCCAAATTTTTGGTCAGCCATCGCCTCAAGCCCATTTAATAATAAATTAGATAAAATCGTTACCAAAACATAGTGTTTAGCAACCATCACATCAACTTCATTTTGAACTTGCACCACAATATTTAAATGTTGTTCTTTGATCGTTGTCCGTAGATCGGACAACACAATCCGCAAAATTTCCGTTAAGTGCATCGCTTGCATTTGACCCAGATCAAACTGTCCCCCTAACCCGGTAATCACATTGCGATAATTTTTTTTAATTTCATGCACATCGCGGGCAATTTCTAATGCTCTTTGACTCGCTGCCGGATTCTCTTCCTTCAAAGTTTGATTTAAGACATAAGCATTCTGCATAATACGTTCAATTTCAGCCACATTTTTTTGCATAAAATAAACTTCGTTTTTTACAGCAGCAGCGACTAGCACAAATTGGTAATATTGTTTCTCATGTTGTTCTTTACGCATCATCAGATTTAAATAATGATAACCAAAGGCAAAAACACAACTTAAAATAGTACGTATCAGCGCCACAATAAACAAAAGTTGAAAAAATCGATAATCGGCAAAATCACCATGATTCATGATCGCAATTTCAAAGAGATTTGCCCCATAATCACACAGGACGATCGTACAGAAAAACGTTAAATTATTCCAACCGCCTCGCCGCCAATAGAGCCAGTAATATAAAACTCCATAGCAAATATAAAAACCAATATCTGAGAGTGTCAACGTACCAATTTGCCCTGAGTGACTCAACCAAAGAAGTAACCCGCGAAAAATTGGTGAAGCCAAAGCAACAACTCCAACCAATCGCAGGGGATTTAAATCCGTATTAAAATAAAGAAAAACTGGCAAAAGAAGCGGCGAAAGAGCTACAATAAAACCCGGTGTCAAAATTTCAAAATTAACTTGCGAAGCCAAGGCAACACACATGGCTACCACTAAAATTCTTTGCCAACGACCAAACCGATTCATTCTTAATCCCATGATAAAACCTTCCCTATTATCTCATTTTTGAAACTTTTTGAAACTTAATGAAACCGCTTACTTATAATACCATTGTAAATAAGAAATCATCCACTATACAAGTATCTGATTCCCAAATAAGATTGTTCATTTACATATTGCATTTTTCAAGGCCCTGATTTCTTAATTTTACAAATTTATCCATAAAGGTATAGGTGAATTCGTATGACTGGTCTTAAAAAACGCGCCCATTTTCATTTGAAAATGCCAGGTGCTTTCGTAATTCTTTTTGCATTAACCATTCTGGCCGTTCTTGCAACTTGGTTCGTTCCGGCCGGAAGCTATTCTAAATTATCATATGATCAACCAAGTAAACAGCTTAAGGTCAATGTCCCCGATGGACCGACTAAAAAACTCCCCGCCACACAAGATTCCCTAAAGGAATTAGGCGTTAAAATTGATATCAAACAATTTACCAGTGGCGGTATCACCCAAGAAATCTCAGTTCCAGGAACTTATCAACGGCTCAAGCAACGTCCCGCTAGTGTGAGTGCGATTCCAAATAGTATGGTCCGTGGAACAATTGAAGCGGTTGATATCATGGTCTTCATCTTCGTCTTAGGCGGCTTAATTGGGGTCGTAAAAGCGAGTGGCGCCTTTGAATCTGGTTTGATGGCCTTGACTAAGAAAACCAAAGGGCATGAATTTATGCTGATTTTCTTAGTAGCAATTCTAATGGTCTTAGGTGGAACTTTATGTGGAATTGAAGAAGAAGCGGTCGCCTTTTATCCAATTTTGGTTCCCGTCTTTATCGCCATGGGCTATGATTCGATCGTCAGTGTCGGGGCAATCTTCCTAGCTAGTTCCGTGGGAACGGCTTTCTCAACCATCAATCCATTCTCGGTTGTCATCGCTTCGAATGCAGCCGGAATTAATTTCACCCAGGGAATTGCTTGGCGAATCGTTGGTTGTGCTGTTGCGGCTTGTTTCGTAATTGCTTATCTCTACTGGTACAGTAAAAAAGTTAAAGCAGATCCCAGTTTCTCATACGCTTATGAAGATCGCACTCAATTTGAAAAAATGTGGTCGATTACTGGTGAAAATGGTGGTATTGCCCGCATTTTTGATTTCCGTCAAAAGTTAATTTTGATTCTCTTCGTCATAACTTTCCCTCTAATGGTTTGGGGAGTAATGTCACAAGGTTGGTGGTTCCCAACCATGGCTGCTTCTTTTCTAACCTTTGCCATCTTCATTATGTTTCTAACTGCAACTGGACCTAATGGAATTGGTGAAAAAGGGGTTGTTGATGCATTTGTAGCAGGTTCATCTAGCTTGGTCGGAGTTTCCCTCATTATTGGGTTAGCGCGTGGAATCAATATTGTCTTAAACGAAGGAATGATTTCAGATACCATGTTGCAGTTCTCATCTTCATTGGTCACGCACATGAGCGGTCCCTTCTTCATTCTGGTTATGCTTTTAATCTTCTTCGTCTTAGGATTCATTGTTCCATCATCATCAGGATTAGCAGTCCTTTCAATGCCAATTATGGCTCCCTTGGCCGACACCGTCGACATTCCACGATTCGTCGTCGTGACTGCTTACCAATTCGGACAATACGCAATGCTCTTCCTTGCTCCAACAGGCTTAGTCATGGCAACCCTTCAGATGTTAGATATGAAGTATTCTCACTGGCTCAAATTCGTTTGGCCGGTTGTCGCTTTCGTACTCGGCTTTGGAGCAATCATCTTAGTCGCTGAAGTTCTTATTTATTCATAACATCATCGTTGTTCTAAAAAATGTTTCGCTACTTTCTACTAGCGAAACTTTTTTTGTATCGTTCAATATCTGACAATTACTAAGTCAACTTAATCTTAACTAGGTCAACCATTCAGTAACTTAACTCCATTTGAGCATCATCACTATTTTATATTTGGCAACATCTACTTCTAAAAAAAAACGTTAAATTGTTCAATTTAAACAATTTAACGTTTTATATTATTAATTCTTTAAGAACGCCGTAACCGCTGCAGCAATCACAATTAAGATCAACCCAATCGCAATAACTAACCATTCTTTATTTGTCTTCTTAGTGTGCATTACAAGAATTCCTGAGATTGTGGCTCCCACAATTGAAACTTGTGAAAGAACAAATCCAGTTGCCAAACCAAGCATTGCTGGTTGGGCAGACACCAAGTAACCTAATGCGGCCATT